>NZ_JAIMBW010000001.1:2555555-2875000 GCF_019195455.1 Gymnodinialimonas phycosphaerae | reverse complement strand
ACGCCTGCCCGGTGCCTGAAGGTTAAAAGGAGGAGTGCAAGCTCCGAATTGAAGCCCAGGTAAACGGCGGCCGTAACTATAACGGTCCTAAGGTAGCGAAATTCCTTGTCGGGTAAGTTCCGACCTGCACGAATGGCGTAACGACTTCCCCGCTGTCTCCAACATAGACTCAGCGAAATTGAATTGCCTGTCAAGATGCAGGCTTCCCGCGGTTAGACGGAAAGACCCCGTGCACCTTTACTACAGCTTCAGACTGGTAACAGGACTGGGATGTGCAGGATAGGTGGTAGGCTTTGAAGCAGGAACGCTAGTTTCTGTGGAGCCATCCTTGAGATACCACCCTTCGCATTCTTGTTATCTAACCGCGGTCCGTTATCCGGATCCGGGACCCTCTGTGGCGGGTAGTTTGACTGGGGCGGTCGCCTCCTAAAGAGTAACGGAGGCGCGCGAAGGTTGGCTCAGAGCGGTCGGAAATCGCTCGTTGAGTGCAATGGCAGAAGCCAGCCTGACTGCGAGACTGACAAGTCGAGCAGAGTCGAAAGACGGCCATAGTGATCCGGTGGTCCCGAGTGGAAGGGCCATCGCTCAACGGATAAAAGGTACGCCGGGGATAACAGGCTGATGGTGCCCAAGAGTCCATATCGACGGCACCGTTTGGCACCTCGATGTCGGCTCATCTCATCCTGGGGCTGGAGCAGGTCCCAAGGGTACGGCTGTTCGCCGTTTAAAGAGGTACGTGAGCTGGGTTTAGAACGTCGTGAGACAGTTCGGTCCCTATCTGCCGTGGGTGTAGGATATTTGAGAAGAGTTGCCCCTAGTACGAGAGGACCGGGGTGAACGATCCACTGGTGTACCAGTTGTTCCGCCAGGAGCAGTGCTGGGTAGCTATGATCGGAAAGGATAACCGCTGAAGGCATCTAAGCGGGAAGCCCCCTTCAAAACAAGATATCCCTGAGAACCGAGGTAGACCACCTCGTCGATAGGCCAGAGATGTAAGCGTGGTAACACGCTCAGTTGACTGGTACTAATTGTTCGATAGGCTTGATTTGATCCAGTGAAAGACAGGAATTGTCGTGCGCCTCGAAAGAGGAGCGGCGGTACTTGAACTTCATGGACCATGAAGCATCACCAACACCATACAGTGTTAAAGTCATGGATAGTATTGATGCACATCGTGCATCTTGGCTGATAGTTTGTTTCTTTCTTGGTTTGGTGGTCATAGCGCGAGCAAAACACCCGGCTCCATTCCGAACCCGGCCGTTAAGTGCCGTTGCGCCGATGGTACTGCGTCTTAAGGCGTGGGAGAGTAGGTCACCGCCAAACCTAGTAAGAAACAAACATATCTCTCTAACGATTACCAAGCCTCAATCAGACCAAATTGGCCTTGAGGCTAATATTGTCGCGGGATGGAGCAGCCCGGTAGCTCGTCAGGCTCATAACCTGAAGGTCGTAGGTTCAAATCCTACTCCCGCAACCAATACTTTTCTTATAAATCAGATCTTTCGAGGCCTGCCGCAAGGGAGGCCCTTTGCGTTTCTAAATCCCATGGACGCAGTATGGAAACACGCGAACGGATTCAACGACTGTGATTTGACTGCAACGCTCGGACAGTCGTGAGACTCGGGTGTCAGGTCGAAAAAGCCCGCACCTGCCCTCGCCTTACTCGACGCGCCTTACGCGCGAAATGACGGCTCGCTAGAAGAGGCTGGCACCGAGGATCGCGCCAGAGGGCACCATTCGCCACAATCCCCTTTAAATCCACCTGCGCACTACCCGATAGGTTGGAGGGGGGGATACTATCGGCCCCTTGCAGACATTGATCGAAAGGCCCCGTCGCTGCAGTGTGGCCAGCCAAGCAGGAACTAAGCTACAGTCGCAAATTGCAGATGCGAGTTCGTCAAACTAAGCTGATAGGCGCCGTCGGTATGAGATAGGTTGGAAATCTACATCTTGTGCCAGCTCGACGCTCGACCACTGTGGCCGTACGTTTCTGCCCGTAATTCCCCGCTACGGTAAAATAGCATGACGGTCGGTCCAGCAGCAGTACGAGTAAATGCGGTCCTTTCCGCGTTTCGTGATAATGAGAACTCCGATGGGCGTTTTTGCACTACCGTCGTCTGAGGCGTGAGTTCTCCTTACCACACTGACGTCAAGCCATTCGGACGATATCTGCGGTGCCTAGGGCGTTGAAGCGGTTCATGAGTGCGATACGGATTTGGATTTCGGCGGTCTGGGCCTCTCGCCATGATGCGCTCTCCGAAGGCCTTGAGGCAGCGCATCCTCACCTCGATCCGACTGCGGGCGTGGTATCCGCTCCTGCGCTTCCAAAGCGCTCGGCCATAAGGCCGTTTGGCGCGCAGCGTCTCGTTTCTGGCGCGCGCCGCAGGGCAGTCTTCTTTCCACGCTCGCCCATTCTTTCGGATCGGGATGATCGGAACTGCGTCGCGCTCGATGATGGCCTTTTGGCAGCGGCGCGTGTCATAGGCGCCGTCGGCGGTGACCGCGCCGATCTGCTCGTCCCAGGGAATCTGGCCGAGCAGGTCGGGCAGCACGGGGCTGTCGCCGTCGCGGCTGGGGGCGAATTCCACGGCGCAGATGTCGGATGTGGCCGGGTCCACGGCCAGATGGACGTTGCGCCATTGGCACCGGGCTTGCACCCCGTGCTTGCGGGCCTGCCAGTCGCCATCACCCAGGAACTTGATCCCGGTGCTGTCGACGAGAATGTTCAGCGGACCGTCCGAACGGCGATAGGGCATCTGAACGGTCAGGGTCTTCTCCCTCCGGAACAGCGTCGAGAAATCCGGCACGGGCCAGTCCAACCCCGCCAGCTTCAGCAGGCTCGCCACGATCCCCGCGGTCTGCGCAGAGGGAGCTTGAAGAGAACCTTGATCGACAGGCAGAATTATACGGCCGCATCGGAAAACACCGTTGGCCGTCCCGGCTGCCCTTCACGCGGCGCAAGCCAGGTCATGTCCTTGTCTACCCAGATCAGTAAAGCCCCCCGCTTCCGCGGCGATGCGTTGTAGCTGGACCGGTTCGTTGTGCGATAGCGGGCGGGAAATGGTTTGCTCACGCAGCACGTCTAGCGCCATGGATTCGCGACGCGAATCCGCCACAAACCGAGTGCTGAAACAATGCCCCACAGATGACAAAGAAGCCGAGAGAGCGCTCGCGGATTTTAAGGCCCAGTGGGGCCAAAAATATCCGTCAATTGCCCCAAGCTGGCAGCGTGCGTGGCAGGAGTTCATCCCGTTCTTCGCATTCCCACCAGCGGTGCGCAAAATTATCTACACAACAAATACCATTGAGAGTTTAAACTGCCTGGTCCGCAAAACCACCAAAACGCGCGGCAGTTTTCCAACCGATGACGCAGCAACCAAGCTGATCTATCTGGCGATCCGCAGCTTTGAGACGACAGGCAGAGCCGTCAGAGAGTGGGTTGCTGCCCGAAACCAATTCGCTAACCTATAGCCAGAGAGGTTCTTCTGACCTCTCCTACCCGCCATATCCGTCCTTAAAACGCCCACTATCGTTTGAGGACACTTTCAACACACACTTTGGCGCATCAGACCAACCAGGCCGGACGCTTACCATCGCTCGGAAGCCTGTCGCCTTAGATCAGGTTGTTCTCCTTGGCGATCAACACGACGTGGGCGCGATTGCGCGCGTTGAGCTTGCGGCAAATGGCACGCATTTGCATTTTCACCGTGGTTTCCGTGTCGGCAAACTCGTTGGCGATTTCCTTGTTCGTACTTCCGATGGCCAAAAGCCTGACAATGTTGAGTTCTCTGTCGCTTAGGCCTGCGGAGCTGGCATCAGCCGAGTTCCAAGGTTCGCCGTATGCAGTTGCGGGCAGAAAAATCTGACCAGACAAGACAAGGTCGATAGCGCTCGCAAGTGATCTCAGCGGTAGCGTTTTGGGGATCAGGCCGCGGGCGCCCTTCTCTACTGCCGACTGAACGAATGCGCGATCGACCTGTCCAGATATCAAGACAACCTGAGCTGGCTCTGCAGCAGCGATGACACGCTCGACACTCTTCAACCCGAGCATACCCGGCATCTTGACGTCGAGAAGGACCAAGTCAAAAGAATGCCCTGCGCCGAGTTCGGCGAGAGCCTCATCCAAGGTGGCAGAAATGCGTGTCCTGAACTCGCGGGGCTTGGAGGACAATGCTGCCGCGACTGCTTCGGCCAGTAACAGATGGTCATCCGCAAGAAGGATACTTGTCTGCAAGTCATCGTCAAAGGCCTCTGCGAGGCCCGCATCCGAACGCGGATCGAGTTGTCCTGATCTTATTGGAAACCGACCCAGTGAACCACTCCACTTCATTTAGACTTACCCGCCAAACTTCAGATGATCTTGTCGTCAATTAGATGATTAATAACCCTCTCCCTTTGGTCGGCTCAAGCGCGCTTAGAGCGCAGTTTTGTATCTAAAGATACAATAGCGCCTTATGATGCACTGGGGTAGTACTTATGCAGAACCGCGTTAACAGAGAGTGTCCAATGAACAAACGTGAATTTATAATGGCTGCCACAGTATCTGCCCTTGGTTTCGCCCGCGTGGCCTCCGCGAACGAGAACCAACTGTTGCTGGATGGCGATTGGAGTACTGGCCCCTTCGTCAACCTGGACGACAGTGATCTGTCAGCGTTACCGCAGATGGAATTCGAGACGACCACGCAATGGACAACCGGTTCACTTCGCTTTTCCGGACCGTTGCTGTCGGATCTGCTTGACTTCTATGGCGCCGGGTCGGGCGATCTACGGCTGACCGCGATCAACGATTACAGTGTCGATCTCAGTCGCGACTTGGTCACACCAGAGGCACCAATCGTTGCAAATCGCATCAATGGTGAGCCGTTCAGTCGTAGAGATAAGGGGCCGTTCTGGGTTGTTTACCCCTACGATAGAGCAGTCGAATTTAGAACCGAACAAACCTTCGCAGCGAGTGTCTGGCAACTAAGCCAGATCACTGTATTGAGTGCGTAGACCGTGAAATCGCGGCGCCTACACGTGCAATTTCTCAGAAACATTGCCAATCGGCTGGGCACATCTTTGCTGCTGGCTCTTCTGACGGCTTCTGTTCTTGTATTGATCTACGATGCGTCCGAATATCGCGTGGCCTTGGAAAATTCCCGGGCCGCTACGTCAGACAGCCGGGTCTGGACCGTCGCTCAGGCCGAAGTGGATCACACTGAGCTCCTGCTAGCGCTCGCAAATCTCAGGACTTTGCATGCGACGGCTGAAGATCGTGAAGTGCCGAACGAAGCGCTTGAACTGCTGATCGCCCAGCTCGTGGTTGAGTTTGACATATTTTATAGCCGCCTGAGGGTCCTAAACGTAGTTTTGGACCGGCCAGAGGTGCCGGAGAACGTCCGTGCCGAACTGCGCGCATTGATCCAATATCGCGATCAGTTAGCGGATATGTTTGACGGATCAGATATGTACGATCCAGCGCAGCTGCTAGCGATTGAGGATGCAGCCACGGCAATGGACGCTCCGGTGCGCTCGCTCGTTCTGGGTGCGCTAGATTTTTTTGTAACCGAGGCCACTGCATCGCGATATCAAGAAGCATCAGACTTACGGACATTTTTGGGTCGTTCCCTCTTGTTGCTGATCGTTGTAGTAGCCGCGATCTTGATCTCTGTGATTATACAACGGGGATTGGCCCACCAGGTTGCCGTAATCGAAGCCCAGAATGCCAACATTCGGCTCATCTATGACGCGTCTATGCTCCCCGTGGTCGTGGCCGACAGCAACGGTGAAATCAAACTTTTCAATTCGGCCGCTGAACAGACCTTTGGCTATACAGAAGCCGATGCGCTGGGGCGCAACATAGCAGATGTGATGATACCACCTCATCGCTTGGCCCAGCACTATCAAGGGATGGAACGATATCGCGCGACAGGGCAAGGCGCTTTCGTAAACAAGGGAACAAAACGGACTACTTCGCTGCGCCATGACAGAACAGAGTTTCCAGTTGAACTGTCCATAAGGTCGGAAACGGATGCGCAGGGCGATACAATGCTTATCGCTTTTATACGCGATATCTCAGAGCAATCTGCCTTTGAACAAAAATTGCAAGAAGCCCGGGACGAAGCTCGGCACCATGCAGCTACGAAGACGATGTTTCTAGCCACAATGAGCCACGAAATGCGCACGCCGCTGCATGGTCTGATGGCTTCGCTTGAGCTGATTGATACTGACAGTGTGGACCGCCAAACGCAGGATCTTATCAAGACAGCGCGCAGTTGCGGGCTGCAGACCTTGCATCAGATGGACGATGTCCTGGAACTGACTCGGGTCGGTGAGGTTCAGGAACGATTGGCACCCTTTGCCCCGCACAGAATGGTTTCGAAGATCATCGAAGAACTGCGCCCCTTGGCCAAAGAAAGATTCAACCAGCTTTCGCTGAACGTGACAGGTCTCAGCGACGATACCAAATGGCTGGGCCACCCGCAAATGTTCATGCGGGCCATGTATAACCTCATCGGCAATGCCATCAAGTTCACTCAGGATGGATTGGTGACAATCAACGTGAATTTTGACTGGCAAGTTGCGGCAAAGCCCCGGCTTTGCGTGAGTGTAGTGGATAACGGCAGGGGTATTTCCGCCGAAGACCAAGCCCATCTGTTCGATCTGTTCTTTTCCTCCGACGCAGGCCAGATTGGTTCTCAGCTAAACAGTTCCGGCTTGGGTTTGCCGATTGCGCAGACCGCTGTCCAAAAAATGGGTGGGACCATTACCGTTGAAAGCCAGTTGGGCGTGGGCAGCAAGTTCTCCTTTGAAATTCCGCTTGAGGCTTTGGAAGACAGTCAAACCCCGCTTATTCAGAATGATGTCACTGTACCACGTCTCTCCGCTGGCGTGCGTTGCTTAATTGTCGATGACAATCACGTCAATCTTGATGTGGCTGCGCAGATGCTGCGTCGACTTGGCTGTGACGCGGTAGTCTGTGATAATGGCGAAGCGGCGGCTGAAAGCATGGTTCAGCAGAACTTTGACGTCGTGTTTATGGATCTCAACATGCCAGGTGGCATTTCGGGGGTAGAAGCCGCGCAGTTAATCCGGCGACACGAGACGTCTCGGCCTGAAACAAAACCGGCCGTGGTCCTTGCTCTGACCGCCGACACAACTGTTACTGCCGCTGTTATGCCGGAAGGACTGTTTGATGGAATCATGCACAAGCCCGTCTTGATGCATGAGTTAAGAGAGACACTCAGTCGGTTTCTCCCGTGCGAAACGGCGGACACTCGTCCCGATGATGCCTTGTTTGACACGACCCCCGAGGCTTTCCCGGATGCATTCAGTGATCTATTCGACCTGATTGGGCTTGAACATGGAGTCCGGTTGCTGGGCGGGGTGCTTCGCGATATCGATACAGCGCTGGACGCGATTAGGCTCCAACGTACAGATGCCGGCGATTGCTTGCATCGGGCTATTGGGTCCACCGCATCGGTGGGGCTGCTGGAATTGAGCCAACAACTGCGTCATGCAGAAGATCTGGAAAAGGTAAACGCCGAGAAGGCTCTTTCCACGTTGCTGACGTCACTTGAATTTAACTCCCATCGGGCTCGAGAGTGCATACTTCGGGCACAGCTCGACATTCGGAGTACCATCCCGTGAGGTCCCGCTGCGCAAGTTGACCTTAAGAGCGGTTTGCGTTTGGTTTGGAACCCTTTGTGATTCACATGAGGCCGTTTGATTGGCTCACTTCTTTTGGGAGGTGGATCATGGGCAAGCCTTACTCGTTGGATCTTCGTGAACGGATTTGCGCATACGTTACCAAGGGAAACTCTGGCCGGTCTACAGAGCGGCTTTTCGGGGTGAGCGCGGCGACTGCGGTTAGGTTTGCAGCGGAGCATCTGAGAGTGTCTGATCTTCTGTGTATGAATAATTTGGCCCATGCTTTCCAAACTAAGGAGCATGATACAAATGACCATTTCCAAGGAACTTCAGGACGAGCTGCTGAGCAGGGTTGAACGACCCGAGGGCTGACTGGACGACAAAGGGTTGATGAAGGAACTGAAGGTCCGATTGATGGAGCGCATGCTTGGCGCTGAGCCGACAGAACACCTCGGCTATGGATAACCACCAGATCAACGCGCCGAACTCTGCCAAGCGCAGGCAAAACCGACCTTCGATGATCTGGAAACATGGCTGCGCGCCCATCCAAGGCCTTCAGCACAACGAATAAGAAGAGATTTTGGGCCACGTCAATCGTGCGATTTTGATCGTGCAAGTATGACGATCCCAAGTAGATCAAGCGGTTCGCGCTCCCACAAAGATACGCACAAATATCCAAGGATACATTTCATCAGCGGAATAAACCATGGATTCTGAGGGTTGGTAAATCGTTAATCCCAACGCCGTTATCGGCAGGAGCTCTCGAACATGGCAAACATCACCGGCACGCCTGGGAATGACTTGCTGACGGGCGCTGGGAGCAGTGATTCAATCAGTGTCCTCGGGGGTGGCCACACCATTGTGGGGCAAAATGGGAATGACACAATTTCCGGCGGCGCCGGAAGCGACGACATAACACTTAGGCCAGGGGCGAACACCGCGTCTGGTGGTGGTAATGACAAGATCGATGATCTTGAACAACGCTTTCACGATGTCGACCTCGCGTTCTAATAAAATGTTGTTTGGTCTGTTGGGTGCCACGAGAAACCTGTGCAGCGAAGGGCTGGGCTTTACAGGATCGCGGAGGGGAACAATGAACCGATATATATTGTGCCATCTTTGTCAGAGTCGAACCTTACATTGTCCAAGTTCAAGAGGGTAATGATGAAACGAAAAAAGTCCTCAATTAATATGAGCCCTCATGAATGCGATTGGGACGCGCTCAATTTTCGTGCCGCAAATGATAGTAATTTTCGTAGAAAAGACGAAGAATTCTCCTTTTCCCCAAAGGCTCTACTACTTTCCTTCATGGCGTCAAATCTTATATTAAGCGTTCTTGTAGCTGTTGCTCTTATATTTAATTG
This sequence comes from Gymnodinialimonas phycosphaerae, assembly GCF_019195455.1. NCBI lineage: Bacteria > Pseudomonadati > Pseudomonadota > Alphaproteobacteria > Rhodobacterales > Paracoccaceae > Gymnodinialimonas > Gymnodinialimonas phycosphaerae. The sequence continues at coordinate 2,866,007 of NZ_JAIMBW010000001.1, read as the reverse complement.
GTGAGATCTTCTTGGCGAGGCTTGCAGCAATGATTACTCTCCGGAAAGAATAGAAAAGGAGCACAGTTGCTGATAAGCAAATCGCGAATTTGATCAGTTTGCATAAAATTGCAATAATGACGAGCTTGTGTGGATTTATAGATATTGTTCGCTCTGTTGATGGTGTGCCCCCCCTCCGTGCAGTGCCCCCATCAAGTGTCCCAGTTTGAATGGTACTGGATGGTCGACCGGGACTACATTTCCGGGCGCTGGTAGAGGGTATCCCAATGCGCTGTGCGGCCTGGCCGTATTGTGGTAGCTAGGCCGTTCTTTGTTGAGGATCTGGGGCTCTCGCATGCTGTAGAAGACCTCACCATTTTAAAGTTCGTCCTGGAACCGTGCGTTGAAGCTCTCGCAGTAGCCGTTTCCCAAGGTGAACTTGGTGCGATGAAGGCCGTCTTGGTTCCCACCGCGCAGATCCAGGAGCGCATCTTTCTCGGAATAGATTTCGCGCCATTGTCGAACCTTATGAACTCAGGCGGGCCGCGTAGAATGAACAAGTCAGTCAAAGCGTCGACGACGTCGGTTGAGTTTAGCTTTCGTCTGATACGTATCACCAGCGCCTATTTCGTGAACCCGTCGATCATGTTGAGCGAGCGAAATACCCGCCCCTCTTGCGTTCGGTCCTGGACGAAGTCATAGGACCAGCCGTGGTTTGGGCGTTTCGGCCGCAGGGAACCTTGCCCTGAGTGGACCGGTGCTGCCCGATAGTGCGGCGGCAGGAATGGCGCTCCGATACCGCACTTGGCAGACCACATGATCGATGCAGGCGCGCCGACGCAAGGGGCTCAGAGGTTTCCCGATGCGGCCTCCCTCAGGATCAATTTATCCGGCGTTAGGTCCGAAACCGCGCGGCGCAGACGCGCTTTCTCTTTCTGTAGCCGCTTCAGTTCCTCGAGTTGTTCTGTGCCCTTTCCGCCATACTTCTTCCTCCAACGGTAATAGGTTTGTTCAGTCACACTGATCTGTCAGATCGCGTCAATCCGGGGCGCGCCTTGCCCCATCAGAACTTCAAGCTGCCGTAACTTCACGACAATCTCTTCGGTCTTTGGTCTCTTGATGGCCATCTCTCTTCCGCCGCTTTCCTAACTATTGGGGCGGATCATTTCGAAGGGGAGGCTCACATCTGCACTTCCCGGTTTCCCGAACCGGAGGGTCTGTTGGTGTCCCGGCTTGCGGCCCACCGCTTGATCCTGACGCGCGATCCCCGACCAAAGTCTGAACTTTTCTGGCCCCTTGGTGCTCAAGCTCGTTCGACTGTGAGCGCATCACTGGGGCGGCGGTCGCCCTCATAACGAACGGTGAAAACGTGGGTGAGGCATCGTGATTCACTCAAGCAAGTAAAGGGAACACTCCAATGGTTTACGTAAACACAAACGACTTGAAGCACATTCTCGACCAGATTCGCATCGCGGAGCAGCATGCGGCAGGGACGCCATTGACCGATCTGATTGACAATCCGTTGGCAGCCCTTGGCCTGCGCCTAGTCGACGGCACCTTGAACAACCTGACGCCGGGCCGCGAGACCTCCGGCTCCGCCGATCAAGTCATGCCGCGGCTTCTGGACTCCACGTACCTGACGCAGCCCGACGTGGCGCATTTGGCCGATCCCAACCCGCGTGCGCCGCAAGCTGGTGCGACGTCATACCTTCAGACCTCGGGCTCGGTTTTTGATGCCGAACCGCGTGTCATCTCGAACCTCGTGGCCGATCAGACGCTGTCGAACCCGGCAGCCATTGCATCCGCGCTCAAGCATGCCGGTTTGACCGGTCAGGCCATGCTCGATACCGCGAACCAGATTTCTGCCGCACATCGCGCCGTTCTCGACGCGCAGGCTGCTTCCACCAACGTGGATGCGGCCATTTCGCTGCAGCGAGATGCGCTTACCGCAGCGGTGGACGCCGCCCAAGGTGCTCTGACTGCAGCAGCAGACGATGTCGCGGCAAAGACAACGGCCAAGACGCTGGCCGATCAGGATGTTGTCTTGGCAAACGGCAACCTCGATACCGCTGCCGCAGCGCTGGTCGCAGCCCAGAGCGCCGGCGAAGTCGGCCCGGCGCAAGCCGCGATGCAACTAGCGCAGGCTGCGTTGGCCGGCGCGCAGGAGGTGCTGGACCAGGCGAGTGCGGCTCTTGCCACCGCCGAAACCAACGCGGCGAACGCCTTGTCTGCACGTGACGCGAAGGTTCTGGAAATTCAGCAGCTAGAGTCCGCCAAGACTGATGCCGATGTTGCACTTAGCACTGCTCAGGCAGAACTCTCCAGCCTTCAGACTACACTGGAAGGCACTCCAGTGCCGACTGGCCTGACCGGCGCGCAGCAAGCCGTCAACACCGCTCTCGGCAATGTCGCCGATGCAGAACTGAATCTTGCCGACGTCGACGCCCGCCTCCTGACGGCACAGGGCGAATTGACTAGCTTGAACACCCAGTTGTCGACCGCCGAGGCAGCCGTGGTGACGCGCCAGGGTGAACTGGCCACCGCGCAGCAAGCGGCGCTCGACTCGCAAGCCACCCTCGACGCGGCCACGGTGCTGAACGATACGGAATCGGCAGAGGCTGCTCAGGCGCAAGTCGCGTTCATGAGCGCCTTCTCCGCCTTTCTAGCAAGCCCGGTAACAAATTTTGCGCAAATGAACGCAGCCGCGGTCACTTGGTCAGCAGAACGCGAGGAGGCTGATGGCGCTGCCGCCGCTCTTGCTCAGGCGCTCGAGCTCGACAATGAGGCCGATGACAACGCCGTCCTCGCGCAAACTGCGCTGAACGATGCGACCGCGCTTGTCACCTCCCTGACCGAGCAGCGGGATGAAGCACAGTCGCTGGTCGACACCTTGACGACCGAGCAATCGACCGACTCCGAAACGTTGTTTTCGGCTAAAACTGCCCTCGCCAATGCGAATAGCGCGCTCCTCGTGGCCCAGACGACCAACGCGGCTTATGTAGCGGCCGAGAATGCTGTGCAGGAACAGCAAGGCGTTGTCGCCACTGCCACCACGACGGTAAATACTGCCGCAGCCGCCGTGACGGCCGCGCAGGGCGAGCTGACGGGGCTCAACACCCAGCTGACCGCTGCCAATGACGAAGTTACCCGCCTGAACGGTGTCGTGACGACAGCCGATGGCGACGTAACGACCGCCGAAGGTGATGTGACCATCGCTGAAGAGACGTTGACCGCTGCACAGGCAGCCAGCGTCGAAATCGGCGTTGCTATGGCGCAGGTCGCGACCGCATCCATGGCGCTCGATGCGGCCATGACGACTGCGGCAACCGCTGCGACCGATCTGTCCACGGCAGAGGCCAACAAAGCGACGCTTGATGCGACCCTCGACCAGGCCGAGGCTGCTCTTGCTGCTGTTGACGCACCCGGTGCCGCCGAAGCAGCCTTTGCGGCCGCCGAACTGCTGCTGACGGAGGCGGAAACCTCGCTCGACACGCTGCTGACGACCCACGGCGTAGAGTTGGATGGCAACAATATCGTGATCTCCGACGTTGCTCCCGATGAAGGTCTGTCCGCACCCTACAACGGCTGGATGACTCTGTTCGGCCAGTTCTTCGATCACGGTCTCGACCTGATCGGCAAGGGTGGCAGCGGCACGGTCTACATCCCGCTGATGCCTGATGACCCGCTCTATGTTGAAGGGTCACCCACCAACTTCATGGTGCTGACCCGCGCCACTAACCAGCCCGGCCCGGACGGCATCCTTGGCACCGACGATGACGTGCGTGAGCACATGAACAAGACCACGCCTTGGGTCGACCAGAACCAGACCTACACCTCGCATGCCTCCCACCAGGTGTTCTTGCGCGAATACGAGCTCGATACGGATGGCATGCCGATTGCTAACGGCAGCTTGCTGCATGGCGACAGCGGTGGCATGGCCAACTGGGGCAACGTCAAGGCACAGGCCGCCAATCTACTGGGGATCCAGCTGAATGACAGCGATGTGCTGGACGGCCCGTTGCTGGCAACCGACCCCTACGGCAATTTTATCCCCGGTCCCAACGGGATGCCGCAACTTGTCGTGGCCAACCCGGCCTTTGAAACCGACCCGGCACAGCCCGAGTTCATCCTTGTCGAGGGTGATCTGGAGAACCCCGTCGACGCCAGTCAAGCGGTGCGCAACGGCCATGCCTTCCTGGAAGACATCGCCCATAACGCCGTGCCCAAGGGCATGATCGACCACGACCGCAACCCCGGCACCCCGATGATTGAGGTGGCACCCGATGCGGACACCGACACCGGCAACATGATCATCCCCAACAACTTTGGGATGAACGAAACCTACGACAATGAACTGCTGGATCGGCACTACATCGCGGGTGACGGACGTGGGAACGAAAACTTCGGCCTGACCGCCGTGCACCACATCTTTCACACCGAACACAACCGCCAAGTCACCGAGATGAAGCAAACCATCATCGACAGCGGAGAACTGGCCTTTGTGAACGAATGGCTGCGCGAACCGATCGACGAAGTGGGTCTTGCTGGCATCACCGCTATCGATGATCTGGCATGGAACGGCGAACGCTTGTTCCAGGCAGCGAAATTTTCGACCGAGATGCAGTACCAGCACCTTGCCTTCGAAGAATTTGGTCGGCGCGTTATGCCGCAAATCGCTCCGTTTATGGTGAACACCTCGCTGGAAATCGATGGGGCAATTTTCGCTGAATTCGCCCATGTCGTGTATCGCTTCGGCCACTCGATGCTGACCGAAGATGTCCAGACGATGGATGCGGACGGCAACATGACCGCGACTGGTTTGATCGAAGCCTTCCTCAACCCTGTCGCCTTCGACCAAGATGGCGACTTGACCTCGGATCAGGCCGCTGGCGCGGTTGCACGGGGCATGTCGCGGCAGACTGGTGCGAATATCGACGAGTTCATCACCAGTGCTCTGCGTGACAACCTCGTCGGTCTGCCGCTCGACCTTGCCGCGCTGAACATCGCGCGTGGCCGGGAAACAGGGGTGCCGTCGCTCAACGAAGCCCGCGAGAAGTTCTTTGCCGCAACCGGTTCCGATGCGCTCAAGCCCTACGAAAGCTGGATGGACTATGGCTCGAACTTGAAGAACCCGGCTTCGGTGGTGAACTTCATCGCGGCCTATGGAGCCCATGATACCATCACCAGCGCCACGACTGTCGAGGCCAAGCGCGCCGCAGCAATGGATCTCGTCCTCGGTGGTGAGGGGGCTCCGGCCGACCGGCTGGACTTCGTCAACGGCACCGGTGCTTGGGCGACTGCTGAGACCGGTATCAACGACGTCGAATTCTGGATCGGCGGCCTTGCCGAGGCGATCATGCCCTTCGGCGGCATGCTGGGTTCGTCCTTCGGTTTCGTGTTCCAGCACCAGATGGAAAATCTGCAGAACGCGGACCGTTTCTACTATCTCAGCCGCACGAACGGCATGAACATGATCGGCGAACTGGAGAACAATTCCTTCGCCTCCATGATCATGCGCAACACCGATATCAAGGATGGAGGCGCGCATATCCCGGCGGATATCTTCGCGAACATGGAATACATCCTCGAGGTCGACCAGTCCGTGCAGGCGATCGAGGATCCGGTTTCGACTGATGTCGATCCATTCCTTACTTCCATGGGCACAAGCCTTGTCGAGCGTGCGACCGCAACCGTGGATGCACCGTTGGTGGAAGGACAGCTGGAGTATGACAACAAGCTGCAATTCAACGGCGGAGAACATGCAGTCCTTGGCGGTACCGGTCAGCGCGACATTCTCGTCGGCGGTTTGGGTGACGACGCGCTGTGGGGCGGTGAAGGCAACGACCTTCTAATCGGCAGCTCGGGTGTGAACACCTTCCGCGGTGGAGATGGCGACGACATCCTCAAGGATGGCGATGATGTCAGCTTCCTGCATGGTGAAGACGGTAACGACGTGATCTCTGCCGGTGGTGGCGCAGGCGAGCTTATCTTCGGGGGCCGTGGTGACGATGTCATCATGATGGGTGCCGATGATGCGAAGCATACTTTTGCCGGCATGGGCAACGACTTCGTTCTCGGTGGAGCTGGCTCCGACATCGTCGATGGCGGTGAAGGCGACGACTGGATCGAAGGCGGCGACGGTTACGATTTCCTGTTCGGTGACAACAACGACAACATGGGCGCGTCCCGCGTCCAAGGTCACGATGTCCTGTGGGGCGGTCCGAACGACAACGACCTTCATGGCGAGAGCGGGGACGATATCCTCGTCCAGGGCGAAGGCACGCATGTGAACCTTGCTGAGCTCGGCTTTGACTGGATCGTCCACAAGGACGCCAATTCCGGGGCCGAGGTTGATCTGACCAAGCGCATCGTGCCGGAGCAGGAGGAGTTCTTCAAGGATCGCTACATCGATGCTGAAGCCGTCTCGGGTACGCATCACGATGACCTGATCTGGGGCGACAACCGTATCGGCGATGCAGCACCGATTGCTGATACGCCGCTGGACAACGAGATCACGTTCTTCGCCAACGAGCTGACGCAGGAAGGTGTGGACCGTATCGATGGCCTGCGCGAATTCCTTGGCAACCTGATGGGGGTCAACCCCGAGGACATGTTCACCGGCGGCAACATCTTGCTTGGCGGCGGTGGCAGCGATGTCATCCAGGGCCGCGGCGGCAACGATGTCATCGATGGTGACTTGATGCTTAACGTGCGTATCTCGGTGCGTGATGCCAACAACCCCGATCTGGAAATCCAGTCGATCAACAGCCTCGAGGAAATCCTGCCACAGCTCTTGGATGGAACGATTGCTCCGACCCAACTGCAGATCACGCGCGAAATCTTGCAAGAAGGGCAAGAGGATGATGTCGACGTCGCGGTTTATTACGATGTTCGTGACAACTACAGCATCCGCTCCAACCCCGACGGCAGCGTCTCCGTGACCCATATTACCGTCACGCCTGGGCCGACGCCTCTCGACCCGATCAACGGTCGTCCCAATCCGATCGATGGCGACGGAACCGACCGGTTGACGAATATCGAAATCCTTCGCTTCGCCGATCAGGAAGTCGATCTTCGCACCAACCCTCCGGGTAACGGTATCATCATGGGGACCCCGGCGGATGATGAAATCACAGGTTCACCGGGTGTGGACGTGATCTTCGGCGCTGCCGGCGCGGATCAGATCAATGGCCTTGCTGGCAACGACATCATCTTTGGTGAAGCTGGCAACGACGAAATCATCTGGGACGCTCCCAATGGCGGTTACGATATCGTCAACGGCGGTGGAAACGGTGATAGTGTCGGTGATATCGACATGGTGACCATCAACGCCGATGGTACCGAGACGGCGATCACGATGTACACGGTCGAGGCATGGACTGATGCAGGTGGTGCTGCCCCGCTCGATCAGCTGTCCGAGATCATCATCACGCGGACGGTTGATGGCGTCGAAACAGCGATCATGGAAGTCCGTGGCATCGAGGAAGTGACGCTCAACGGGGTTACAGGAACCGAGACAATCAGCGCGATCGGCGACTTTAGCCAAACGTCACTGGCGCCCGACACGATCTACGTGAACGGCACGGCAGGTGAGGAAATCATCGACTTCGCGGGCTTCCTGTCCAGCCAGCGTCTGGTCGTCGATGCCGGTGCGGGTGATGACATCATCACCGGCGGCGCAGGCGACGACATCCTGATGGCTGGCGATGGCGATGACGAACTGACCTGGAGCGTCGGCGGCGGCAGCGATATCGTCGACGGTGGCGCGGGTGAAGACATCTACACCATCAACGGTGACGGTGCCGACGAGACCTTCCGCGTCTATGCAGCAGATCTTTGGACCGGTGCAGCCGTAGAAACCGGCACCGATATCGTCATCACCCGTGACGTGGGTGCCGGTGAACAGGTGATCGGCCAGTTGCAAAACATCGAGGAGATCCAGATCAACACCGCCGGTGGTGTCAACAACGTCGAGGTCGTCGGTGACTTCAACAACACCGCGTTGAACTTCAACACCATCTCGGTCACGACCGAAGGTGACGTGGACGTCGATGTGTCACAGCGTCTGTCCACGCACCGCGTGTTCGTCGATGCGGGTGGCACGGGCCAGAACATGGCGCGCTCGCTGAACGTGGCGGGTATCGTGACCGAAGGCGACGTCTTCTTGATCCCGGTCGATCCGGCCACGCTGACGCGGACGATGGATGGTCTGACGGTGACCGAGACTTCGGACAACTTCACGATGACCTACACGGTCGATGACGTGGATGAGTTCCCGGTCCTGGTGCATTCGGGCACGCCGATGGCAGCTGCTCTGCGCGGTGTCGCCACGGTCAACGAACAGACCGGCGTGCCGGAGGGCTTCGGGTTCGGTTTGCTGACACGGGGGGCAACCCTTGTGACCGCGGATGATGTTGCGGCCCTGAAATACATGGTCGGTGCCTCCGACGTCGCCCCGATCTTGCCGCCCGAGCCGGGCGAGCCTGCTGAAGATGAGCCTGCGGAACTTTTGCAAGAAGTGCGGGATCTTGAGGGCCTGACGAACAATCTCCAAAACCCGGAGATTTCGGGCGGTGCGACCTTGCCCTTCATGCGTGTCACCGAAGCCCGCTACGGCGGCATCGGCGAAGACGGTGCGGGCATCGTCAACCCGGTCTTTGACGGGCTTGATACCCGGGACATCTCGAACACCTTGGGCGTGCAAGATCCTGATGCGGCCAAAGCGGCCTCGGCCAACATGTTCATGATGTCCTTTGGTCAGTACTTTGACCACGGCCTGACCTTCATTCCGAAAGGAACGGGTCCGAACGGTGATCTGATGCCGATCGAAATCGGTGGGTCCGGCATGGACCGTAGCCCGATGACCGATAACCCGGCCGACCTGACCCGCGGTAGTGTCATCGGCTATGATGAAGATGGCACGCCGCTGCATGAAAACATCACCTCGCCGGTGGTGGATCAGAACCAGGTCTATGGGTCGTCCAGCCTGATCGGTCAGTTGCTGCGCGAAAGCGATGGGCAGGGCGGTGTCGGCTCGAAGATCTTGATGGGGGGCGACGATCCTTCGGCACCGGGCTTCAAGCTCATGTCCACATTGCGTGAAACGCTCGATCACCACATCGAAGCGGGCACCGTGTTCAAGGGCACCGACAAGGGCGATGTCACGCTGCAGGAATACTACAGCGATGCAGACACCGGCCGCGTGCTGAAAGACGAGGATGGCAACTACGATGCCGGGTTCGTCAAGGATATCGCCACGGACTTCATGGGCGAGGGCTGGCCGCTTCTGATCGACACCAACCCGTTCATGAACCTGCTCGACCACATTGTGGGCGGCGATGGGCGCGCGAACGAAAATGTTGGTCTAACCTCGATGCACACGGTTTGGGCACGTAACCACAATTACCATGTGGAAAACATCGATCAGGCTGGATTTGACGGCACCCCCGAACAGCTGTTCCAAGCTGCGCGGATCCTGAACATCGGTGAATATCAGCAGGTCGTGTTCAACGACTTTGCCGATGCCTTGATCGGTGGCTTGCAGGGGTCGGGCCGTCACGGTCACGACAAATACAACCCGAACGCTGATGCCCGCATCAGCCAAGAGTTCGCCGCAGCGGCCTATCGCTTTGGCCACTCGCAGATCGGTGAAACGATGCTGGTTGAGAAAAACGGCGAGATGGTGCATGTGCCGCTGGTCGACCTGTTCCTGAACCCGACGAGTGATCCGGCTGCGTTCTTGGTTGACCATGACCGTGACCCTTCAACTCCGATGTTGTCCGGAGAGGCTGCCTTGGCTGCTCTGACGCAAATGGGCTACGTGCCGCAAGACGGTTACGCAGAATACGGTGTGAACAACATCCTCGGTGGTCTGGTTGCCCAGCCCTCGGAAGAGGTCGATCTGCAAGTGGTGGATGCGGTCCGCGACAATCTTGTCAGGGTCAGTGCCGACCTCTTTGCCTTCAACACCGCCCGTGGCCGCGATCTGGGCCTTGGAACGCTCAACCAGGTCAAGGCTGATCTGGCGGCATCCACGGACCCCTATGTGGTGGAAGCGATCGAACATTCGGACATGAGCATGGACCCCTATGCTTCGTGGGATGACTTCCAGTCGCGGAACAACCTGTCGGACGCAGAGATCACCAAGTTCAAGGATGCCTATCCCGATCTGGTTCTGGAAGGTGACGCGATTGCTGCCTTCCAGCAGGTCAACCCCGACATCACGCTGATCGAGGGTGAAAACGGCGCGATGATCGTACAGGGCATCGACCGTGTGGACTTGTGGGTTGGTGGTTTGGCCGAACCCCACATCGAGGATGGTGTCGTTGGTCATACCTTCTGGGTGCTGATCCACGAACAGCTCGACCGCCTGCAGGAAGGTGACCGGTTCTACTACACCGACCGAATTGGTGATCTGCCCGTCTACAACAATTTCATCTCCAACGTCACGTTCGGCGATGTGGTTGCCCGCAACACCGGGATGACTGATGTGCCACTGGACGTGTTCAGCCATGAACCGGAGGAGGACGACGTTCAGGCACCGCAGGAAACCGAGACACAGGAGACTGTGACACAGGAGACTGTGACGGAGGAAACCGAGACACAGGAGACTGTGACGGAGGAAACCGAGACACAGGAGACTGTGACGGAGGAAACCGAGACACAGGAGACTGTGACGGAGGAAACCGAGACACAGGAGACCGTGACGGAGGAAACCGAGACACAGGAGACCGTGACGGAGGAAGCTGCAGAGCAGGAAGAGGCGCCCGAAGACCAGATGCTGGTTGGCACCGTTGCTGCGGACACTCTGTTGGGTGGCGACGGCAACGACCTAATTCGCGGAGGGGCCGGATCCGACTTCCTGGTCGCTGGTGCCGGTGACGACATGGTCATTGGCGGTGCATGCAACGACGATATCCTCGGCGGCGCAGGCAACGACATGCTCTATGGCGATGCGGGCAATGATCGGATCTTCGGGGACGATGGCGATGACATGATCGTTGGCGGCACCGGGTCTGATATGGTCTACGGCGGTGCGGGCGATGACACGTTCATCGGCATGGATGGTGACGACAACGACATCTTCTATGGCGGGGCCGGGTCCGATACCCTCGACCTTTCGGCAATGACCGAAGCGTTGGATATCCGTCTGGGCAATGCCGGCACGGAGCGTGGCTCGGTCAACATCGCAACCCAGTCCGACACGATCTGGAGCATCGAGAACGTGATCGGTGGGTCCGGGGACGACCGGATCGTCGCAAGTGAGGCGGTCAACGTCCTCGACGGCGGCGATGGCAACGACACCTTCGTGTTCGAGACGGCATCGGGTGCCAATGGCACCACGATCTTGGGGTTCAGCGCGGGCGATGTCCTGTGCTTCCGGGACATCGACGCCGACAGCAGCACCGAGGGACACGATGCGTTCACCCTCGCGGGTCGTGATGCAACCATCGGTGCGGGTGAGTTGACCTACTCGCACGGAGCCGAGGACGGTGATGCCTTCACCACCGTCACCGGCATGACGGACAAAGGTGATTTCCAGCTCAAGTTGAGCGGTCACATCACCCTTGAGGAGGACAACTTCCTGCTCATCTGAGCCGGTCGTTGTTCCCCAGAGGCGGCAGCCGAGATGTTCCCCTCGGCTGTCGCACCTCGCCCCCGAAAGCCGGGGCGACGTGATCCGGCGAAGACCCTTCTTGGCCTGATTGCAACTTTCGGGGGGCCGATGCCGTCTTGCCCCACCAATCCAAAAAAACTATGCCTCGGGAGGCGCCGCCGATGTCACCTCGTTTCTTTCTTGCGCTTGCATCCGATCCAGCCTCTCCGTTGTGGGAACTATTTCATACGGATGCGTCCAAGATTGACCTTGCCACCGTACAGGCGCAACTCGCTCAAGCCCTTGCCGAAGACGACGACAACGATGACCGGATCGACGAGTTCCGGGATTGGCTCGAGGAAAACGGCATCGAATTCGATCGGCCCGCCTTGCCCCCAAAGAAGATCAAGGGCACCGGCCAGGACGACGAATTCGACCTGACATCCTGGTCCACGGCTCGTGTCGACGGGCGCAAGGGCGAAGACCTCGTGCGTTTGGGCGATGCCTTCTGGGAAGCGGACCTGCATGTCGATGGCGAAAAGCTGGTTCTCGTTGACCGCATCACTGGGCAGGAAACAAGCCTCAAGCGGATCGAAAAAATCGATATTGGCGGTCATGTCTTTTCCGTCGACGCGCTCGCCAATTCCATTGCGTCCAAGATTGACCTTGCCACCGTACAGGCGCAACTCGCTGAAGCCCTTGCCGAAGACGACGACATCGATGACCGGATCGACGAGTTCCGGGATGGGCTCGAGGAAAACGACATCGAATTCGATCGGCCCGCCTTGCCCCCAAAGAAGATCAAGGGCACCGGCCAGGACGACGAATTCGACCTGACATCCTGGTCCACGGCTCGTGTCGACGGGCGCAAGGGCGAAGACCTCGTGCGTTTGGGCGATGCCTTCTGGGAAGCGGACCTGCATGTCGATGGCGAAAAGCTGGTTCTCGTTGACCGCATCACTGGGCAGGAAACAAGCCTCAAGCGGATCGAAAAAATCGATATTGGCGGTCATGTCTTTTCCGTCGACGCGCTCGCCAATTCCATCGAGGAGGGTAAAACGCCTTTGGTGTTTTCCGATGGTCTGGCAAGGACAAAGGTGAATACCACCGACCCGACGCCAAGCGTGCTTTGGGACCAGATCGTACAGAACCTCGTGATCGAAACCCAGTTCGGGCCGACCAATGCGGCGCGGGTTTATTCGATCCTGCACACCGCCATCTACGATGCCTTTGCCGCCTATGACGGCCAGTCTCTGCGCGTCTCCCTCGATGTCGGTGGCGACAATATCGAGCTTCACGAAGCCGATCCCCGATCCGTCGAAGAGGCGATGCATCACGCCGGCTACACGGTCTTGTCGACGCTATTCCCTGATCATCGCTCCCTGCTGGACATGGTCATGCACGAACGCCTAGGGCTTGAGCCCGACGAAGATGACAGCGATGCCGCGCTGATCGGGCAGGATGCGGCAAGCGATGCCATGGCGCTTCGTCTGCAGGAGCAGGCGCGCGTGGCCCAGGACCCTGCAGCACGCTACACGCCCCAGAACTCGAACCCGGACGAGGTCACTGTCATCGACGCCTGGACACCGGAATGGCGCGACACGCCCGCAGGCCGCGAGCTGCAGACGTTCCTGAGCCCGGAATTCCCGCTGCTCGAACCCTTCGCGCTTCCCAAAAACCCCAACGGCACGACCGATTTTGCGGCGTTCCGGCCAGCAGCTCCGGAACCCTTTTTCATGGAAGGCTTCGCGGATGCACAGATCGACATTCCGACGCGCACTCTGACCCTTGCATTGCCCGCCATCATTGGCGGTATAGACTATCCGGCAGGTGCCCAGCTTGCGGTGACGCGGGAGCTGGTGGGCGTGGTGATCAATCCGGGCTTCATCGCGCAGGCCGAACAGCTTATCGATATCAGCGCCAACTTGAGCGTCCAGGACCGCGCCATCGCCGAATTCTGGGAGGACGGCTCCGGCACTTCCTATCCGCCGGGCACGATGATGACGCTTGCCCAAATTGTGTCCACGCGAGACGGACACGATGCCGCCACCGATGCGCAGCTGTTTCTCGCCATGGGCAATGCCATGCTCGACGCTGCAATCGCAGCCTGGGATTCCAAGGTCGTTTACGATTATGCCCGCCCCGTGCAGGCGATCCGCGATCTTGGTGATCTGGGCCTGATCGGATCTCCGGGCATTGATGTCCTCACCAACGAGACTGGCTACGTCATCGATGCCTTCGCAGGGTATGACCCCGACACTGGCGCAAGCCTTGGGAGCCAGACGATCCTTGCCCGCAATTTCGTGACCTACCAATCGCCGACTGGGGATTTTTCGCCACCTTTCGCGGAATATGTGTCGGGGCATTCGACTTTTTCGGGTGCTGCTGCGTCTGTGCTCGAGAGCTTTACCGGGGACACGGCATTTGGCGTCGGGACGATACTTCCGGCAAAAGGCAGCGATTTCGACACCACTTTCCCAGAAAACAGCCTGACGCTTTATTGGCCCGATTTCGACAGCGCCGCGCAGGAAGCCGGATTATCACGCCTTTATGGCGGCATCCATTTCGAGGATGGCAATACCGCCGGTCTGGAGTTGGGGACACTCGTAGGCGATCTTGCATACGACAAGGCACATGAATTCGCCAACGACACGGCGTCAGAGCTGGACAGGCCCTTTTCCGATTGGATATTCGGGTAAGATCTGGCGTGCAAACACAATTTCGTAGCGCAGGGCCCGAGCCCTGCGCGCTTAGCTCGGGGAATGGCTGGTCGGGCTGTTGAGCAGGGTCAGAATCTGATCTGCGCCGCCGGAGTCGAAGGGCTTTCCCAACACGCCATTCATGCCCGCTTTCATGCATTTCTCGAAATTGGAGCGGTCTGTGTGGGCGGTGAGCGCGAAAATCGGCTTGTATGAACCGCAATGCTTGCCCTTACGCATATGGAGCGTCGTCTCGAAACCGTCCATTTGCGGCATGCTTAGGTCCATCAGGATCACGTCGAAATCAGTCGCTTCGATGATGTCCAGAGCGTCATGGCCGCTGGCTGCTTCAACTACGGTATGTCCACGCAGTTCCATAAGCACGCGGACGACGAGGCGATTGGTGGCGTCATCGTCAACGACAAGGATCTTTTTTTCGACCTCAACCTGCATGTTCTTGACCTTCCCCTAGGCACGAAAATCGTAGCTCATTCCCGGCTTGCTGTCCACGTTCAATGAACCCCTTTCCACTATCTTTGCGGCAACTTGTAGCAGAAATCCGCGATTTCGAGGCGGAGTTGCCGTGGATGGAGGCTTTCGTGGTTGCTGCACGGCAGCCCCCTTCAGTGTCGGGTAATGATCTGAATGGGAACATGCAGGCTGAAGGTGGCTCCCTTGCCGGGCTCGCTTTCGCAATGGAGATAGCCAGACAGCCGATCCACGATGGATTTGGAAATCGCGAGGCCGAGGCCCAAACCATTGTGGGCGCGGGAGTAGGAACCCTCGACCTGGAAGAAGGGTTCGAAAATCTGTTTCATCGCATCGGGGTCGAGCCCGATGCCCGTATCGGTCACCCGGACATACAGCCAGTCGCCAATCGCATCCGGATCGGGATCGGGATGCAGGCCCACATCGAGGGTGACACCGCCCGATGCGGTGTATTTGATCGCGTTGTCCAGCAGGTTTGCGACCACCTGGAACAGCCTGTAGCGGTCGGTCACGATGACCTCGTCGATCTCGGGACGCGGAGTGAAGTCGAAAGCGAGGCCCGCCGTCTCGGCCTGCTGACCGTAGATCGTGGCGAGCTGCGCGAGTTCCTGACCAAGGTCGAAACTATCGACGTTGATGGCCAAGGTGTCGGTCTGTTCCTCTGCATAATGGGTCATCTCGTCGACGACGCTTCTGAGCTGCGTCGCGGAACGGGCGGCCACCTCGAGGTAGCTGGTCAGTTCGGGCTCGTCGGTCCGTTCCCTGCAGGCCGAGAGCATCCCCACCACACCGGAAAGCGGATTGCGCAATTCATGGCTAGCGATGATGAGGAAATCGCTCTTGCGTTTGTTCTCGACCTCTTCGATCTCGAGCGCGGCCTGAAGACGTTCGCTGGAGCCGCGAATCCTTCCGACCATGGTCTTAAGCGCCTGGTTAAGGCGCGACATTTCGAGCGAGGAGTTTTCCCGCTCGGGCAGGTCGACGAGGAAATTGCCAGCTGCAATCTCGAGGCCCGCCGTGGTGAAGCGGTCGATAGGGCGGACTAGCGCGCGTGTCATGACCCAGCCGAACAGCGCCAGAGCAAGCGACACGGCGATGATGAAAATATTGGTGCTGCGCAAGCTGGCTTCGACGGAGGCGGACAATTCGTCAATCGGCTGTGGCACCATCACCGCCCAGCCGGTTTCGGGGACATAGGTGTAACCTGCGATCATGTCGGCATTCATTGGTGGGGAATAGAATTGCCCCACCCCTGTTTCTCGGGCCAGCATGCGGGCGACGACCGGAATGCCCGCGGCATTCATCATGTTTTCTTCGACGGCAGGGACCGGGTGCGCGACTGTCACGCCCGCCGCATCGAAGATCGCGGCATGGCCCAGTTCACCAAACTGGACGCGTTGCTGCACGTCCGTGATATAGTTGACGTTCAGATAGCCGATCGCGATCTGGCCCCCTGCGAGGTTGTAGCCGAGGATGAAATACCTGTCGTCCCCGATGCGCTGCAGGTTAGAGAACTGGACGCCATGCAGCTGCGTGTTGCTGCCAATGCGCAGGTCTTCGATCACCTCGTCGGGGGGCAGGGCCAGCGGTTCGCTCGTCGTGCTGAAGCTGGCTTCGACGGTGTTGTCGGAGGACAGAATCGCGAACCCGTCGATATCCATCGCCACGGGCAGGCCGCTATCTTCGGCGATGGCCACTCCTGCGCTTTCGGCTTCGCTGACATTCCTTGCCCAATGCGCGAAGACGAGGCTAACATCGCGCGAATAGCGCGACAGCGACAAGGCCAGATGCGTGGCTGTGACAAGGTGCTTGTCATCGGCGAGCCGCACCTCGTTCTGGAACAGCATCCGGTAGTTCCAATATTGTAGCCCTGCCCCGAAAGCCAGGATCGCAGCCAGCAGCATGATGAACACCCGTGTCCGCAACGACCACAGGAAAATCCAGATTTTGCCCGGAATGGTGTTGGGACTTAAGCGCATTCCATCCGGGGCCGCGGTGTTTTTCAGTTCGGGATCGGACATCGAGACCATGCGGGATCATCCAGTAGGCTAAAGTTTCGGAAGTTTGCGGATACGGGGCCGTGCCCCGCCGCTCAAAGCCACCGCGTAGTGCGGCGCAGGGTGGCGGGTAGGCGAGAGTGACGGTTCGATCGCGGTTCGCTGCGAACTTTGAAATGTCCGTTGGTCGGCAAGCAAAATTGCCCCGCTCGCGGACGAATGCGCCTTACAGTAGCGATGCTGTATTCTGGTGCGGAAAGCGTCGTGGTGCGATCTGCGGTTAGAGCGAAAGGCGCTGGGCATGCAACACAATTTCGAGCCGGTTCGCGACACAGAATTTTTCCTTCAGCACCCCTACGTAGTGCTTCACAGTTTTCTCGCTGATAGAAAGGCTCTCTCCGATCTGACGGTTCGTCTTACCCTGCATCAGGTGACTGATCACCTGGCTTTCACGCACGGTCAGGCGTAGGCGTTCCGCCTCGTAACGCTGTGCCTCTTTGGCGCGCAACTCGCGGAATATGTCCATCGCAATATCGGGCTGGATGTAATTGTCGCCGTTTAGGATGCGCGACATCGCGATTCGTAATTCCGTGGGCTGACAGGAGTGGGTAATGATCCCCGCTGCGCCCGCGTCGAGCGCTTCGACGGCATAATCGGTCGTACTGACGGTGCACAGGACCACGATGCGCGCGTCATTCATCGCGCGCCGGAGCCGGCGAATGGTTTCGGTAGGATTGGAGAGACCGGAAAGATCGAGCAAAACGATATCTATTCCATCTGCCTCGGAATCGAGTGCGCGGCCTTCCGGAACTTCGGCATCGCCCGAAATATGAACATCATCCTGCGTATCGAGAAAGCACCGGATGCCTTTTCTGACGAAGACCTGGTTCGAATAAATCAGAACCTTTGACACCTTTCTGTCCCCCTTGCTGGCCCATCGCGCAGCTTTCGAGCGCAGTTCATATGCCGCATCTTAGACTCTAATCTTGGTTTGCTAGAGCCAATCGAACCTGGGCAGCAATGCCTGGTTCCGAATCTGCGCCTTCTTAACTTCGTGATTAAGAACACGATTCGAGCTCAGCCCCAAATGAATACATTAAGTAGTTCTGTATCTTTAGAGCGCTGCAAAATTAAAGAGTGCCCCGACATCCAAATGAGGCAGGTCATATATAGGTTTTGTTGCACATATCGGATGCAGGACGTTCTTTTCCTTGCCCCAGACGGATTTGGCCCAGGGGCTCAGCGGCGGGTATGCCAATAGCAGTGTAGCGGTTGAGGACTGCGATACGGACATGGATCTCTGCGACCCGCCTATCGGAGGCTCTCGCCATCAACGATTGGCCGAGTAGTATAATACAGTGCATTTGGGTTTCGACGCAACTTCGGCGGTGATATCCGCTCCAGCGTCGCCAAAGGGGCCGGCCTAATATCGTTGTGCATTGACCGTATCGTTATGCGCAATTGCTTCGTAACTCGTCGGCTTCCAGAGCGTGGCATTTTTGCGCGGCGGGATCACCGCATGGGCATCTTGCGCCGCAATCGCCTCATGGCATTCCCGAGTATCATATGCCCCGTCTACGGTGACACTGGCGGTGTCCTTAT
This sequence comes from Gymnodinialimonas phycosphaerae, assembly GCF_019195455.1. Lineage (NCBI taxonomy): Bacteria > Pseudomonadati > Pseudomonadota > Alphaproteobacteria > Rhodobacterales > Paracoccaceae > Gymnodinialimonas > Gymnodinialimonas phycosphaerae. Next base: position 2,847,645 of record NZ_JAIMBW010000001.1, on the reverse strand, counting down.
CGGATGGGACGTGGTTCAGAAGTTTTGGTAGCATGGGTGCGTCACCGATATTGCTGCCAGTGACTTCTACGGCCCGAATGTCCAGCGTTTCTTCGTCGATTCCTATGTGTATCTTACGCCAGGTGCGGCGCTTGGAGCCTCCGTGCTTGAGTGCATTCCACTCTCCTTTACCTTCAGCTTTGATCCACGTTCTATCGACGAGGAGTTTCAGTGAGGCCTTGGAATCACGATACGGCAGGCTCACGTTCAGTGTCTTCTGGCGGCGACATAAAGTGCTGAAGACTTGCGCAACCCGATCCGGTCCGACCAGCCGCAGCTGGCTCTGGGCGAATCCAGTTGTCTAGCGAAGCGGCATGCCAAACGGGATCTTCAACGTCAGACAGGATTGAATGGCGGCATCATTGAATTGCTGTGGCCGACCCCGCTTGCCGCTTGGTGGTGGCGTCCAAATCATCTTGGAGACAGACCAGATCGATAACAAACCGCGCCGTTTCAAACTTTCATTGGACGACCAGTTCTTTGTCTAGTGTTTCGTGGGTGCCCAGCTGCTCATGCCCTTGAGCTACAGCGCTAGATTCACACAGTGAATCCAATCAGCTGATTTGTGCAACAAAGCCGTGCCGCGTTTTTCGGAGATTTCTGTGGGTTGTGGCCCTGTTGCCGCTGCCTGGTCGGGAAGGGCCGGGCGAAGGGGGGGCTCGGGGGGATGAAAGTGCCGCCGGTTCAGGCCGGCGGCACCCATGATCGTGGCTGGCAGGGCGCGAGTGTCAGCGTTCGCGGAAAGCGCGCGCGATCTGGTCGCGGAAGGGCTTTACCAGATAGGACAGCGCGGTGCGTTCGCTGGTGGTCACGTAGATTTCCACGGGCATGCCGGGCCGCAATTCGCGCCCGCCGAGCAGCGCTAGTTCCTCGGGTTCGACCTCGATGCGGATGTCGTAGAAATCGCCGCCCGTCGCCTCGTCCCGCGTTGCGGCGGCGGCCACGTATTCCACGATACCCGCGATCTCGGGTGTTGCGCTCTGTTCGAAGGCCGAGAAGCGCAACCGGGCCGGACGTTCGACTTCTACCTGTTCGATCTGCACGACAGGGACCTGGCCGGTGAAGACGAGATTTGCGTCTTCGGGCACGATGGTGGCGAGGATTTCCGCGGGCGAGATGACCCCACCGACCGAGTTGATGTTGAGATCGTTGAGCCGGCCCGCGATCGGAGCACGAATGTCGGTGCGCGCAAGCGTCGTCTCGACGACCATGCGCCGTTCGTTCAGTTCGGTCAGCTGGGTTTCGATCTCGCGCAGTTCCTGCTGCGCATCGGTGCGTGCCTGGTCGTCCATCGCGAGGATGTCGAGGTCCAGTTCGCTGATCCGGCTGCGCGCGCGGGCGAGCATGGAGAGGATATCGCCCCGTTCGCCTTGCAGCCGCACGTTTTCGCGGTTGATCGAGAAGACGGCGTTGCGCGCGGTCAGTTGCAGGCCGGCCAATTCCTCGACGCGGGAATTCTCGGTCGAGACGAGTTCGATTTCCTCGCCGTTGGCGGCAAGGCGCGCTTCGAGCCCTTCGATTTCGGCGCGGACCTGCTGGATGCCAAGTTCCAACTGTTCGCGGCGGCTGCGATATGAGGCGATGCCGCCTTCGAAGATTCGCAATTCGCCGGCGTAGATCGACATGATCGTCGCGCGGGGGGTCACCAGTTCGTCGAGCCCTTCGGGTAGATCGAAGCTGTCGCGCAATTCGCGCTGCGCTTCGAGCCGCATCCGACGGATCGAGAATTCGGCGATGCGGCCATGAAGGATGGCACGCTCGGTCCAGGCGGCAGTGTTGTCGAGGCGGATAAGAACGTCGCCTGCTTCGACGGCGTCGCCGGCACTGACGAGAATTTCTTGAACGATGCCACCATCGGCATGCTGCACAACCCGAAGGTTGCGGTCGACGGCGACTTCGCCGGTCAGAACCACGGCCCCGGCGAGGTCGGCACGCGCCGCCCAGCCGAAGATGCCGGTGACAAGCAGGCCCGTCAGAAACAGCCCGCCGATGACGCGGCCGCGGATGGAATAGATTGGCTGGTCCGCGGGGGTGGTGGTGGTTTTGAGTTTCATGTCGTCATTCCTTGTTCAGGCTTGTTCTGCGAACGGGAGCGCATCCTGGGACGGCTCGTTCTGGATGGTGACGGTGAGATCGACCCGCCCGTCGCCGTCGAAATCGAAGTCGATCACGCGCGCGACCATGTCTTCCTCGGTCGCGGTTCTGAACGAGAGGCGGCTCGGCACGGCATCGGCGCCGTCACCGCTTGTCTCGCGGATGCGCGCCTCGAGGTCGGAGACCTCGTCTGGCGCGCTGGGCCAAAGCGCATCATCGGAGAGATCGTCGAAGGCGAGGGAGAATTCCCCGGTGGCACGGACCGTGTCGCCGCGACCGAAATCGGTGATCTGGAAGAACATCGGCGCATCGTCCGGCTTGGCGGAAGCGGCAAGACCGGAGAAGTCGAATTCGTCCTCCGCCGAACCGGATACAAAGATCTCGATCCCCGAAAGCTTGTCTGTGGGGCCGTCATCTAGCGTGACTTCGCTGCGGGCGATGTCTGTTCTGCTGCTGACGAGGGCGGCGGATAGGTCGAGACGGTCTGCGCCGGTTTCGCCGTCGATGAAGTCGACCTCGCTGTCGAGGGTGAGATGGATCGTGTCGTCCCCGACCCCGCCCAGGAGCACGTCGCGCCCCTGACCATCGTAGAGGACGTCGTCGCCCGCGCCGCCGAGGATGCGGTCATCGCCCTCGCCGCCGTGGATATGGTCCGATCCTTCGCCGCCGATGAGCAGGTCATCGCCTGCGTCGCCGTCCATCAAATCGTCGCCTATTTCCCCTATGAGCAGATCGTCGCCCGCGCCGCCGCTCAGATCGTCATTGCCGGCGCCACCCATGATGGCATCGTCGCCGCCCATGCCTTCGATCCGGTCGTCACCGTCATGGCCCAGCATCTCCTCGGCCGCATCGGTGCCGAAAAGGAAATCGGCGAGAAGGCTTCCTTCTACCAGTTCGAGCGCGATGGTCGGGGAATTGTCGTCGCCGCACCCATCCACGGGGTAGGTGTCGCAATCGTCCTGGGCCTGCGTGCTGTCTTCGAAGCTGTCGCAGTCGTCCGCCTGAGCGGCGTCGGCGCAGCTGTCGGAACCGCAATCGTCATCGTCCGCGCCGACCTGCCCGTTGTTAACACCCTGACCCGGCTGACAGTCGTCATCGCCGTTGCAAACGTCGTCATCGAGAGGCGGCTCGGTGCCGGGTTGCGGAATGGATGGCGCTGGCTCGGGCACGGGCGGCGTCACGAGGTTGGGATCGGTGGGGAATTGCTCGTCTCCGTCATCCGTCCCGGACGTGCCGCCGGGTGCGGCGACGCCGTGCGCTTGGGATTTGGCGTGTTCGAAAGGATGAGACGAGGAGTGCGCCTTTGCCCCGCCGTCGAGCGAAAAGGACAGCGGCGTCACTTTGGTAGGCGCCATCCGCGACAGCGTGGGCAAATTCACCTCGGGCCCGTCCTGAAGGAACAAGTGGCCGTTATTGACGCTTGCCGTCTCTTGACCTTCGAGGGCGGCCAGGGCTTTGGGATCTTTGAGCTCGGTCTGTTTTTTCTTGGGCAAGGCAAGGGCCATTTCCGCCCGCCAGGCTCCGACATCGGGGATTTCGCAAATCTCGAGCTCGTCCGCGTTGATCTTTCCATCGAGGCCGTCGAGCGTCTGAGCCTGCGCCGTCTCGGGTGACCAGAAGGACCGCATGTAGACGAGGAAGGCCGTGAGGCTTCCCATGCTCGCGAGGATTTTGCGGTTCGAGGTCGAGGGTGCGTTTTCTTTGAGCTCGGCCATCTCGTCGAGACGTGCCTTGCCCTCTGACGCTTGTGCGTTCTTTGCGTGAACGTTGATCATGATACAGCCTTTGCTTCGGCACGGGCCGCAGCGGGTGCCGGGCGGGCCGAGGTGACCGGGGTGGATTTGACCTTCATGATTTCGGATTTCGGCCCGATCCGGACCAGCGCGCCGTCCTGGATGATGCCGACGAGGTCGACGTTTTCGAGGGCGCTGGGCCGGTGGGCCACGACTATGACGATACCGCCACGGGCCCGGACGGAGGCGATCGCTTCGCTGACGGCGCGTTCGCCATCGGCGTCGAGGTTCGAGTTGGGCTCGTCGAGGAGGACCACGAAAGGGTCGCCGTAGAGGGCACAGGCAAGCGCGATACGCTGGCGCTGGCCGCCCGACAGGTTCGTGCCGTTCGCGCCGAGCTGGGTTTCGTAGCCGTCGGGCATCGCCACGATCATGTCATGCACACCCGCCGCCTTGGCTGCCGCGATGACCTTTTCGGGCTCGGGATCGGCAAGGCGCGCGATGTTGCGGGCGACTGTGGTGTCGAACAGAGTGTAATCCTGCGGCAAGTAGCCGAAGCTGCGAGAAATCGCCTGCTCGGACCATTGGCCGAGATCGGCCTGATCCAGACGCACATGGCCGCGCAGCACCGGCCAGACCCCGGCCATCGCCCGCAGCAGCGAGGATTTTCCGCCGCCGCTGGGGCCGATCAGGCCGAGCGCCTGGCCTGCTTCGATACGCAGCGAGACATCGGCGAGGATCACCTTGCCCGTCGCGGGCGCGACCACGGTGATCGCATCTGCCGTAAAGCTTTCCGTCGCGTCGGGCAATTCCATGCTTTCGGGCGACGAGGACAGGGCGGCGACGGTTTCACGCACCTTGGTGAAGGCGTTCTTGGCCATGATGATATTTTTCCAGTTCCCGATGATCGCATCGATCGGCGCAAGCGCGCGGGCCGAGACGACGGAGGCCGCGATAATCGAACCGGCCGTCATGTCGCCCATGATCGTCAGGTAGGCGCCGAGGCCCAGAACCGCCGATTGCAGCATCATGCGCAGCACCTTGGAGATCGCGCCGATGGTGCGGGTGATGTCGCTGGAGCCGGCCTGGAGACGGAGGTGAGCTTCGTTAGCATCGCGGAACAGGCGGATGGCATGGCCCGAGAAGCCCATGGCGCGGATCACGTCGGCGTTGCGGGCATTGGCCTCGGCGACGGAACTGCGGTAGGCGGCGGCGCGGCTGGTATCGCGGTTGGCCTTGCGCGTGAGCACCTCGGTCATGATGGTCATAAGAGTGAGGATCACCGCGCCGCCGACCGTCAGGGCACCCAGATAGGGGTGCAGGAAGAAGACGAACGCCACGAAGATCGGCATCCAAGGGAAATCCAGCATCGCCACTAGGGCGGGGCTGCCGAAGAAGTTGCGCAAGGTGTCGACCATGCGGCCGCGTTCCAGCGCTTCGCCGATGGAGAAGCCGTAGCGCGGCATCTCGATGGTCATCTGGTGAACGTCGGGCGCGACCTGGTTGTCGAAGCGCGCCCCGATCCGGTGCAGGATTTGGGAGCGGATCACGTCGAGCCCTCCCTGGAAGGCGAAAAGCCCCAGCGCAAAGAGCGAGATCAGCGCCAGCGTCGGCACGCTGCCGCTGAGCAGCACGCGGTCGTAGACCTGCATCATGTAAAAGGCACCGGTCAGCGCCAGGATGTTGATGATGCCCGAGATGCCGAACAGGTAGAGCATTACGGAGCGCAACCCCTTGGTGAGCCCCGCGACGCGGGCGTCCTTTTCGCGTTTCTTGCTGGCCTTGTCCGACATGATGCAGTTCCCTCAGCTTGTTCCCGCCCGGCATGAGCGCCGGGTGCCTGATTGTGATAGTGGTGCCAGATCGCGGTCGGATTGCCCTCGACGCTTGGTCGACTTGCGGACGGGACCTTGGTCTGAGAGAGGTCGAGACTGAATGCCTAGAGTCAGGACACACAACCAGAGCATGACGGTGGCGTCGCATCATGGGCGGTTTGGTGCTTGCAGGTCTCGTTGTCGTGGCCTCGATAAACGTCTGGCGCTGCGACCAACCTTCGGACTACGGCGGGCTTGGTCTGGGGACAGTGGTGACGAGCCTTGGGTTCTTAGCGGTGATCGCTGGAACGGTAGTTGTGATGAACCGGAAGCCGACGCGTCAACTCAAAGGGTGAGAAACCTTTTGTAGTCTGCAAAACTAACCAAGTCCCAAATGACGGCCGATGCGAGCATCGGCCGTCGATCTTCGTGCCAAGCAAGTGCGGCTCACAAGAAAACAGAGTTCTTACTGTGTTTGACCTGCCCCCTGATGCTCCCTCGTTTATAATGAGAGTTTGCGGGTCTGGTTTTCATGTTCTTCGTGGTCGGTTTTTGGATCAGCTGTGACAACAACCAGCGCTCACATCAGGCGTTGGACATGAAAACGCCAGCTGAGGTATATGCATTAGTGGCTCAATCTGAGTGGATTACACTGGGTCGATGCACTACCGGGCAGAGAAGCCACCTAACTAAACTGTTTAGATTCGTCGAACCACTCCTATTCATTTACTCGGCATTCCCGTCACAGCGGCCGTGCAGAGGCGTTTTTGCACTACCTTCGTCTGAGGCGTGAGTTCTCCTTACCCCACTGACGTCATGCCACGCGGACGATATCTGCGGTGCCTAGGGCGTTGAAGTGGTTCATGAGTGCGATACGGATTTGGATTTCGGCGGTCTGGGTCTCTCGCCATGATGCGCTCTCCGAAGGCCTTGAGGCAGCGCATCCTCACCTCGATCCGACTGCGGGCGTGGTATCCGCTCCTGCGCTTCCAAAGCGCTCGGCCATAAGGCCGTTTGGCGCGCAGCGTCTCGTTTCTGGCGCGCGCCGCAGGGCAGTCTTCTTTCCACGCTCGCCCATTCTTTCGGATCGGGATGATCGGAACTGCGTCGCGCTCGATGATGGCCTTTTGGCAGCGGCGCGTGTCATAGGCGCCGTCGGCGGTGACCGCGCCGATCTGCTCGTCCCAGGGAATCTGGCCGAGCAGGTCGGGCAGCACGGGGCTGTCGCCGTCGCGGCTGGGGGCGAATTCCACGGCGCAGATGTCGGATGTGGCCGGGTCCACGGCCAGATGGACGTTGCGCCATTGGCACCGGGCTTGCACCCCGTGCTTGCGGGCCTGCCAGTCGCCATCACCCAGGAACTTGATCCCGGTGCTGTCGACGAGAATGTTCAGCGGACCGTCCGAACGGCGATAGGGCATCTGAACGGTCAGGGTCTTCTCCCTCCGGAACAGCGTCGAGAAATCCGGCACGGGCCAGTCCAACCCCGCCAGCTTCAGCAGGCTCGCCACGATCCCCGCGGTCTGCGCAGAGGGAGCTTGAAGAGAACCTTGATCGACAGGCAGAATTATACGGCCGCATCGGAAAACACCGTTGGCCGTCCCGGCTGCCCTTCACGCGGCGCAAGCCAGGTCATGTCCTTGTCTACCCAGATCAGTAAAGCCCCCCGCTTCCGCGGCGATGCGTTGTAGCTGGACCGGTTCGTTGTGCGATAGCGGGCGGGAAATGGTTTGCTCACGCAGCACGTCTAGCGCCATGGATTCGCGACGCGAATCCGCCACAAACCGAGTGCTGAAACAATGCTTCATCATAGGATCAAAATACCCAAATAGGGCAACTTGACAAACCCAGATTTGAGCATGAGCTTATCTGTATCTCAACTCGTCTCCGACACCTCATGAACAAGACGGGTTGGACGACCGCTGATATGGCCGAGCGCAGTAGTGTACCCAAAAGAACCCTTGAAAAGTATATGCTCCGCTCGGGGGCAAGCGTACTGGGTTTGGAAGCCCTTTCATCAATGGTGAAGGGGTTCGGCGTCACGCTAGACTGGTTTGTTTTTAGACGGGATGCGTGCAGAGATATTGCTTTCGAGGGCATTCCTTATATTTTCGACATGCTTCCTGGAACGGGCCTGGATTTTATTTACGTTGTGAGACGGTAAATTGAGTTTTTAATCGGAACAAACTCACCACACTAGCCCTAGCGCTTTGAGAAAAGTGCTCCCCTAGTTTGTGCTCATGTCGCCCCCCCCTCCGCCCCCCCCTTGGGCGCGGTTGCTTTCAGAAAACATTGCATACCTTGAGCAATTTGGAAGAACGAGCCGGCTTGACCTAAGCTGATATCGAACGGGTTCGCTATTTATCTTTAGATAGATTGCCGCGCGTCGGAGAAAGTACGTAAATACTCGTACAGGATACTCTGACGATGGTGTTCGCATTGACCGAGACCCCAGTTAAATGCACGCCGCGTCTAGCCCAATGTACCATATTCTGTGTTTCGCCCTGCCCTGGGCGGAGAAACTCGGCTCGAGGTCTTTTGCATCAACGTAGTTGCAGCGCGTTGATGCGAATGGCTTCGAGCCACTTTAGTTTGCTAATTGGTGGCTTCTCGACGTTTGGGGTCGCTAGTGACGCCGAAAGGTTAGCTTAAACAAAAAAAGGGGCGGACAGAATTTTCTCTCTTTACCACTCCAAGAGTGAAAATCATCTGTATCGCTAAGAATAAATGGAGAAGAGCATGTACCAGGAGAAGAATGCAATTATAGTGGGTTTCACATATACCGATACTATTAAGCTGCGAAAGAGCTTGAGGGTTTTGGGTTTCGTGAATACATCGTGCCACTCAAGGTTGTCAGATTTTCAGCTCAAAACAGTAGGGCAGCTGTCATCGAGCTTTCTTTTTGTGAATCTGGATCGGTTTAATGGCTTGGCCGAAGCCACTGATGCGCTCTCGAATCTTAGAAAGAGGCGTTTAGACATCGTCGTTATCGCGGTTTCTGAGATGGTTCGCCATGACGATCTAGGACTTGACCGTAAGAGAATATGCGACGCGACACTCCGCTTGCCATTCTCTGATTCCCGTCTGAATGCTGCGATTGCTGCCGCTGAATCAAACAACCTTCAACTAAACTCAATGCCTGGGGCACTTCCCGCGAGGCTCATAAGGACGTGTTCACTCCGGTGATGCTAAGCGATTCGCCGATGAACTACGCCTTAGCACTTCGACAGTAACGACCATGCGAAATGGCGAGCTTGCTTTCGTGGTGCTTCAGAAAGAACCGAACACGCTGTTACAGGCCACTGATAATTTCAAGTTGCCTCACTGAGAATGGATGCGAACATGATACTTGGCTATCTCATTATCGGCGCCACGTCCGGTATAATTGCCACAATTGTGGCCCTCTACCTTGGGGCGTCGGTGTTTTCTGCATTGATGACGTACAGTCTGGTGGGGACGGCCACTATTTTATTATTTTCTATTTTTCGGTTATTGCTAGACGAATTTCGCGAATAAACTGGTATTAGAATATCAAGCTGTTGCCGGTGTCGTTGGCGCCGAGATAACGTGTTAGTGAGATTGGAGGACAGCAACGGCGAGAAGAGTTTGCAGCAGAGAGTATAAGTAATCTACGCCCTGCTGTTTCCTCGTTCGTAACGAGAGTTTGTGGGTCTGGGTTTCATATTCTTTGTGGTCGTTTTGGGCAAGCGCGCCGTGCGCGGAGCCGCCAAATTGCTCAAGCGTACGGCGCGTTTCCGCGGGCGTTTGATTGCCGGGCAATGAGTGCGGCCTGACGTTGTTGTAGTTGTATCGCCAGAGCACCAGCCTTCTGCGGGCATCGTCCAGGCTGTCAAACATCTCCTCGTGCAGGCACTCGTCGCGCAGTCTGCCATCGAATGACTCGATGAAGGCGTTTTGCTGAAGCTTGCCCGGATCGATGTAGTTCCAGTCCACTCCGTTATCGTTCGCCCATTACAGGATCGCCCGACTGGTGAACTCTGTGCTATTGTCGCTGACGATGCACGCGGGCTTGCCGTAGCGCCGAATCAGCGCATCCAGCTCCCGCGGCACACGGACTCCTGATATGCTTGTATCTGCAATCAGGCACAGGTTCTCGCGACAGCAGTTATCACTCACTGTGAGGATGCGAAACTTGCGTGATGCGCCGAAGGTGTCGGCCAGGAAGTCCAGCGTCCAGCGCTTCACTTGGTCTCGGCGCATCAGGCATCGGTATCCGCGTGCCACGGCCGCTTTTGCGACCCCGTCGTCGCCTGACACCCAGCTTCTCATCCCTTAAAGCCCATGGAGCTTCTTGTGGTTCATGATCATCCCGTCGCGCTCCAGAATCACACCGATCCGCCAGTAGCCAAACCGGCGGCGCTTGGCCGCGACGGCCTTCATCTCTGCCCGTATCTTGGGGGGCGCTCAACCCAACCGACGGAACTTACGCGGGTTCTCAGCGAGTGCATTGAAAAGATGACGAGCGAGGTGCACGGGAAGGTAATCTCTGGCAGAAGTTGACATCCTCGCGTACCAACAACGCCATGGCCGGGAGCTTGGTATTGCTGGCCGGGCACACAGACCAGCGCATTGTCCGTTAAATCTGACATAAGGCCTTTAGATTGCGCGACGTGCTACGTCGGCACTCGCCATTGAGTTTGCGCTATGGCGCTTATTGGCTCGCACCTAAAAACCCTGAAGCAGTTAGATCGCATCTCCAATTGAAGAGGCTCGATTCTGGAGGGGTAGAATGAAAGAGCAGCGACCTGAGACCGTTAGCAGGGCGGATGTGCAATCCGAGTGCGCCGGACACTTGTGACACCTAACTCTCGGGCACAAGCGCGCACAAGGCGAGTCTTGCGCAACAACCAGTCGCGAAAGCCAATGTCATGCCACAAGCCGCAGGACCGCTCTCTCGACAAGCCGCAGAACTCGTGAGTTGCGAGCCCCTGCCACCAACGATAATTGCGAATCCTCCGCTGGCACCGCCGCGGAGGTTTTTTTGTTTTGGGGTACGGCGTGCAGAGATCGTCTGTTGCGTTCTCCCGCAACCAAATCAAATGCGAAAGCCTGGCCCATTAGGCCGGGATTCGTGTTTCTGGGACACGTCCCGAGCGCCCAAAAGAATTATTCGCATCTTCGCTGCACGCGACTTACGGGCAGAAACCTCCCCCCTCCTTTTTTGATCCACCACGCGACTGTTCGACCATCTGCCGGCCTTGCGTGTTGCCCCGTGTCCCTCTGCGATGCGGGGGAGAAAAACTAAGGAAAGTTAGGATCGTCGCAGGTCCTCGTGACGCCGCGCCCCCTCAATCCCGTCAAATCCATGTGCGGACTGACAGACATCAATCGAAGGCGCGGTCTGCGTGTCATTTTCAGTGTATCACCACAGAACCGGATTCAGATCATGACCCAGCTTCCCCTTGTCATCAGCTTCTCGAACGTGAAACGCGACGATGTCGGACTGGTTGGCGGAAAGAATGCATCGCTGGGTGAGATGATTGGCGCTCTTGGCAAGAAGGGCGTCTTGGTCCCGCCGGGATTTGCGACCACATCAGATGCTTTTCGCGACTACCTGGTGGCCAATGGTCTGAACAAGAAGATCACCGATCAGCTGGACGCCCTTGCCGCCGGACGCGCCAGCCTGACAGCCACCGGATCAGCGATCCGCAACCTTATTCTTGAGGGTGCCTGGCCCGACGCCACGTCAGAGGCGATTTTGCGAGAGTATCGCGCCCTGGGCCAGGCCGCAGGCGGTGTGGACGTGCCCGTCGCGGTGCGATCCAGCGCCACCGCAGAGGATTTGCCTGACGCCAGTTTCGCGGGGCAGCAGGAAACGTTTCTGAATGTCATCGGAGGCGACGCGCTTCTGGACGCCTGCAAGCGGTGTTATGCGTCCTTGTTCACCGATCGAGCGATCTCATACCGTCAGATGCAGGGATTTGCCCATGACCAGGTGGCGCTGTCAGTAGGCGTGCAGTTGATGGTCCGCGCCGATACGGGCGGTTCAGGGGTGATGTTCTCTATCGACACGGAGTCAGGCTTTCCCGACGCGGTGCTGATCAACGCGGCCTGGGGCCTTGGCGAGAACGTCGTCCAGGGCGCGGTGGACCCGGATGAATACCAGGTCTTCACGCCCTTTCTGGAGAAACCCGACCTTGCCCCGATCCTTGAAAAGCGTATGGGGGCCAAGGAAATCAAGATGATCCATGATCGCGACGGCACGCCGCGCAACGTGGCCACATCCAAGGCAGAACGTCAGAGCTTCGTACTGAGCGATGAAGAGATCCTGACCCTCGCGCGGCAATCCAAGATCATTGCCGATCACTACGGCCAGCCGATGGACATGGAATGGGCGCGCGATGGTGGCACGGGAACGCTCTACATCGTGCAGGCACGGCCTGAAACGGTGCAATCACGGGCCGATGTGGGAACGCTGAAGTCCTACACGGTGAAAGATCCCGGACCGGCGATCTTGACTGGCCTCAGCGTGGGCAGCGCCGCCGTGGCCGGGCGCGTGTCGATCATCGAAAGTGCTGCGGATATTGCGCGTTTCGTTGACGGATCGGTTCTTGTCACCGGCACGACGGACCCCGATTGGGTGCCGATCATGAAGCGCGCCGCCGCGATCGTGACGGACCACGGTGGCCGCACGTCCCACGCGGCCATTGTCAGCCGCGAATTGGGCCTGCCCGCCGTCGTGGGCTGCGGAAACGCCACCCATGTTTTGCACGATGAACAGGATGTCACCGTCTCCTGCGCGGGCGGCGAAGAAGGTGTGGTTACCGAAGGCATCTCGCAGATCGAAGTGGCGGAAGAGGCGTTGGAATCCCTGCCCGAGACTCAAACGCAGGTGATGTTGAACCTCGCCAATCCAAGTGCCGCACTCCGTTGGTGGCGGCTGCCGGTGGACGGCGTGGGTCTGGCCCGGATGGAATTCGTGATCAACGGGTCGGTACGCGTGCATCCCATGGCGCTGGCGCATTTCGAGCGGGTCAGCGATCCAGACGTCCGCGCCGAGATCGAAACGCTGACGGCCGGCTACGACAGCAAGCCCGAATATTTCGTCGATCACCTTGCGCGAGGCCTCTCGCGGATTGCTGCATTCTGCTATCCCAAGCCCGTTATCGTGCGGATGAGCGATTTCAAAAGCAACGAGTACGCCGAACTTCTGGGCGGGCGTGACTTTGAGCCGGATGAAGAAAACCCGATGATCGGGTTTCGCGGAGCCTCGCGCTATTACTCGGACCAATACCGCGATGGATTCGCGCTGGAATGCCAGGCGATCGCGCGGCTTCGGGGACGCATGGGGTTCGACAACGTCGTCGTGATGATCCCTTTCTGCCGCACGCCCGAAGAAGCGGACCACGTGCTGGCCGTCATGGCAGAGCATGGACTGAAACGGGGCCGTGACGGTCTGCAGGTCTATGTGATGTGCGAAATCCCCAGCAACGTGTTGCGCGCGGCCGAGTTTGCAGAACGGTTCGACGGGTTCTCCATCGGCTCCAACGATCTGACGCAACTTACCCTTGGCATCGACCGCGACTCGGATGCCTTGGCGCCGCTGTTCCGGGAAGATGATCCGGCGGTGTTGTGGATGATCGAACGGATGATCCAGGAGGCCCACAAGGTGGGCTCCAAGGCCGGATTCTGTGGCCAGGCCCCCAGTAACGATCCCGACTACGCCAAGCGCTTGGTCGCCTTCGGGATCGATAGCATTTCGGTCACGCCCGACAGTTTCGTGCAGGTTCTGCGCAACGTGGCCGCCGCGGAAAAGTAGCCCGTCAGGAGCTTGGTTCGTTCTTCGACAAGATCATCGTCAACCGCAGCGTTGCCGCCAGAATGGCCTGCGCCAGAACCGCCGATCGGCCTGACCCGATAGCCGCGTCGCTATCGCGCGTATCGCTTTCACGCAGGGTGCAGTGCCAGTGGCCGTCACGGTCATTGGCGCGCCCGTGAATATGGACGGTCCAATTCGGGTACGCCTCATCGGCGATAAGCATGGCCCCATCGGTTGTCGCGGCCCGCTGGGGCGTTGCCACATGCTCGGGGAGCTTTCCGGGAAGCAGGAATGCGAACGCGCCGATCACCGCATCGAATTCTGCAATCGACAGATCGGAGCGGGTTTCAAGCTGGCTAATAAGGACGTCGAGTTCAGGATCTTTCATGGCGCACTTCCGTTTCTAGGGGGTGGTGACACGCGAGCCACCGCTTTCGATTGAAACCCTACGCGCGAACGCTTCGCAGGGCGTTGATCGGGATCAATCGCCATGCGCGCGGCTTGGGCTAGCCTTCATCCGGGCGGCACTCCTGCGGCCTTGGGAATTCGCTTGGGAGGCGACCGATGGCTTTGAAAACACTCTTGGTTTGTTTGATTGACCCCGAAAGCGCAGAGGCCGCCATGTCCTGCGCCGTGTCGCTTGCGCGGGCGCACAACGCGCATTTGGTGGCGCTGCATACGCTGGAGGCCTTGGTCGTATATCCGGGCGTTGCGATTCATCTGCCGCCTGAGGTCTACGCAAGGCATACCGAGGCCCAGATGGAGCAGGCGGCCATCATCGAGAAAATATTTCACAAGCACACCGACAATGAAGACATCGTGGCAGAATGGCGGTTGCTCAAGGCGTCTTCGACGACAATCGTCGACCGGATCATTGAAAGCGCGCGGGCGGCGGATGTCGTCGTAATGCCCAACGCCACCAAGGCCGAGGACCAGAACCGTGAGGTGCAGGCCCGCGTGATCCGTGAATCTGGACGGCCGGTTTTGGTCGTACCGCCCAACTTCACCGACACAGACGTCGGCAAACGCATTGTCCTGGGCTGGAGCGAAACGCGGGAGGCCACGCGCGGCGCCCATGACCTTTTGAACGTGGCCCAGAGTGGCGCAGAGATCAGCGTCCTGCGTGTAGGCGATGCGTCGGCCGACGAGCTGAGGGACCATGGGTTGGTGGACTTGGCCACCATGTACGATCGCCACGGATTGCGGGCGCAGATGGCGCATGTCGAGGCGGGCTCTGGCGGTATTGCCGGGGCGGTGTTGAAGTGTGCCTTCGAGAATGGAGCGGACATGATCGTGACGGGCGCATTTGGCCATTCGCGCGCCTATGATTTCGTATTTGGCGCGGTGACCAGCGGGCTCTTGCGCCACGCAGAGATCCCGGTGCTTTTCAGCAACTGACATCTTGAAGGGGGTGTCTGCCTTCCGGGCTACTTCGCGAAGGCAGATGCGCGTCTCTGGGGCGAGGTGTGACTTGTGAAAGCCGCGCGCTGGGTCTCATCCAGCGGAGGGAGCCAAAGTTCTCTCACAGGTATTCCATCCAATACCCGACGGCTTGTTGTGTCGATCTCCGTGACGATCACGCGAATTGACCCAGATCAGCGCGCCCCCTCCGTAATTGCGGCATCCTTTGGACATAGCGCAGCGACCTATTTGCGCTTGCCTCGCCAACGGAGATCCGACCATGAAAAATCGAACCCTGCTTTTCCTGATGACCGAGGATACGGCCGACGCCGAAGTGCATCAGATGGCGGAATATGCCGTAAGCGAGAACGCACATCTGGTGTGTTTCCTGTTGTCTCGGATACCGACGCAACCCATGAACGCCCACGGCGCCTTCCCTTATGGTGGCTACGAGATCTCGGACCATTGGGTGGAAGAGGTGAACAGCGCCCGAGATCGCCTGAAGGTGCGCCAGGATGCCCTTGAGGCACTTCTTCAATACGAGGGCGTCTCGGCCGAGGTGCAGTTCGTGCTGAGCAGTCAACCGGACGTGCGCGTTGTCGTTGCGCGTCGGGCGTTGGTTTGTGACGTGGCCATCGCGTCGAAAAGCCTGCGCGTCGCTGAAGACGGCCTGTTCCGGCCCGCCCTATACGGGGTGCTGTTCGATGCGCCGGTCGGTTTGATGTTGAACGCGACACCGATTGCGAACCCCAAGCGCATCTTTGTCGCGTGGGATACGGAATTGCCGGCAGCGCGCGCGATCCACGCCGCCTTGCCGTTGTTGAAGCAAGCGGATGAGGTGATCGTGGGCAGCTTCGATCCCGTCGCGCAAGAGTATGAAGACGGAGAGAACCCCGGCTCTGACCTTGCCAAGTGGCTGAGCCACCATGGGTGCAAGGTGACAGTCAACCAATACCCAAGCGGGGGAGAGATCATCGGCGCCGCAATCCAGCGGCGCGCGGCCGAGATCGGAGCAGATCTGGTGGTGATGGGAGCCTACGGAAAGTCGCGCCTGCGTGAGCTGGTCTTCGGTGGTACGACGCATCACATGATCATTCAAACCGAGACGCCTGTATTCATGGCGCATTGAGCAATAAGCATCATGTGGGGGCGATCCATCAAGGTGACCGAACTGGGCGGCTTCGATATCAAGGTCGACGCCAGTTGGCTGCTGATTGCGGTGTTGATCGTCTGGAGCCTGTCCAGCGGCTACTTGCCCGACGCTTTGCCAGACGCCAGTGAGCCTGCCCTGCTGATCGCAGCGATCATCGCGACCCTGGGGTTGTTCACGTCCCTGGTCCTGCACGAATTGGCCCATTCGTTCATGGCGCGACATCACGGGTTGCAGATCACCGGGATCACGCTGTTCCTGTTTGGCGGCGTTGCGGAAATGAAAGCCGAGCCTTCTGAGCCGAACGTGGAATTGCAGGTCGCCATCGTCGGGCCGATTGCCAGCCTTGTGCTTGCGGGTCTGTTCTGGTCCAGCATGGTCGTGGCACGGGTCGTCGGATTGGGACCCATCGTCATAACGGTCCTTGGCTACCTTGCGACAATCAACCTGATCCTCGCTCTGTTCAACATGGTGCCGGCCTTTCCGCTTGATGGGGGACGCGTGTTTCGCGCGATGCTCTGGCGGCGCTCTGGCGATCTGGTATCGGCCACACGGCGCGCGGCGGCCGCGTCGGCGGTCTTTGCATGGGGGCTTATCGGCCTTGGCGCGCTGACGATGTTCAACGCGGGTCCCGCGGCGGGGCTTTGGCCCATTCTTGTGGGTCTGTTCCTTCTGGCGCTGGGGCGGGCGTCTTACCAGCAGGTCGAAATGCAGCAGTTCTTCACCGGGCGCCACGTGGCGGATTTGATGACACAGCGCGCAATCGTCGCGCGCCCGGATCAAACGCTGGACGAGGTCGTGAACGACGTTTTCCTGGCCCATGGCATCAGCTTCGCGCCGGTCACGGAAGACGGCGTGCTGCTTGGCTATGTGGATGTCCACCTTGTCCGACGGATGGACCGAGAGCATTGGGCCACAACGATCGTCGACGATGTGATGGAGAGTGTCTCGCCGGATTGCGCAGTATCGTCGGACATGCCCGCACAGGCATTGCTGGAGCGGATGACACAAACCGGCAGGCGCAAATTCCTGGTCGTGGATGGGAAGACGCTAAGGGGGGTCGTGACGTTAAGCGATGTCACGGGTTTCCTCAGTGTGTCCCGCCAAATCGCATCGCGGGTCTGATGTGTCTGGCCTTTCACCTCGTCTTGCTGCCAAGTTGGCCAAGACAAAGGGCGATTTGGAGGGCACGATGGCAGAGTTTGACGACCCGACCTTGTTCGGCATCGTGATGGATGCGGCGGTTGATGCCATCGT
This sequence comes from Gymnodinialimonas phycosphaerae, assembly GCF_019195455.1. Taxonomy (NCBI): domain Bacteria; kingdom Pseudomonadati; phylum Pseudomonadota; class Alphaproteobacteria; order Rhodobacterales; family Paracoccaceae; genus Gymnodinialimonas; species Gymnodinialimonas phycosphaerae. Next base: position 2,830,377 of record NZ_JAIMBW010000001.1, on the reverse strand, counting down.
CATCTCTGACGCGAAGGGCAAGCTCCTGCAGGCCAACGACGCGGCAGGCATTTTGTTCCAACACGCGCCCGAGGATCTGGTCGGCAAAGACGTGGCGCTTTTGATGCCCAACGATCTGGCCGAAAAACACGGTGATTTCATGAATCACCATATGGCCACGGGGCAGCAGTCTGTTTTGGGGAAATCCCGCAGGCTTGTCGGCAAACGGGCGGATGGGTCGACCTTTCCGCTTCTCCTGTCGCTGGGAAGTGGTGAAACCGAAAATGGCGTGGTCTTCGTCTCGATCATGCACGACTGCTCGGATTTTCGGGCGATGGAACAGGCGACTGAACGGTCGCAACGCATGGATGCGATTGGGCGGATGACGGGCGGCATCGCCCATGACTTCAATAACCTGCTGACGGTCATCATCGGCAATCTGGAGCTTTTGGAGAGCGCGGATCTTCCCGATCGTCAACGCCGCCTGTTGTCGGATGCGTTGTCGGCGGCGGAACTGGGGGCAGACCTGACATCACGATTGACAGTTTTCGCCCGTAATTCGGAACTGGAGCCGACGGTCCTGGACCTCGGAAAGCAACTGGATCAATCCATGGGGCTCTTGCGGCATACGATCGGAAGCCATTGCGAGATCACGACCTCGGCCAGCCCCGACCTCTGGTCAATGGCGGCGGATGCCACGCAACTTCAAACGGCGATCCTGAACCTTGTCATGAATTCACAAGACGCGATGACGAGCGGCGGGACCATCGCACTGGATGCCCAGAATGTTGAGATTGACGATACTTACGTCGCGCAGGAATTGGGCGTTGTCACCGGACGCTACGTGCGCCTGTCTGTAAGCGACACCGGAAAGGGCATGACCCCTGATGAGCGCGCCCACGCGCTGGAGCCGTTCTTCACCACAAAGGCGGTTGGGTATGGCACCGGACTGGGATTGCCGATGGTGTATGGTTTTGTGAAGCAATCGGGGGGGCACCTGACAATCTACTCCGAACCGGGGGAAGGCACGACGATCTCGTTGTATTTCCCGGCGCTCGCTGCGGATCAGCATACCCCGGATGCGCCTCGCGCGGCCCGTCCAGACCCATTGGCTGCCACCGGAGGCGGCGTCGTCTTGATCGTCGAGGATGATGAGAAACTGCGCCGCCTGTCCAAAACCCGTCTGACGGATCTTGGGTATCGATGCCTGACCGCAGAAACAGCCGATGTCGCTTGGGACATTCTAGCCGAAAGGGACGACGTGGTGCTGGTCTTCTCGGACATGGTGATGCCGGGCAAGATGTCCGGATACGATCTGGCCAAACGCATCGCAAAGGAACGGCCTGAAATCGCGGTCCTTCTGACGTCCGGTTTTTCAGAGTCGGTTTTGCGGGATCGCTGGGCAGGGGAAGAGTTCAGGATGTTGCGCAAGCCCTATCGGCAGGCCGAGCTTGAACGCGCGGTTCACGCGGTGCTGGACGACCGTTGATCGTCGGATTGCGCGGCCTGGGTCAGCATGTAGCCGATGCCGCGTACCGTCTTGATCAATTGCGGATGCCTGGCGTCGCGCTCGATCTTCTTGCGCAGACGCGCGACCTGGTTGTCGATGGTTCGGTCCAGCGGAACCCATTCTGGGCCATCGATCAAATCCATCAAACGGTCGCGTGACAGGGGACGCCCGGCATGCTCCACAAAGGCGCGCAGCAGTTTGAAGTCTCCGGTGGTCAGTCCGCAGATGTCACCGTTGCGATCGCGCACATCCATGCGGCCAAGGTCAATTCGTAGCCCATCAAGCAGTAGGGTGTCGGTGTCGGCCAATGGCGGACCCTCGACAGGTGCCCGGTCGGTCGTATGACCCTCATACCGCCGAAGCACCGCGTTTGCGCGTGCCAACATCTCGCGCACGTGAAATGGTTTGGTGATGTAATCGTCCGCCCCCAGCTCCAGCCCGACGATGCGGTCGATGACATCGGCCTTGCCCGTGACCATGATAATCGGCGTGTCATGGGTGCGCCGCAGCTCGCGGGCGATGTCCAGTCCGTTGTCCCCGTCCAGACCAATGTCCAGCGTGACCAGATCGGGCATTTGTTCGGCGAATGCCTGGGTTGCGGCCTTCAAGTCGGTCGCCTCGGCCACAGTTGCGCCTTCACCCTCGAAGCAAGCACGCAACAGGGATCTTATCTTGGGGTCGTCTTCAACGATCAGAATATGTCTGTCTTGCATCAGGATGATCCACTCGAGCTATTCTGTTCTAGGCGTTGCGTTCGACAAAGAGAAGGCAAGACGCCTTCGTCTGCGCAAATTCGCCCATGGATACAATTTGATACAAAACCAGCAAACCCCTGCGACGTGCGTTCGCAATGGTAGATTCGACAACTGACAGGGGGCTGCCATGTACTTGAAACTAGCTACAACGGTCGAACCACAAATTGAGATCGATCAATTCTCGTCCGACGCGGGGGAGGTATCTGACCAACGTTTTTATCACCCGCTGCACGCAGGACGGCATTTGTTCCATGAGGGGGACGAGGCCGAGAACGTCTACGAAGTGGAACGCGGCATGCTGCGCCTTGCGCGCGTGATGGAGAACGGACGCCGCCAGATTGTCGCTTTTGCGCTGCCCGGCGATGTCGTGGGCTTTCCAGAAGGGAATCTGCACCACACCGATTGCGACGCGATCACCGATTGTGTCGTTCTGGCCCATCGCAGATCGGCGCTGGACCGATGCAACCCCAACCCGGAGCTGCACCGTCGACTGACCCGCGCGGCCCTGCACGAAATCTGTGCCATGCAAGACCATTTCATGATGCTGTCGTCGAAATCGGCAGCCGAGAAAATTGCTTCCTTCGTGCTGACGCTTGCAGAACGGATCGGAGAGCCCGCAACAGACGGCATCCACGTCGACATCCCCATGCGGCGCGTGGACATCGCCGATTTCCTGGGGCTGACAACCGAGACGGTGTGCAGGACCTTCACCCAGTTCAGAAAGGCCGGTCTGATCACGCTTGAGACAGCGCAAAAAGCCGTTGTGCGGGATCTCGAGGGCCTTCGTGCGCGGGCGGAGCCTGAATAAACGCGGCAATGACGGGTCGCTTGGTCAGTCAGGCCATAATGCGCGGATGTCTGTGGGCAAATTGGCCTTCACGTCCGCGATTTCCCCTTCCGAGATGCGTGCGTTCAGCATCTTGAAGACGGCTGTGATGTCCTCTGGACCGCGCCATTCCTGCGCCTGTGATACCTGATCGGTGATCGCGGCCAGGAAGGCCTCGGCGCTGCGATCCTTGGTCGGGGTATGGATCGGTGACCATCCCTCAAAGAACATGCCCCGCACCAACAGCGGCATCTGCGCCGACAATTGCGCCAGTTCCTCGTGGCTGATGTGGTCGCGGATCTGGGTCAGCGTGGCTCGCATCAGTCGCAGGGCATCGCGACTGCTTGTCCAGTCCAGCCGTTCGCGCAATTCGTTGATCCATTCGTGGGTCAGCTGAACGGTATGGTCGATGACTTCAAGGCCTTGGGCGCTCATGGGAGGCTCCTTTCCGATGTGAGGTCTCAGGTGTCGGACGTATCGAGGGGGGCGAGGCCCTGATCCCGTTCGGGCTCAAGTCCTGACAGAAAGCTGTCGAAAAGCGCCGTCGTGATCGCGCCGGCACCCAGAAGGACCAGCGCGAAGTTCGCCATCCATCCAACGACCGGAATGAAGTTCAGTAGGGCGGCAAAGGTCACGCCCATCGCCAGCGCCACAAGGCGCATCGCGATGCTGGGGGATTCGGCAGAGCCAAGGCCGCGCATGATCCGCATGGCGACCACGTAAGCGCCAAGGATGTAGCCCAGGACCCAGACGGCAAGGATCAGCAGCAGCACGATCGGGACCAGGGGCAGGCCTACAACGCTCAGACCCCCCACGGGGATACTGCCAAACAGGATCGACAGTCCGATAGTGCCGGTCAGCATGACCATGCCAGGGCGCGCATCCGCGCGGCGGCGCAGGCGGCGGATGGTGCCGGGGGTCAGGGTCAGGAATACCGCACCGATGACAATGAACAGGCCGAGGTTGACCAAAAAACCACCGATGACGGCCCAGGGCGTCAAGGCGACCGGGCTGTCCCATTCCTGCCAGTCTTCGCGGACCTCCCGCCACATCTCGCTGTCAGAGGCCATCTCGAACGTCACCCGGTCGGCGCTGATGACGCGTTCGGGCACCTCCATGCGGTCGTCGCTAAGGTACGTCAGACGCCCCTCGATCACGGCGTTTGGGCCGAAGGTAATGTCCGGGCTGGTCAGCACAACATCGCCCGCGACGGTCGCGTTCAATATGATCTCTCCGCCGGCGGCCACGAGCGCGCCGCGAATGGGGCCGTTGATGGTAACGCTGGCACCCGCAAATCGCGCGTTTCCGCCGATCTCGGCCTGCGGGCCGGAACGGAGTGTCATGGCAGAGGCGGTGACATCGCCCGCAACCGGCCCGTCCACACTGACAGAGGCCCCGGCCGCCGTCACATCACCGCCGACGGCTCCGTCGATTTCGACATCGAACCCGAGGGCATGAACATCCTCGGCCACATCGCTGGACATCGAAACATTCGCACCCATGGCGATGAGGTCCCGCTCGGCTAGGACAGGCTGAGTGATTGTTGTCCCCGAGACGAAGACGTCTCCGCCGATCTCGACCGGCTCGGTTTGGGACAGGGCCGGGGTGGCCAGCGCGATAACGGCGATCAGAACCTTGAGGCAACGTGAAAGGGACATGATGCGGGCCTCCATGGCAACGGGGTAAGACTCTGGCGTCAGAAAACCAGATCAGAGGCGGCATACTGTTGATAAGGATCAATCGGCGGGGCCGGGCCGTGTCAGCCAGACATGCCCCAGGTGTCCGCCAAAGCGCGCAAGACATCGGTGCGGCTGATCAGCCCCACAAGACGGCCGTCATCGACCACCGGAAACCGGCGATAGGGTCCGTCAAGAAGCGTCTGACAGGCGGCCAGGATGTCGATGTCGGGCTCGATCGTCGCAACATCGCGTTGCATGTACGCCGAAACAGGCTTGCCCCAGTCGCGATAGTAGCTCGCCTCCAGTGCGGCCCGCAGGCAATCCTTCTCTGTCAGGATACCAACAAGCCGCGCCTCGCCGTCCACGACGGGCGCGCCGGACACACCGTGTTTGAGCAGGACATGCATCGCATTGTTGATTTCCTGATCCGGCGACAGCGTCACGAGGTGGCGCGCCATATGGTCTGATACAAGGCTGAGCGTGGTCATTTGGTCATATCCTTTCTGGAGGGACACGCCGCACAGCCCCCCGGCACGCCGCAGGAAATGCCCCCGCAGGATCCCTTGATCGGACCTCGGCCTGCCAGAACGCCGATGGCAAGGCCAAGACCTGAAAGGGCGATGACGCCGAGGCTGAAGAGAAAGAGGGTCATGGCAGGGCCTCCGGTTGGGTTGCTTCAGGCAATAATGTGGTCACTGAATTGGCCGGTCGTGAGGGGGCTTTCGGTGCCGAAGGGGCCCGGTATGAAAAGCGCCGAGATGTCGTTTTGTCGGGCGAAGCCCGGACCATTGTTGCCCATGGCAAGCAGGGCGGTGGCCATGGCGTCCGCCTGCATCCCTGTCGCCGCAAGGACGCTGACAGAGGCCACGTCCCCCGTGGCCGGACGTGCGCTGCGCGGATCAATCACATGGCTGACCTCGATCGCGCCCCGCAAACCGTTTGGTCCGTGCCCGGATGTGGCAAGCGCAAGCTGGCCGGGGGCCACGATCGTATGGGCCGTGAAATGCGGCGCCAGGGGATCCTCGATGGCGACGTGCCATGGCCGTCCCGAGGGATGCGTGCCCGCCGCGCGGACCTCCCCCCCAAGCTCCAGAAAAAAGTCGGCCATGCCTTCGGCAATCAGATCCTCGAACAGGCAATCCAGCGCAAAGCCCTTCGCGATCCCGCAGAGATCAAGTGTCAGCCTGGATGCGGCCTTGCGCAAGGATGTGCCGCGCAGGTCAAGATCCGCGACCCTGCCCGGTTGCCCGGTGATCGGGCCATAGCCGAAGCGTGAAACAAGCGGCCCGGCGGTCGGGTCGAAAGCCCCGCCCGTGTCGCGCGATACCCGCAAAGCGGCGTCGACCACGCGCGCCATCGGTGCAGGAAGGTTCACGGGGTGGTCAACCTCGGCACGGTTGAACTGCGATAGGGTTGAGCTGGCGCGGTAAGGCGACATGGCACCATCAATCGCCGCGATGCGGTTTTCGATGAGGGACACAGCCGCCGCCGGGTTCGAGGTTTCGCAAACCAACCGCCAGGTGCTGCCAAACGCGATGCCCCCAAGGATACCGCTTTGCGCGCCGGACATGCCCGGAGCTAACGCCAGCGCCATGCCGCCAAGAATAGTGCCGCGTCGCGTCAGTTTCATGTCCTACACTCCGAAATCGTCATTGAAGATTTGCGCAGGTTCGACACCCAGATCGTCCAGCATCTTGAGGACCGCTGCCATCATCATCGGCGGGCCGCAAAGGTAGAACTCGCAGTCCTGTGGGTTGGGATGATCGCGCAGGTATTGTTCCCAAACGACGGTGTGCACAAAGCCGGTCGGGCCGGTCCAGGTGCCGTCTGGATCGGGGTCGGAAAGGGCGACGGTCCAGCTGAAATTCTCATGGGCGGCGGCGAGGGTGTCCAACTCATCAACATAGAAAAGGTCATCGCGACTGCGCGCGCCGTACCAGAAGCTGGCCTTGCGGGGGCTTTTCTGCCGCGCGATCACTTCGAAGATCATCGCGCGCAGCGGCGCCATGCCGACGCCGCCGCCCAGGAAGACCAACTCGCGATCCGTGTCTTGCACCCTGAAGGTCCCGAAGGGTCCCGCGACCGAGAGGGCATCGCCGGGCTCCACGGAAAATAGCCACGACGACACAATCCCCGGCGGAGCGCCCGCCACGCGGGGCGGGGGCAGAGCAAGGCGTATGTTCAGGACGACGCGTCCGGCCTGCGTATCCTCGGGCCGATTGGCGATGGAATAGGCGCGGGTCGTCGGCTCGGAGGTTTGAACCCTCAAGGCGCGCAGCGGCTCCCATGTGTCTTCAAAGCGTTCTGGCACGTTCAAATGATCATAGCCGAGCGAAAATGGCGGCGCGGTGATCTGGATGAAGGCCCCCGCAAAAAGGTGCTCGGCCGTGCCCGGCGGCAGATCCAGCACGATCTCACGGATCAGGGGCGTCAACACGGTCACGGATGCGACGCGGGCCTCGAAGGCTTCGGCGCCCAACAGATCATCGGGAACATGAACCGATGTATCTCCGCGAAGGGTCACCTGGCAGGCAAGGTGCATGCCTGCGCGCACCTCTGCAGGCGACAGCCGCGCGGCTTCCACCGGCAGGGGGGGCGGCGCGTCGCCCACGATTTGTACCTTACACTGCCCGCAGGTGCCCGCGCCCGCGCAGGCGGAAGGAACCAGCACGCCATTGTCATTGAGTGCCGACAAAAGCTTGCGCCCGGTTTGTGATGTTATGCGGTTGGTGTCGTTCACGGTGATGATCGCCGGGTGCTGCGGCATCATCACGCGACGGGCGAGCATGACAAACCCGGTCAGCGCAAGTGTGATGAGGATCAGAACGACGATGCCAAGGATCAGACCGGTCATAGCGCCACCCGAGCGAAGGCGGCGAAACCAAGCGACATAAGACCGGTCACCAGAAACGCGCTGGCCAATCCCCGCACGCCTGCGGGCATGTCACTGTAGCGCAGGCGTTCGCGGATGGCGGCGAAGGCGATGATGGCAAGCGCCCATCCGATGCCGCTGCCCAAGCCGTAAATCGCGGCCTCTGGCACGGTATAGCGCCGCTCGGCCATGAAGAGGCTCGCTCCCAGGACGGCGCAGTTCACGGTAATCAGGGGCAGGAAGCTGCCCAAGGCCACATAGAGGCGCGGGAAGAAGCGATCCAGCGTCATTTCCAGCACTTGGACGATGGCGGCGATCACGCCGATGAAGGCCACTAGGCGCAGGTAAGTCAGGTCCACCTCTGGCAGGCCCGCCCACCGCCATGCGCCCTCGATCAGCACGCCATTCAGGATCAGCGCATTGACCGGCACCGTGATCGTCTGCACCACGATGATCGCCAGCCCAAGGCCCACGGCGGTATCCACCCGTTCGGACACGGCAAGGAAGGTGCAGATGCCAAGGAAGTAGGCCAGCGCCAGGTTTTCCTGGAAGATGGAAGCGACAAGAATCTCGATCATCCGCGCGACCTCGTTTGCGACAGGCTGTATTGCGCGGGCTCGATTTGATCCCTGCGCAGGCTGCGGACGGCCCAGACCAGCAAGCCGATGATGAAGAAGGCGGCCGGGGCCAGTTGCATCAGGCCAAGGGGCTGGAACCAGCCGCCATCCTCGACGGAGGGCAGGATCACCAGACCCAGAAGGCTGCCTTCGCCCAGAAGCTCACGAATGCTGCCCACAACGATCAGGATCAGGCTGTAACCAAGCCCGTTGCCCAGGGCGTCCAGCACCGAAGGCCCGACCGGGTTGCGCATCGCAAAGGCCTCGGCCCGGCCAAGGACGAGGCAGTTGGTGACGATAAGGCCCACGAAAACCGAGAGCGTGCGGCTGAGCTCAAACACGTAGGCGCGCATGAATTCGTCGATGACGATGACCAGTGAGGCGATGATGGTGATCTGTACGATCAGGCGGATGACGTGGGGGATGTGGTGGCGCAGAAGGCTGATGATGCCCGACGACAGACACAGGACCGTCGTCAGCGCCGCCGACATCACCAGCGCCGTGTCGAGCGATGTGGTCACGGCCAGGGCGGAACAAACGCCAAGGATCTGGCGCGTGATCGGGTTTTGGTCGATCAGGGGGCCGATGATGCGGGTCAGGGCTTTGCGCATTTCAAAGCCCCCCGTCGCGCAGATTGTCGAGGAACGGGCCAAAGCCGTGATCCCCCAACCAATAGCGCAGCATGTTGGTGATGCCGTTGCCGGTGCGTGTGGCGCCTGAAATGCCGTCCACCTCGTGGGGGCCGCTGGCTTGCCCGCGCACGACCGCGATCACGATCTCGCCGCTGTCATTGGCCACTTCGCGACCGGGCCAAAGCGCCTGCCATTCCGGATTCTCGATCCGCGCACCAAGCCCCGCGGTCTCGGCCTGCGCGGTGATCGTCAGCGCGGCAACGGTGCTCAGGTCCGCCTCCAGCGCCAGAAGCGCCTCGATCCGGGATTGATAACCGGTGCCAGAGACCGGGAGCACGATCAATTCCACCCGTCCGTCGCGCTCCAGCACGTAGACCGGGGCGAGGGGCGCGCGCTGGCGCAGGCCTGCCACGTCCAGCTCTGCCGGAATAGTGATCGCGGTGGCGGGATCAGCGGCGGCGGCGTCGACATCATAGGTGTCAGCATCTTGCCCGACGGCGATTTCGCCGCTGGACAGGTCCACCAGATAGGTCGTCAGGCTGTCCGCGCCGCTTTCAGCCAGAACCTCGGCCATGCCCGGCAGTGTCTCCAGCATCGCGGCCATGCGCGCCGCGCGTTCGGCCTCCAGATGTGCGGATTGGCGGGGTTCCAGCATGATGGCCGCGGTGGACACGACGGCGGCACACACAAGCGCCACAAGGAAAGCGACGCCGAAGATCTTGACGGGGTCTTCATTGTCCCGCGCCAGAAAGCGCCAGAAGGGGGGCGAGGGTTCAGCCATATCGACGCCTCCGCCAGAAGCCGTTGACCGCGACCGCCATGGTGTCGAGCAACGGCGCGAATAGGCTGGCCAGAAGCGCCGCGAAGACCAGCGCATCAGCAGAGGGGACACCGCCGCCGAACCCGCTGAAGACCCAGGCCAACACACCTGCAAGCGCGCCGTAAAGAACCCGCCCCATCCCGGTCACGGCGGCGGACAGGGGATCGCCTACCAGAAACAGCAGGGCGACCGAACAGGCCGCAAGCAAGCCCACGGCTTCGGGCGGTGTGGTGATCCCGAAGGCAATGACAAGGGTCGTCAGAAACACGAGCGCGATCGGCACGCTCAGCATGCCGAATAGCAGCAGCAAGACCGCGCCGGGAAGGCAGGCCCACGCGATGGCGGGTGAGGGCGTCATCAGGGCCAGGTTGGGAAGCGATAGAAGACCAAGGGCCAGGGCGGCGGTGGCAGGCGACAGGAACGCAAAGCCGCGACCGCCGAAGACATGCTCTGCGATGACCGCGCCAAGAGAAAGCACCACGATCAGATGCCAAAGCGGCATCTCGGGCGGGACAAACAGGACGAAGATCGCAGCCGTCGTGATGCCGTAGGGCTTTACGGCGCGCTGCCGAAGCGTTGCAAAGATGTAGTCCCATGCCAGGACAACGACCATCGCGACCGCCAGTGTTCCCAGAAAAGGCATACCGCCACCCCAGGCGGCCACCGCGACGGGAGGGATCAGTGCGAGGGTCTGGATCAGCACGGAACCATCGGCTCCGTGAAGGGGGATCGTGCGCGAGAGGGCGATCATGCGGCGTCCTTGTGAAGCTGATCCAGCACGTTTCGCAAGCGTTGTCCGTAGTCTGTGCCGCTTGTGCACAGGGCCGACAAAGGGGCGACGTCTTCCTCCAGCAACTCCAGACATCCCAGCTTCAGGCAAGTTTGCGTATCGCCAATGCTGAGCGCGCGCATCAACGGCACGGCGGGCACGCGGGCGGGAAGGACGCTGTTCAAACCGGCAAACGCGACCAGCGGGAGCGGCACGGACCACGTGGGCTGCTTTTTCACGCGGGTCGTTCCGACCACGTCATGGTAGCGTCCAAGGTAGGCCCCGCGACGTCCATGTTGCTCGGTCCCCGAAATCACCTGCTCATTCGGACCAGATTTCAGGGCATCTTGAAGCAGTGGCCGTATCTTTGCCCCCAGTGCTACACGCTGCGTCACGGCCCTGCGGGTGCCTGGTTGCGGGACGGTAATGGTCCTGATCGGATCATAAAGACCCGTCTCAAGCAGGTGGCCAATTGCCAAGACATCCTGAAGACCGATCGTCCACACTTGCCCATTCGAGCCGGTGGGGTGCACCAAGGCGGTCTGGCCACTGGCCGTTCGCCACGATTTCGTGGCGCGATGGCTGTGAACGCGGATGAGCGTGAGGTCGGGGTTCGAGATGATCGTACCGTGCTCGACGCACAGATGGACCGGGCCGTCGGTAAGAAGGGTCAGCGCGTTGAGGCCGCGGGCGAACTCAGCTTCCCTGCCCACCAGAACCTCACGCGGGGCAAACCCTATTGGGCTGGATGACAGGGCTGACACGATGATCGCGTCGGGTTGCGCATCCGGATCAGGTGGCCCGCCGAAGGGGCGCGCGATGAACGCGGGCCACGCGCCGCGCGCCAATAGGTAGGCGCGTAGCGCACTGTCATCGGTCAGCCGATCCGATGGTGCTGCGGGGCCCGTCTCGACCGGGTCAAGCACCATGGCCGCCAGCATCCGCCTTGGGCCGTAGCGAACCTCGGCGACGCGCCCTTGAATCGGCGAGACATAGGCAATGGCGGATCGTTTCGCATCGTGAAAAAGCGGTTGCCCTGCGGCGACGTCATCGCCTTGTGCGACATCCAACCTGATGCGCAAGCCGGGGTAGTCATCGCCCAGAAGGGCCACGGGCACAGTTATGTCGGGTGTCGGATCATAGAATGTCATTTTGCCCGATAGCTGTCCCCAGAAGAAGAATGCTGTGGCTGCACTGTAGCTGGAAACTAGCGCCTGCCATTGATTTCGATCAAATGACGCTTCGGCAATCCATGGCAAAAAGGACCAAGATCACGCCCGCTCCTTTCGCTTTTCGCCATAAAGGTCCTCAGATGATGTTTCGCTCCCTTGCCGCCCTTGCCATGACGTTTGTTCTGTTGCCTGCCAGCGCGACCTTCGCGCAGGACGACGCGCCATCACTCACCGATATCACTGAGGCCTGGCTGGCGTCGCCCCACGCGGATCGGACGTCCGAGGCGTTCACCCATTGGAATGAGGACGGAGAAATCACCGGCGCCTGTGCCGTGTGCCATTCCTCCATCGGTCTGCTGGATTACCTGGAAAGCCCGATGGAAACGGTCGGAGTGATCGATCATCCCGTGCCGCTTGGCTCGGTCGTGGGCTGCGCGTCGTGCCATAGTGCGGCGGCCGTGGGGCTTGCGTCGGTGCCGTTCCCGTCAGGCGAGCACATCGCGTTGGATCCGGGATCGGCCGTCTGTTCGGTCTGTCATCAGGGGCGCGCTTCGACCGGCACCGTGGAAGCTGCGATCGGCGATCTGGCCGCTGATACCGTCTCGGCTGATCTGGGGTTCGTGAATTCGCATTACTCCATGGCCGGTGCCACGACGCAGGGCAGTGCCGCCCATGGCGGGTATGAATACGCCGGTCAGACTTATGCCGGGCCCTTCACCCATTTCCCGGAGCTCAATACGTGTAGTTCCTGCCATTCGCCCCACTCCCTACAGGTCGAACTGACGTCCTGCACAAGTTGCCATGAGGGGGCGGAAAGCTTCACCGATATCCGCACCTCCACGACAGATTACGATGGCGACGGGAATGCCGCCGAGGGCATCGCTGACCCGATCGCAACGCTGCACGCGCAATTGGGCGAGGCCATCGCGCTTTATGCCGCCGAGGTTGCAGGCACGCCGATCATCTACGCACCGGGTGCCTATCCCTACTATTTCACCGACACCGATGGTGACGGCGCCGTTACCGAGGGTGAGGCGGCCTACCCCAACCGTTACCAGACCTGGACACCCCGCCTGCTGCGTGCCGCGTATAACTACCAATACGTGCTGCAAGATGGCGGCGCGTTCGTACACAATCCCCATTATGCGCTACAACTCCTCTTTGATGCGCTTGCGGATCTGGGCACGGCGGTTGACGTGGATACATCCGCTTTGACACGTCCGTAAGCCGCGCCCGGAATGGACCCTGCCCCCCTGATGATCACGGTCGGCGTGCTGTTTCTGGCAGCGCTGGCGCTGGATACCCTCGGCCGGATCGTGCATGTGCCGCGCGTCACGCTGCTGATCCTTCTGGGGGGGGGCCTTGGCCCGCCTGGCCTGGACGTGCTGCCGGACATCCTGACCAACGGCGACGAGTCCTTTGCGGCGATGGCCCTGACGATGGTCGCCTTCCTGCTTGGCGGCTCTTTGGAACGCAGCGCCCTTGCGGCCCACGGGCGAGAGATCCTGGCGATCTCGCTAAGCGTGGTCGCTGTGTCGGCACTGCTGGTGGGGGCGACGCTGATCCTGATCGGAACGCCTGTGGTCGTCGCCCTTGCGTTGGCCGGGATATCGGCGGCGACCGCACCGGCGGCCACGCGCGATGTCGTTCGGCAATCTGGTCGCAAGGGGCGCTTCGCGACCAATTTGCTGGGCATCGTGGCGATTGACGACGCCTGGGGGCTTCTGGCGTTCAGCCTGCTGCTGACACTCGCGGGCTTCGCGGCGGGCGGGGAAGGGGGCGCCGACGCCATTCGCCACGGCCTGTGGGAGGCGGGCGGCGGCTTGTTGCTGGGGGCGGCCATTGGCCTGCCGGCAGCCTATCTGACAGGACGCCTGAAACGGGGTGAGCCGTCGCTTCTGGAAGCCCTTGGCATTGTTCTGATCTGCGCGGGCTCTGCGTTGTACCTTGAGGTGTCGTACCTTCTGGCGGGCATGGCCGCCGGGGCGATCGTGGTCAACCTGGCCAAGCACCACCGCTACCCGTTTCACGAGATCGAGCGGATCGAATGGCCGTTCGTCCTGTTGTTCTTCATCATGGCCGGGGCGCTTCTGGATTTCGACCTGCTGGCGGGGTTCGGCTGGATCGGCGTGGTCTACGTCGTGGCCCGCCTTCTGGCGCGGCTGATCGGCGGGTGGCTGGGCGCGTGCCTGTCGGGCCTGGACGGGCGCGAAGGGCTGCTGACGGGGCTGGCGATGGCCCCACAGGCGGGTGTGGCTATCGGCATGGCGCTTGTGACGGCGGACAGGTTTCCAGAACACAGCGCACAGATCATCGCGATCACGATCGCCACCACCATCGTTTTCGAGCTGATCGGCCCCCTTCTGACGCAGTACGCCTTGGCGCGCGGATCAGACGAGGCGTCGTAGATTCGGGTATTGAGGCACATCAATCTGAGCGTGCGGGGTTGCTCCACACTCAAGGCACCCCAGCCTGCGAGGTGCGTGATGAAAATCAATGCTGTTCCGAAATACGACGCAAGCGTCAACGAGACCGGATGTTGTGCGAAGTTCAATCCCGTGGGGTGGGACGACCGCATCCTTCATTTCAGGGATAAGCCCTTTGTCCGCGCGACAACGAAAAGCGCGATGCATGTGCCCTTGAACATGGGCCGCGTCTTTGGCCGTGTGCTAGGCCGTATCGAGGATGCGAATGCAATGAAAGACGAAGAGGTTCTGGTGCTAAGCCGCGAACTTGGCCCTTGGGAGGCCGAGCATTACTTCGCTGTCACCAAGGACGTGGCGGGCGAGGAAATGACAACACTTTCCGGAGATTTCCTGACCCGTGTTTTCGAGGGCTCCTACGCCAAGGCCGCGGATTGGGGACATGAGATGGAGGTCGCGGCCCGCGCCCACGGCAAGACGCCAGGCCGGGTCTTCATGTATTACACGACGTGCCCACGGTGCGCGAACGTCTACGGAGAGAACTACGTGGTCGGCATGGTCGAGATCTGACCCGGCCCTTTTTCGCGGCAACCAGAGGGGGGCAAGGGCCTTGCACAAGCTTCGCGCCATCGCAGAGGCCCTGCGCGCCGACGAGCCCGCGCTTGTCAGTTCACTCGATTTCGGCCCTTTCGTGACCCAGGGCTGTGGCTCTGGGCCTGCCGTCATTATCGGGGATGCGTCCGAGATCAGCCTTTTCAACGCAACCTCCGGCGGTGGGTTGGAATACCGAATGAGCCTTCTGGCCCATGGGGGCGATATCGTCGTCGTGCGCCAGCGTGACCATGACTTTGAGGATTATCTGACCTCGCAACCGGGCATGGCCGACGTGACATTCCTTGAGATCGGGCGGTCGCGGCAGACCTCCATCGCCCACCTCGCGCGAATGACGCCATGGGTGATCGATCGTCTGGTCCGAATGGCCATCATGCATGGTGGCCTGACGCTGAAGGCGTACATCACGACGGGACACATCTGGCGCTTGGCGCAACAGATTGGCGAGGTCGCGCAGACCCCGATCCACGTGTGCGGCCCGTCACCTCGCCTTGCCCAGAGAGCAAATGACAAGCTTTGGTTTGCGGATCTTGTTCACCGGGTCGTCGGGCCTGCTGCCACGCCGCCGACGTTTTTCTCTTACGGGCCTGCCGCAACGGCGGCGCTTGTGGCGCAGATCTCCAGGACGGCTGAGCGGCTTGTTGTGAAGGTTCCCGACAGCGCCGGATCGGCAGGCAACATCGGCCTGCGCCGCGCGGATATCGAGGGCCGGTCGCTCAGTGATGTGCGTGGCTTTCTTCTCGACCGCCTTCGCGGCTGCGGATGGGCGGACACGTATCCGGTGCTTGTGGGGGTCTGGGACGCCGACGTGGTGTGCAGCCCCTCTGCTCAACTCTGGATCCCCGATATCTCGGACGGGCCTCCGGTTTGCGACGGTTTGTTCGAACAATCCGTGGTGGGGGTGGAGGGGAGGTTCGTGGGTGCGACGCGGTCATCCTTGCCAGAATCCACGCAAGCAGCACTTGCCGATCAGGCCGTGCGACTGGCGGGCATCCTGCAAGACATCGGCTATTTCGGGCGATGCAGTCTTGATGCGGTCATTCAGCGGCGTGGGTCGGGGCCGGATGTGATCCACTGGATCGAGTGCAACGGCCGCTGGGGCGGCGTGTCGACCCCGCTGACGGCCTTGCGCAGCCGGTGGGGCACCGTTCCGGATGGCTTGGTAATCACACAGGCAAACCTGCCAGATGTCCATTTGACAACGGCCGAGGTTTTGGGCCGTCTTGAGGGCCTCTTGCCCGCGCCGGGCGAGCCCGGAATGATGCTGACCGCCCCGCCCCGAGCGTCCAGCGGCACCTTGTTCAGCGCATGCGCGGTGGCCGGGTCCGATGACGCAGCCCAAGCCTTGATTGCGGAGGCGCTGGCGCGGCTGCGAGGCGCGGGACCCGCCTAACCCATCCGTTCGGTCAGGAAGGGAACCGCGTCCCCCAAGGTGGCGATCCTTGGGTAGTCGGCCTCTGCGATGTCGACGCCAAGGCGGGTATGGATCGCCGTCACGAGGGTCAGGAAATCCATCGAGTCCAACTCCAGATCATCTTGTAGATGATCATCATCGGCGACGGAATCAGGGTCGATGTCAGGGGCGACGCTGACAAGTTCTTCAAGAAAGGCGGCGCGGATCTCAGTGGGGGTCATAGCTCCTCCGGGGTTTGCAGATGGCTCTCGAACGCGGCGATGAAACGGGATGCCTGCCGTCCGTCATTTGCCCGGTGGTCAACCGAAAGCGTCATTTGAACAACGGATCGTGGCTGCACCGTGCCTTCGATGATCCAGGGGCGCGTTTTCGGGGACCCAAGGCCTACAAGGGCCACTTGCGGTGGAAAGATCACGCCCGACATCGCCTCTGCCCCGTTGTCGCCAAGGCTGGAGAGGGTGATCGTGCCTGCCGTCATCTCACGCCCGCGAAGCCGCCCGGTTCGCGCGCGGCTGACAAGATCGCGCATCGCCGCCATCGTCTTATCCAGGTCCAATGTGTCCGCCTGCATCAAGGCCGGCGCGACAAGCCCGCCGCCACGCAGGGCAATGGCCAGTCCCACATTGATCTCGGTCGAGGGGGTGAAGGTGTTGTCGACATAGTGACCGTTCAGCGTCGGGCAGTCCCTGGCCGCCAATGCCGTCGCGCGCACCAAAAGCGCCCCAAGCAGCAAGCGGTCACTGGGGGGGCGGTCTTTGTTCAGCTGCGCCAGGTGGTCCTGCGCGGCCTGCATGTCGAACGTTTGGGATAGGTAGAAATGCGGGATCGTCTGCTTTGACCGGACCATCGCGGCGGCAATCGCCTTGCGCATTTCGGCTTTGGGATCCTTTTCGGGCGGGGCCAGTGCTTGTTGCACATCACTTGCCGGTTGGGTCCGCTCCACATCGGCGAGGACAATCACCCCATCTGGCCCGGTGCCCCTGATACCACGCAAGTCAATGCCAAGCTCGCGCGCCCGCGTCCGCGCGGCGGGGGAGGCGCGGATATCTTCAGCAGGCGGAGGCGAGGGGGGATCGAGAGGCGACAACCGATTTTCCTCGGGGGGAAGCTCTGGCGTTTCAAGCGGCTCTTCATCGGGAAGCTCCACGGGGCTTTCGCCCGGCACATCCGGTGCGGGGGTGGGGGGCTGCAAGGGCGGCGGGCTTGCCGGAACCTCTGGCGGAGTGGGGTCAGGCACGTCGGGCGCGTCCCCAGTGCCGATAATGGCCAATGGCGCGCCCACGGGGACGGCCTTTCCAACATCGATAAGAAATTCAGAGACCACGCCGTCTTCAAAGCACTCGATCTCTATGGCGCCCTTTTGGGTCTCGATCACCGCAATCACGTCACCGCGCGCGATGGTGTCGCCCTTGGCCACTGTCCATTCCACAAGCGTTCCCTCCTCCATGTCGGCCCCCAGCGATGGCATTGCGAAAACACCCATTTCAGCGCCCCATCATGGCTTTGACCGACGCGACGATCCGGGTGACATCTGGGATCGCGGCGTCTTCCAGGTGTTTGGGGTAGGGGATCGGTACCTCTTCCGCGCAAACCCGACCCACGGGCGCATCGATCGACCACAGGGCCTGCTCCATGATCCGGGCGGAGATCTCGGCCGATATCCCGCCGGACCGCCAGCCTTCATCGACAACCACCGCGCGTCGGGTCTTGCGAACCGATGCGAGGATCGTGGCGTCGTCCAGCGGCCGCAGGCTGCGCAGGTCGATGACTTCGGCCGAGATGCCGTCTGCCGCCAGCTGGTCCGCCGCCTCCAGCGTCTTGAACAGTGATCCGCCATAGGTGATCAGGCTCAGATCGCTGCCCTCGCGCCGTATGGCGGCGCGGCTGATATCGACGGGTCCCGCGGCCTCGTCGATCTGCCCCGAACGGTTGTAAAGCATCACGTTCTCGAAGATCAGCACGGGATCGGGGTCTTCCAGGGCCGTCCACAGCATGCCGCGCGCGTCTTCCAGCGTGGCCGGGGTCAGCACCTTCAGGCCCGGGATGTGGGCGTACCACCCCTCCAGGCTATGGGAATGCTGCGCGGCCAACTGCTTGCCCGCCCCGGTCGCCATGCGGATCACCAGCGGCACGCCGAACTGCCCGCCGGACATGTGACGCAGGGTTGCGGCGGTGTTCATGATCTGATCAAGCGCCAGAAGTGAGAAGTTGACCGTCATCAACTCCACTATAGGGCGCATGCCCGCCACGGCGGCCCCGATGCCCGCGCCGGTGAAACCGGACTCCGCCAAGGGCGTGTCGCGAATGCGACCTTCCCCGAATTCCGCCATCAGCCCCTTGGACACGGCGTAGCAGCCGCCATAGGCGCCGACATCCTCGCCCATCAGAAACACGCGATCGTCGCGGATCATGGCGTCGCGGATCGCCTGTTTGACGGCCTCGCGGTAGGTCATCTCGATCATATTGCCGGATGATGTGGGCAGCGTGGGCGGGTCTGGCTGCGGTCCCAACACATGGGCCGTGAGGGTTTCGACCGGCTCCCATGTGCCGGCCTCAGCGAAGGCGACTGCCTCGGCGATCTCGGCGTCGGCCTCGGCTTCCAAGGCCTCGATTTCTTCTACGTGGATCAGGTTGTTGTCCGTAAGCCAGGTCTGGAACCGCACGATCGGCCCCTTCCTGCGCCAGACCGCGACCTCGGCCTTGTCGCGATAGAGTTGGGCGTCGAACATCGAATGTGGACGGAAGCGATAAGTCAGGCACTCCAACAACATCGGTGCACCGGTATCACGCATGCGGGCCACGGCTTGGCGGGTGGCGGCTTCCACAGCCACGACATCCATGCCATCCACCTGCCGCGCTTCAACCCCGTAGGCGGCGGCCTTCTGCGCGACATTGACCTGCGCCTCGGTCCGGTCCAGCGCCGAGCCCATGGCGTATCCGTTGTTTTCGCACACGAACAGCACCGGAAGCTTCCACAACTGTGCAAGGTTCATCGCCTCGTGGAATTCGCCCTCCGCCACGGCGCCTTCGCCGAAGAAGCATACGGTGACGCTGTCGTTTCCCTTCATGCGATCCGCCAAGGCCCGCCCCGTTGCCAACGGCAGCCCCCCGCCGACAATCGCATTGCCGCCAAGGAAGTTCCTGTCTGCATCGAACAGATGCATGGACCCGCCGCGCCCGCCCGAGCATCCCTCGGCCTTGCCATACATCTCGGCCATGATCGTCGTCATCGGCACACCGCGCACAAGCGCGTGGCCGTGTTCGCGGTAGGTCGCCACGACGGCATCGTCGGGTCTCAGCACCGGGATGACGCCCACGGCCACGGCTTCTTCGCCATCATAAAGGTGCAGGAAACCGCGGATCTTTTGTTGTGTGTAAAGCTCGGCGCATTTGTCTTCGAAGCGGCGGATGCGGATCATGTCGCGGAGCAGCGCACGCACATGATCTTTGTCGAGGCGGGGTTTGAGGGAAGCGTTCATGTCTCATCCGTCTCCAATGTGGAAATGTCACCTTCCGGCAGGCCCAGTTCGCGGGCCTTCAGAAGGCGGCGCATGATCTTGCCCGAGCGGGTCTTGGGAAGGGTCGTGCGAAACACGATCTCACGCGGGGCGACGGCGGGGCCGAGCTTCTTGCGGGCGTGTCCCCGGATCTCACGCTCCAGCGCGCGCGAGGAGCCAAAACCCGGGTTCAGCGTCACATAGGCCTTCACGACCTCGCCCGCTGTCTCATCCGGCAGGCCGATCACGCCCGCTTCAGCCACGGCCTCGTGTTCGATCAACGCGCTTTCGACCTCGAACGGACCGATCAGATGGCCGGATGTCTTGATCAGGTCATCGGCGCGGCCGACGAACCAGAAATATCCCTCGGCATCGCGCATCGCCAGATCGCCGGACAGATACCGCCCATCGACGAAGCATTTGTCGTACCGAGCTTGCTCATGCAGGTACGTGCGCATCATGGAGGGCCACCCGGGGCGCAGAGCCAGTTCGCCGATCTCGCCGTCAGGTAACTCGCGCAAGCCCGCGTCCGTGCGGTCCACGATCCCGGCAGTGATGCCGGGCAGGGGTTTGCCCATAGAGCCGGGCTTGACCGTTTCACCGGGGCAATTGGCGATCATGATGCCGCCGGTTTCCGTTTGCCACCAATTGTCGTGGAAGGGCTGGCCGAAGACCTGCTCGCTCCAGATCACGGCTTCGGGGTTCAGGGGCTCGCCCACGCTGGCCAGAAACCGCAGGGCGGAAAAGTCGAAGGGCTTGGCGGCTTCTGCGCCCGCGCGCATCATCATGCGGATCGCGGTAGGGGCAGAGTACCAGACCTGCACCGCTTCACGTTCCACGATGCCGTACCACCGCTCCAGATCGAACTCCGCCTCATCCACGATCATTGTCACGCGGTTCACCAGGGGCGCGATGATCCCGTAGGACGTGCCGGTCACCCAGCCGGGATCGGCGGTGCACCAGTAGATTGTGCCAGGGTTCAGATCCAGCGCGTGGCGGCCCGAAAACGCGTGATACGCCACCGCGCCGTGGACGTGCACGGCCCCTTTCGGCTTGCCCGTGGTGCCGGACGTGAAGTGGATCAATGCGGGGTCTTCGGGGGCTGTCTTGGCGACGGTGAATTCGGGCGCGGCGGCGGCCATCGCAGGCGCAAGCGCAACGCAGCCATCGGGGGCCTCATCACCAAGAATGAGAACCAGCTTGAGCGAGGGCAGATCGTCCCG
The DNA here is from genome assembly GCF_019195455.1 of Gymnodinialimonas phycosphaerae. Taxonomy (NCBI): domain Bacteria; kingdom Pseudomonadati; phylum Pseudomonadota; class Alphaproteobacteria; order Rhodobacterales; family Paracoccaceae; genus Gymnodinialimonas; species Gymnodinialimonas phycosphaerae. The sequence continues at coordinate 2,809,577 of NZ_JAIMBW010000001.1, read as the reverse complement.
CCAGGGCGCAATCTTGCGGTTGTAGATCGACGCCGTCGTCACAAGCACCTTCGCATCGCCGATTTCCATCCGCGTTCGGATCGGTTCAGGACCGAAGGCCGAGAACAAGGGGGTGAAGACCGCACCGGCTTTCAAAGCGCCCAAGGCCGTTGCGTAAAGCTCAGGCACGCGGCCCATCAGGGCGAACAGGCTGTCGCCGGGGGCGCATCCATGAGATGTCAGCACGTTCGCAAACCGAGACGCCATCGCGGAGAGATCCGAATAGGAAATCTCTTGCCGGGTGTCGTCCTTTCCCAGCCAGATCATGGCAATTTCCGTGCCGTGACCGTCTTCAACGTGCCGATCAAGCGCCTCATAGGCGATGTTGAGGGTGCCGTCCTCGCCGAACGTCCGCCCGGAGGGATCGGTGAACTGTCCAACTCTGTCGCGCGTCATCGTGTCGGTCATGGTGGCCCTCCCTTGGGAAAAGCGTGCCAGAGCGCGGTGGGGTGGAATTGACTTCAATCAATCCGATTGCGCGCTCACGACCGCAGGGCCGCGGCGGCATGTGTGCCCATGGGGCGAATGTCGAGGCTGAAATCATCGGTCGTCTGGAAGACGGACGCATTGGGAATGTTGATCCACGTCTCATCTTGCGTCACCGGTTCCGAGGCAATCTCGACCGCGCGGTAATCGATGGTGGGTTCGTGCTTCACATGGGTCTGGCCGCAGACCAGACAGACATGCAGGTGATCGCGCCGCAGGTGCACGAGAGAGCGGTTGAGCCGAGAGCCGACCATCCTTTCTCCATCGGTGAGCACGGTGTTCAGCCCGATGGTCTTTGTCGGGTCGACCTCTCGGCACCATCCGACAATCTGGTCGAGGCCCCGGCGCACGGTTTCCAGAAGGCCAACTTCGGGATGACGCAGAAAAAGGCTCAGCAGGTAGCGGAAGACATGCTCGCTGTCGGTCTCGCCCTGTATCTCGGACCGGTGCAGCGGGTCCATGTGTTCCAGGAACGTCATCCGAAGGGCTTCGAAATTCGGCACGGTGCCGTTGTGCGCGAAGATCCATCGACCGTGATGGAAGGGGTGCGTGTTCTCAAGGCTCGTCTTCCCCACGGTGGCGCGGCGCACGTGGGCCACGGCAGTGCGGGCGTAGACCCGCGCGGCGGCCTTCTGGAAGTGTTCTCCATGGAAGGCGGCCCACGTCTGCTTTTCGACAATCGGCACGCCATCGGGATAGTCGGCGACGCCCCAGCCATGGCCATGCATCATCCCGGTCAAATCGCCCGCACTTTGCGCCATCAAGGCGTTCTGGGCGTTGACCAGGCCGCATTCGACGCGGGTCGGCTCGTTGGCATGCATGGCGTAAAGGCGGCACATTTCGCGGACTCTTTGTCATGGGATTGTACGTCGGATTGGGCGCAATCCTTGCGCCTCTCTTCCAGCCAACGAATTGACGCGGATCAATCGGGGCGTCGAATCGTGACGCCATACTCGGCCATGACACCGCCTGAGCGGCACGAACCGTGTGCCTGCCGAGGGCGACGTGCGAGCGGCAGCCGGAACGGCTTGCCACCATCAACGGAGGATCCTGATATGACGATACAAGGGGCAATCAAAGCGGCACTCCTGCCACTTGCGGTGTGCTTGGCCGCACCCGTCAGTGCGTTCACCGCCTGCCAGATCACGGACACCGGCGGCATTGACGACAACAGCTTCAACCAGACCGCGTGGCGAGGCGTGCTGGAGGCGCAGACCGCCATGGGCATCGATGCACGTTTCCTCGAGTCACAGGCCGAGACGGATTACGAGGCCAACATCACCTCGCTGCTGGGCGGGGAATGTGACATCATCTTCACCATCGGCTTCCTTCTGGGCGACGCCACACAAGAGGCCGCTGCCGCCAACCCCGATCAGCTGTTTTCTATCGTCGACTTCGCCTATGACCCGCCGCTCGATAACGTGCTGGGGCAGGTCTACGCGACGGACGAGGCCGCCTTCATGGCAGGCTACCTGGCCGCAGGAATGACCGAGACGGGCATCGTGGGCACCTTTGGCGGCATCAACATCCCGCCCGTCACGATCTTCATGGATGGGTTCGCCTACGGCATCGATTACTACAATGCGCAACACGGCACCGATGTGACCCTGCTGGGATGGTCCCCGGATACCCGTGAGGGGCTGTTCACCAATAATTTCGAATCCCTCGATGACGGGCGTGCCTTTGCCCAAAACCTTTATGATGAGGGGGCAGACATCATTCTTCCCGTCGCGGGCCCCGTGGGCCTTGGCTCGGCGGCGCTGGCCAATGAACTTGGCGTGGAAGAGCTGATGATCATCGGAGTGGACGCCGATCTATATGAGACCGACCCCGAACGCGGGCATGTCTACTTGACGTCCATCGTCAAGCGCATGGATGCGACCGTCTTTCAGGTGATCGAACGGGTCATGGCCGGTTCGTTCGAAGGCGGCGTGATCGTCGGCACCCTGGCCAATGGCGGCGTCGATCTTGCGTCTTTCCATGACTTCGAGGGCACCGTGCCCGAGGATCTGGTGGCCGAACTCACGGCACTGCGCGCAGGCATCATCGACGGCACCGTCGCGGTGGGGCCGAACTGAACTGAACTGAACGGGCGGCGGGCGAAGGGACACGGACATGGACGTTGAACTGAAAGGCATCACCAAGCGCTTCGGCCCGGTGATCGCCAATGAGGACGTGTCCCTGAGCATCCGCGCAGGCGAGGTCCTTGGCCTGCTGGGCGAAAACGGCGCGGGAAAATCGACCCTGATGAACGTGCTGTGCGGCCTCTACCGCCCCGATGAGGGAGAGATACTGATCGATGGCGTTGCGTCAAAGTTTGACGGTCCCCGTGATGCCATCGAAGCGGGGATCGGCATGGTGCATCAGCACTTCATGCTGGTCCCCATCTTTACCGTTGCCGAAAATGTCGTGCTGGGGGTAGAGCCCGTTGGCCGCCTTGATCACCTTGATCTGGAGACGGCCAGCGCGAAGGTCCGCGACATCGGGGAAAGCTACGGCCTGGCCGTCGATCCCGATGCATTGATCGAAAGCCTGCCGGTTGGCGTTCAGCAGCGCGTCGAAATCATCAAGGTGCTGTTCCGCTCGGCCGATGTCCTGATCCTTGATGAACCCACCGCCGTCCTGACCCCGCAAGAGGTGGAGGAGTTTTTCGGCATCGTCCGCTCTCTGCGCGACGCGGGCAAGGCGATTGTTTTCATCACCCACAAGCTGAATGAAATCCTCGACATTGCGGACCGGATCAGCGTTCTGCGCGCCGGTCGCATCGTGGGCGAGGCGGATCCGAAAACCGCGACAAAGGCAGATCTGGCCGAGTTGATGGTAGGGCGCCCCGTGCATTTCGAGGTCGAGCGGACAGAATTCACCCCCGGCGATCCGATGCTGGAGGTCAAAGATCTTACCGTGTTGCGTGATGAGGCCGTGGCCGTCGATAACGTCAGCCTCACGGTGCGCGCCGGCGAGGTCGTGGGCATCGCGGGCGTGCAGGGCAATGGGCAGTCTGCGCTGATCGAGGCGATTACCGGGCTGATGTCGGTCGCGCAGGGAAGTATCCATTTTCTGGGGCAGGACATCACCCATGCCTCTGTTCGTGCGCGGCACGCAATGGGGCTGGCCCATATCCCCGAAGATCGCCAGCGCATGGGGCTGATCCCTGATTTCACCGTGGCCGAGAACATGGTTCTCGACAGCTATTATGACGCCCGCTACGCCAAGGGCCCACAAGTGCAATGGGGCGTCGTGAACGAGTGGGCCGCCACGGCGGCTGCGCAGTTCGATGTCCGCACGTCGTCCATTTTCGCGGATGCTGGGCATCTGTCAGGCGGCAACCAGCAAAAACTGATCGTGGCCCGCGAGTTGTCCCGAGATACCCGTGCCGTGATCGCGGCACAGCCCACGCGGGGGCTGGATGTGGGGTCTATCGAATATATCCACGCCCGCCTGATGGCCGCGCGCGCCGAGGGGGACGCCGTGCTGATCATGTCGTCCGAGCTCGATGAAATCCTGGCGCTGTCGGACCGCATTGTCGTGATGTTCAAGGGCCGCATCGTGGCCGAGTTCGACGCAACGACCCACCGCCCCGAGAAGGCCGAAATCGGCTTGGCCATGGCCGGAGTAGTAGCATGAGTGTGAATGAAGCCCTCGACACCGCCCGCGACAAGCTGTTGGAGCGCGCCGCGCCGGGGCGTGTTCAGTTCGAAGACCTGGTGATCGTGCCTCTCTTCGCGGTGGTGGCCGCGCTTATGATCGGCGCGCTGGTCATGCTGGCGACGGGCGTCGATCTGGCCACGATCGGGCGGTCCTATGTGGCGCTGGTCGTGGGCTCTGTCGGATCGGTCGCGGCACTCTCGGAAACCTTGGTGGCCGCCGTGCCGCTGGTGCTGGCCGCGCTGGGCCTTGCGATCGGCTTTCGCACCGGCCTGTTCAATATCGGGGCAGAGGGGCAGATCCTGATGGGGGGGCTGGCCGCTGTCATTTTCGGCTTCACCTTCGCCAACCTTCCCTTCGTTCTTCTGATGCCTCTTTCACTGCTGGCTGGCGCCGTGACGGGCGCTTTCTATGCCGGGATCGCGGGCTGGCTGAGGGCGGCAACGGGTGCCCATGAGGTGATTTCCACCATCATGCTCAACCTCATTTCCTACCGCTTGCTGGACTATATGCTGAGCCTTGATTGGGTGCAGCGCGAAGGCCGCGCTGATCCGGTTTCGCGCTCTGTGCCGGACGCGGCGGAACTGCCGAAACTGCTGGAGTGGCTCGACCCGAACCTGCGCGTTCATGCAGGCGTGTTCCTGATGCTTCTGGCCGTGGCGCTGGTCTATTGGCTGATGTTTCGTACCAAGCTGGGGTTCGAGTTTCGCGCCAGCGGCGCCAGCCCGGACGCGGCTCGGTATGCCGGAATTCGCGCCTCGCTGATCATCGTTGTGGCCATGGCCACGGCGGGGGCGCTTGCGGGCCTTGCTGGGGCCAATCAGACGTTGGGTGTTCTGGGCCGTGCGACGCCGGGCTTCTCTGCGGGCATCGGTTTCGATGCCATCGCGGTGGCGCTGATGGGCCGGTCCCACCCGGTTGGCGTGCTGTTTGCGGGGCTGCTGTTCGGCGGGCTGGAGGCAGGCGGGCGGCAAATGCAGGTCGATGCGGGGGTCAGCATTGACCTGATCGGCATCATCCAGGCCCTGATCATCGTGTTCATCGCCGCGCCCCTTCTGGTTTGCGCCATCTTCCCATGGGGTTTCCGAAGTGATCCGAAAGGAGGCGCGCAATGAGCGTTGCTGAAACCTCTCCGACCCGCGCCGTCGATCTGGCCGCCAAGCGCCGGACGCGCATCGTCGGGGCGATTCTCATCCTGCTTGGCGCATTTCTCGTGCTGGTGTTTGGCGATGCTCCGGGCGATGCAACCTTCCGCCTGTCGCGCCCCCGCGACACCTGGGTGCTGCCCGACCTGATCGTGCCTGCGCAGCCGTTCATCTACATCGCGGCGGCGCTTACGGCGTTTTTGGGTGCGCGGCAGTTCCTGCGCGGCGGCGGACGCTGGACGACGCTGTCGCTTGGCCTGGGTCTTGGATTGGCGGTCATGGCGTTCCTGGTTTGGGCAACGGCAGAAAACGCCTTCTCCCTGACGGGCATGCTGCAAGCCACGATGGTCCGCGCGGTGCCGATTGCCTTGGGTGGCTTGGCCGCCGTGATGTGCGAGCGCGTGGCGGTGGTGAATATCGCGGTCGAGGGCATGCTTCTGGCGGGCGCCTTCACCGGGGCCTTGATGGGATCGGTGATCGGAGGCTGGGGCGGGTTGTTGTCGGCCGTCGTCGTCGGCGGCTTCTTCGGTTTCATCCTTGCCGCGCTTGTCGTGACCTATCGAATGGACCAGATCATTGCGGGCGTCGTGATCAACCTCTTCGTGCTGGGGCTGACAAGCTATGTGTCCAGCCAGGTCTTTGCCGACATGCGTCACCTCAACAACGCGCCGGTGTTCCGGTCCATCAAGATCCCGATCCTGGGCGACATCCCGGTCATCGGCCCGATGCTGTTCAACCAGAACCTCTTCGTCTACGGCGCGCTGATCATGGTCGCCGTTTCGACCTACTACCTGTTTCACACCCGCAGCGGCCTGCGTGCCCGTGCCGTGGGCGAGCATCCGCGCGCTGCCGACACCCTTGGCATAGACGTCTACTGGACGCGCTATGTTCACGTCACCATCGGCGGCATGATCGCGGGTTTCGGGGGCGCGTGGTTCACGCTTGGCTCTGTCGGGCGGTTCGATGAAAACATGACGGGCGGGCGCGGCTACATCGGCCTTGCTGCGATGATCTTCGGGCGCTGGCACCCGGTGGGCGCCCTGATGGCGGCGCTGGTGTTCGGTTTCACGGATTCGCTGCAACAGAAGCTGGCGCTTCTCAACACGCCCATCCCGTCCGAATTCCTGGCAATGGCACCCTACATCGCGACGATTATCGTCGTCGCGGGCCTTGTTGGCCGTGCCCGGGCGCCTGCCGCCGATGGCAAGCCCTATGTGAAGGAATAACGCCGCCCGGCGCGGCTTGTGATCCGGGGTGTCGCGCGGCTACTGTCCGCCCAGACCGTTCACAAGGGCTACCCCATGACGCGCTTTTTTTCGGACAAGTCCCGGCCCGTCCATATGGGGCACTATCCAACCGAGCGTTTGGCGCGCACCGCGCAGGCGCCGGACCTGACCCATGTGCCCACTGCAACACCCCTGTCTTTCGACCGACCTGAGGCACCCCATTCGATCCTCAACGCCATGCGCGAGCATCAGGCCATGCTTGACGCGATCCGCGATGGTCTTGTGAACCGCGCCGTGGCCGAGGCACCCACGGACCCGCAGGACCGTGCCGATCACCTGAAGGCGTTCGGGTATTTCCAAGATGCCGCGCTGGTCGGCGTCTGTCGCCTTCCGGGCGCCGCCCTGTTGGACAGGCCCCACGCGAACCCCGATGTCGAACGGCTGGCCCATGACCTGAAGACACGGCAGACCAAGACTCTGGCGGCGGGCATCGACATGATCATGTCGGACCTTAAGGAAAGCATGGAGGCCCCGCCCTCGGGCATCGGCGGTCATACCCATGCGCTGGTATTCTTGTATGAGAACCCTCGCGTGCCCGACGCGGTCGAGCCCGGCACTGCTTGGATTAAGGACGCGGCAGCCCACCGCGCTGGCCTATTGGCGGCAGAGGCGGCCGTCGTTCTGGCGAACTACCTGAGGGTTCTGGGGCACGATGCGCGCGGCCATACGGTTTCCAGCGCCGATGTGGACCTGAACAAACTGGCCGTCGCCGCCGGGCTTGCCACGGTGGAGGGCGGCGCGCTGCACCATCCCTACATCGGCACGCGCTTCGGCCTTTCCGCCGTGACGACGACGTTCGAGGTCGCGCCAGATCTGCCTCTGGTCCCGCTGGACCAACAGCCGAAATCAGCCTTCGGGCTGGGTTGGAAGCTGGGGACAGCCTCGGCGAAGAACGCGCTGAACGCCGAGCCCTTCGCCAAGCGGCGCTTCGTCGACGGCGCCCATCCGTTCGAGACGCTTACCCGTGTCGACACCCCCACCACCTACATCGACGAGGCCCACGTCGCCCGCGTGCCCAAGCGCACCGACATGTTCGCCCGCGCCCAATTCGGTGACATGGGCAAGAAAATGCAGGAGGGCGCGAAGGGCGGGCATTACGTGCGCAAGGCTGCGCCATCCTCGGCCCAACGCCGCGCCTTGGGCGCGTTCGTCTTGTTGCAGGACGGAGAGGCCGCGCCCGAACAGACGCAGATCGATCCACAAGAAGCGGCGGATCTTGTTAAGGCCACCAGTTACTGGCTTGGCGCCGATGCCGTGGGCATTTCACGCTGTCCCGATTGGACGTGGTACAGCCATGACGCTCGCGGCGAACCCATCGACCCGCCCCATGACCAAGCCATCAACATGATCATCGATCAGGGCTATGAGACGATGGAGGGCAGCAGCGGCGACGACTGGATCGCCGTGGCCCAAAGCATGCGCGCCTACCTGAGGTTCTCGTTGATCGGGGGCATCATCGCCAAACAGATCCGCAACCTCGGCTACAAGGCCAAGGCTCACACCGTGATGGACGGCGAGGTTCTGCAACCACCGCTTCTGCTTCTGTCGGGCCTTGGTGAGGTTTCCCGGATCGGAGAGGTCATCTTGAACCCTTTCCTCGGGCCGCGCCTGAAATCGGGCACCGTGACCACGGACCTGCCAATGGCCCATGACAAACCCATCGACTTCGGTCTGCAACGGTTCTGCGAGGCGTGCAACAAATGCGCCCGCGAATGCCCCTCGGGCGCAATCACCGCCGGGCCGAAACTGATGTTCAACGGCTACGAGATCTGGAAATCCGACAGCCAGAAATGCGCCACCTACCGTGTCACCACACCCGGCGGTGCGATGTGTGGCCGCTGCATGAAGACCTGTCCGTGGAACCTGGAAGGCCTGTTCAAGGACAAACCGTTCCGCTGGGCGGCGATGAAGGTGCCAGCGCTCGCGCCCGCCTTGGCGAAGCTGGATGACGTTATGGAAAACGGGACGCTCAACCCGATCAAGAAGTGGTGGTGGGATCTGGAGGTTTGCGACGACGGTGCTTACCGCCCGACACAGCAGCCTGTTAACGCGCGGTCGCTGCAAAAGGACCTTGATCTGCGGTACGAGGACCAGACCCTCGCCGTCTATCCCGCGCCGCTGGCCCCCCATCCCTATCCCTATCCCTTCCCCATGGACCGCGAGGCCGGCATCGCCGCCTATCAGGCGATGATCACGGCTGAGGAATACAAATCCCTGCTGGAACGCGACGAGACAGGGCATCTGCACGTCTACACCGCAGCGGGCGAGAGCCCGGTGATCCAGGTCGAAATCACCCGCGCGGATGTCAGCGCGCAGGGGATCAGCGTCTACGAATTCCAGCCCGTCGGTGGCGGCGAGCTGCCCGAATGGCAGGCGGGCGCGCATCTGGATATCGTCGTGGCGCCCGAGTTCCTGCGCCAATACTCCATGTCCGGCGACCCGGCGGACCGCTCAAAATACCAGATCGCGGTCCTGCGAGAAGACGCGGGGCGTGGCGGCTCCATGTTGTTGCAGCGGATCTTCAACAAGGGGCGGCGGATCTTCATTTCGCGCCCGATCAACCACTTCCCGCTGGATGCCACCGCCACCCATAGCCTGTTGATGGGCGGCGGCATCGGCATCACGCCGATGGTGGCCATGGCCCACGAATTGCACGCCCAGGGCCGCAACTTCACCATGCATTACTCCGGCCGCTCGCGCGCCACGATGGGGCTTTTGGACGAAATCGCCAGCTTCCCCTGGGCCGACCGCGTTTGTCTGCACATCACCGATGAGGGCACGCGCGCCGATGTGGCGGAGATCATGGCGGGTTACCGCGCGGGCTGGCACGTCTACACCTGCGGCGCGGACCGCTACATGGCCGCCGTGATGGAGGCCGCCGAGGCTGCGGGCTTCCCGGAGGATGCGCGCCACCTGGAGTATTTCTCGGTCCCCGAGGTGCCAGACTACGTGAACGACCCGTTCATCTTGAAGCTGGTGAAATCGGGCAAGACGCTGCACGTGCCCGCCGACAAATCCGCCACCGATGTGTTGGCCGAGAACGGCATCCATGTGGATGTGAAATGCTCGGACGGGATCTGTGGCGTGTGCAAATGCACGCTGGTCTCGGGCGATGTCGAGCATCGGGATTTCGTGCTGTCCAAGGCGCAGCGGGAAACCGGCGTGATCCTTTGCCAAAGCCGCGCGGCAGCGGCGGGCGGGGTGATCGAGGTGGATCTTTAGATGGACGGGCGTCGGTTGATTGCGTAAGCAGCGGTAACGAAATGCCCCCTCTGGTGCAGATGACTGAAAGTCCGCCTTGACCATCCGCCTTCTTCGCACCCTTGTTGCCGTCGCCGACGCCAAGACGTTTTCAGCGGCGGCTGAGGTCGTTCATGTCACCCACGCCGCCGTCAGCCAGCAGATGCAGGCGCTGGAGGCTGATCTTGGCGTCGCGCTGTTCAACCGCGCCACGCGCACGCCGGAACTGACGCCGATTGCCCATCAGATTGTCGCGAAAGCCCGCGTGCTATTGGCGGATTATGACGGCCTCGTGGCCTCGGTCCTCGATGAAGACGGCCTTAGCGGGGACCTGCGCCTGGGCGCTTTGGGCACAACGCTGACCGGCCTTACCCCCCGCGCCATGGCGGTCCTGAAAGACCGTTTCCCCGGCATCGGCCTCCACATCCGTCCCGGTCTGACCGGTGAACTCCTGGCCGATATCGAGCGGGGCGCCTTGGACGCGGCCATCGTCAGCAAGCCCCACCTCCTGCCTCCGCGCATCCACTTCCGGCCCTTTGCGCAAGAACCGCTGCAACTGATCGCCCCGTTCGATGAACCCAGCGATGATCCGTTTGAACTGCTGCGCATCCGTCCGTTTATTCGCTTCAATCGCAATGCCGTGCTGGGCACGTTGATCGAGAACTGGATCCTCTCCAAACGGGTCCAGGTCTCCGAGGCGATGGAGCTGAACAGCGCCGAGGCGATTTCGTCGATGGTGCAGGCGGGTCTGGGGGTGTCGATTGTGCCGGACCTTGCGGTCAAGCCGCAGGATGGTGTGCAGGTGAAACGTCTGGCACTGGGGGGCGACGCCCCGATCCGCGTCCTCGGCCTCGCTTCCCACAGGGACCAGATCAAACCCCGCGTCATCGATGAGGTCTTCGACGCCCTCATCAGCGTCATCCCGGATGGGCAAACGATCACCCCATGACGCCCGATCTCATCATTTTCCTGATCCTGGGCGCGGCGGCCGGGGGCTTCATCAACGGGCTTTCGGGCACCGGCACGGCGCTTTTCGCGCTGGGTTTCTACCTCGTGGTGTTGGACCCCGTGACGGCGGTGGCTATCGTCGCGCTGATGTCCGTAGTGGCAGGCGTGCAAGGCGTCTGGGTCGTACGTCGCGCGATCCTCGCCAATCCACGCCGCTTGTTGCGCTTCGTGTTGCCGGGGCTGTTGGGCGTGCCTGTCGGGGTCTGGCTGCTGAACGGTCTGGATGCCAGTGTCTTGCGCCTTGGCGTGGCGGGGTTCCTGATCGTCTACGGCGGATATTTCGCCGTCCGCCGTTCGTTGCCTGCGTTCTCTCGGCCCACACCTGTCGCGGATTGCGTCGTGGGCGGAATTGGCGGCCTTCTGGGCGGGGCGGCGGGCATGTCGGGGGCATTGCCCGCAATGTGGATGTCGCTTCGCCCCTGGACCAAGTTCGAGACGCGCGCGGTGCTGCAACCGTTCAACATGGTGATGCTGACAACGACGGTTACGCTTCTGTTCCTGCGGGGTGCCTACGTAAGCGCGGGCCCGGCGCTGCTGATCACCCTTCCTACGGGGCTGATTGCGGCGCAGATCGGCATCGCCGTCTTTCGCCGCCTGTCAGACACCGCGTTCCGCTGGGTGTTGATCCTGCTGACCCTCGCCATGGGGATCGGGGTTGGTGTCAGCGAGCTGTTCTAGATCACCTCATCCGTGCGATCATCACTCTCGCCATAGCGCTTCAACGTGGCTGGCCGTGTGCCCTCATAAACCCGCGCGACATTCTCGGCGATCTTGGCATTCTCCCGCTCGAACAGGCAGTCGCCGTTCATGTCCGAGGCGACGATAAACGGCCCCATCTTGTTGCATTTCAGAACCCACATCGCCTGCGCGAGGCCCAGTTCCTCGTTCCAATGGACCGCCTCCACGTTCTCCACCCCGCGCCCGAGCAACGCACCCGTGCCATAGCCCACGGTCGACAGGTAAACCGCCCCGTTGGGCACGAAGTATTCCTTGTAGTCCTTCGAGGTCATGCCCCCCTTGCCAACGATCAGCTTTGCCCCGGTCTTGGCCATCCACTCCGGCAACCACTTGGCAAAGCGGAAGGAGGCCGTGGCCGTCACGGCCCCCATATCAAACGAGCCATCAGGGTTGATCCGAGCGGCGGGGGAGCAATGAAAGTTCGCCGCCGACTGCGCGGGCAACTCCATCGGGATATTCGCCCGCTCTTCCAGCGCGCGCATGTAGACGCCCTCCCGCGCCGTATACATCAGGCCCGACAGGTAGACGACATCGCCGAGTTTCAGCTTTGCAATGTCCGCGTCCGAGGGGGTCGTGGACAGGATGATTTCACGAATGCTCATTCCGCCGCCTCCATCGCTGGTTCCCACTCCACGGTCTCACGCCGCTGATAGTCGGTGAACCAATCCGGGTCCGTGCGATGTTCCACCCCCCCATCCTTGTGGATGCGCGCGACCGCGCGGCGCGACGACAGACAGAAAGCGTGCACGGACATCGGCAGGCCGCCGGTGTGGCAGTACCCCACTTCGATGTTGCAATCGATGACCATGTTCTTGCCCACAAACCCCATGGCACCCATGCCGATAGAGTTCCCAAGCTCCTTGAACTCATCCTCCATTTCCGCAATGCGCGGATCAGAATTCCGAGACCCCACAATCCGCAACGTCGAGGCCCGCTTGCCCAAGGTCATGCAGATATCCTTGGACCCACCCAGCCCGATCCCGATGATCGCCGGCTGACACGCCAAGCCCCGCTTGCCGAACGCCATGAGGCTATCGAGGTAGAACCGCTTGATCCCCTGCACCCCGTCACTGGGGAACAGCATCCGGTAGTCCGTTCCGAACAAACCACCCTTGTGGACAGTAATCAGGTCAATCCATTGGGCACTTCCCTCGCCGGGGGCTGGCGGCTCAAACCCATACTCAATCTCCGGGGCGCCGATGCCGACGTTGTTGTTGTGGTCCGTCCGCCACAGCGGATGCACCCGGTTGGGCCGCAGCGGCACGCCGTTGGTCGCATTCGCCGTGGCCCGCCGCAACGCGGCCTCCAGCGCCACCATGCCGCCTTCAACCTGCGCCTCATTGCCCATCTTCACGAACCAGCGCGGCACGCCGGTGTCGCCACACATCGCGCGGCGGTCCTCTTTGGCGGCCTCGTAATTGTCGAGCATCGCCTTCAGGACAAACGACGACAAATCCCCGTCCTCGGTCCGCGCGGCTTCCTGCAACCCATCAAGGTAATCCTGCGGAATCTCGATGGCGGCTTTGTCCATCAGGCCCTCCGCCACCTCTTGAATCAGCGCGATCGGTATCATTCTGCTCCTCCTTCATCTTGCCCATACAACTCCGGGGAGCGCGAGGGGCAGCGCCCCTCGCATTGGGCGGCCTGGCCAAAGGTCAGGGCGCAACCCGTCATTGCGCCGCCACCAACGTTTCGGGCGCACCTTCGGGCAACACCGTCTCGCCGGGCCGCACGATGGTGAATTGCACCGGCTCACGGCCGACCTTCACCCCATTCCCGTCGATACGCGCGACGGTGAACTCGCTGTCCTCCATGGCGCCCGGTTCGGGGAAGTCTTCGCGGAAATGTGCCCCGCGGGAGTTTTCGCGCGCGATCCCGGCTTTCGTGACCACCTCCGAGACATCACAGAGCGAGCGGAGGTTCAGCCAATCGTGCCACGTCAGATTGAACGCCAGGTTGGCGTCGTCCACGCCTATGTCCATCAGCGCGTTCGACACCTCGGCAATGCCTTTCAGGCCTCGTTCCATCCCTGCCGCCGTGCGCATTACGCCGACTTCTTCCCACATCACCTCCTGCAATTGCTTGCGCAGCGGCAGCACCAGATCGGGCTTCTTCGACAACGGATAAATCGCCCGCTCAAACTCAGCCGCCAGCACGTCCTCATCTGGCTCCCGCAAAGACATCGCGCCCACGTCACGGCCCATCGTGTCGCCTGCAATGCCGCCGTAGACGGTGGAATTCGCAACACCATTGCCGCCCAAACGGTTGGATCCGTGGGCGCCGCCCGCGTCTTCCCCGGCCACGTAAAGCCCCTCCATAGCGGTGCGCGTGTCCACGTCCACGATCACACCACCCATGAAGTAATGAGCCGTCGGCACGACCTCCACCTTGCCAGCGGCCAGATCAAACCCGCTGTCGGCACAGCGCTGGACCATGCCTTTGAACTTCTTGCGCACGAAATCCGGCCCGAGGTGGGACATCGAGATGAAGACCCCCTCCTGCTCGGGATTGTTGTTCTTGCGCATCTCGGCGTAGATCCCACGAGAGACGACGTCGCGCGTCGCCCGTTCACCCTTGCCGTCGTAGTCGAACATGAACCGCGCGCCGGAATGGTTGATCAACTGCCCCCCCGCGCCGCGCAACCCTTCCTCCAGAACCGTGCCAGTCATCCGGGTATGATCGCCCGCCAGCAAGCCCGTCGGGTGGAACTGCACCATCTCCATATCGCGAAGCGACAGCCCCGCGCGCAGGGCCATGGCGAGGCCATCCATCGTCTTGTCGCCCGACGGCGTATGGTACTTGTACATCGTGGGCCCGCCGCCGGTGCCCATCATCACGGTCTTGGCGCGGACAAGACGGAACTTGCCCGTCCGCATGTCGATCATCAGAACGCCCGCCAACGCGGATCCGTCCTTCGTCGGGATCAGCCCCACGGCGCGGTGCTCTTGCAGCTTCTCGACCCCGCTCGCCAGGACCTTCTCCATCAGGCGGTTGATGATCTCGATCCCCGTCAGGTCGCCCTTGTGGACGGTGCGATCCGCCGTTTGCCCGGCGAAGGCCTTCTGGTGCAGCGAGCCATCCTTGTTGCGGTCGAAGAAGCAGCCGACCTCATTCTCCAACTCGCGGATGCGCACCACGGCCTGTTCGCACAGCCGCCACGCCATGTCCTGATTGGGCAGCCATTTGCCGCCGTTGATCGTGTCCATGAAGTGCCGCTCCACGGTGTCGCCGCCGCCGAGCGCCACGTTATAGCCGCCCTGTACCATTCGCGTGCAGCCGCATTTGCCGATCAGGCCTTTCACGGCGATGGTGATCTTGGTGCCTTCGGGCGCGGTTTGTTGCGCATGAAGCGCCGCGAAAAGGCCAGCGCCGCCCGTCCCTAAGATCAGGATATCGGTGTCATGGCGTTCGATATCGGAAATGCGCATCAGATGGCCTGCATGAAGAAAAGTGTTGCAATGAAGAAGGACAGGGCGGCGGCGGCTGCGGCGAGGGTCTTTTGCGGGCCGTTCCACGGCAGCCACTCCATCGCCATCAGGCGCAACCCGCCGAACATGTGCACGGCCAGCAGGAACACGAGGCCGAATTCCGCGACCTTCAGAAGGTTCAGGCGGGTTATCTCGGCGAAAGCATCAAAGCGGGCGGGGTTGGTCAGTGTCATCGCCATCACCCAGAAATGTGCGGGCAGGAACAGCGCCAACGCCAGGCCCGACAGGCGGTGGATGATATACGCCAGCCACAGGGGGTGGGCGCGGTTTGCATAGGCTTTCATAGGCCACCTCCAAACGTCACGGCCCAGACGGCGCGGGCGCCGAGCGCGAACAGCCCCGCGCCGACGACCCACATCAGCACCTCCAGTGCCGGACCTTTCACCCCGCCCCATTCATGGACAACGGCGCGCAAGCCGATGGCCCCGTGGATCGAGACGGCCGCCACGAAGGTGCCGTAGAAGGCGAACCACGCCAGCGATCCCTGCGTGCGGCCCAGGATTTCCTCCGCCGAGATCCCGCCCTGAATTGCGTAGATCATCACCGCAAGGTGGCCGATGACCAGGGGTGCCATCAAAAGCGCGGTGATCCGTTGCAGCATGTAAAGCCGTATGGTCAGCATCTCAGCGCCCCCTCCGGAACCAGTTCTTTGCGGTTTCCCGTTTCAGCCCCGCAATCGCCGACATCGGGTCCAGATCGTTGGGGCAATACGCCGTGCATGACCCCATCGAGTGGCAATTGTGGCATCCGCCCGTGCCCGACACCGCGTCGAGAATCGCCGCGCGGCCCTCGTCCTTCGTGTCATTCAGCAGCGTCCAGGCCCGCTGCAACGCCGCCGGGCCAAGGTAATCCGTATTCCCCGCCACCGTATCACAGGCCGCGTAGCAGACCGAGCAGTTGATGCATTCGATCCCCGCGTTTGCCTCTACCCGGCCTGCGCTGCTCTCGTCGACCGGGGCGATGGGATCATCGCGGGTCAGGCCACCATGGTGGACCCCTTCGGCGGCGACCCACTTGTCGAAGAACGGGTCCATATCCACCGCCAGGTCTTTGATAACAGGCAGATTCCTCAACGGCCCAATCGTGACCTCGTTTCCTTCCAATACCTTGGAGATATGGGTCCGGCAGGTCCAACGCGGTACGCCGTTGACCATCATCGCACAACTGCCACACATGCCGACGCGGCAGGCGAAACGGTAGCTCAACGTGGGGTCGGCATTCTGCTGAACCCAGGACACGACGTCGAGGACAGTCTGGCTGTCGTAGGCGGGCACCTCGAACACATCCTGGCCCGCGCCACGCTCGATTGTCACTTTCAGAACGTCTGTTGTCATACTGGCCCGTGCTTCCCATTCCGGCTGGCTTCATGGCAGAGTATATCGGACAGTGCAGCTTTATGAATGCGATAATTTCTTTATCTTCTTGTAAGCAAGCCTAACGAACTGCGGAGAGCCACATGCCACAAGACCCCCTCCCGGCCCGCTACGGCGATGCGCCCGACATGGTCCAAGATGACTTATTGGCCTCCATGGCCGCACGGGGGTCGTGCCGGATGTTTCAGGATCGCGCCGTGCCCGACCCGCTTTTGCAAACCCTCTGCGCCGTGGCGTTGGCCTCGCCCACAAAAAGCGACCTGCAACAGCGCGATATCGTCTTGCTGACGTCGGCAGATGTTCGGGAAGAACTTGCGCGCCTTGTCGGCGGGCAGGCTTGGGTTGCGGGGGCGCCGATGCTCGCCGTGTTCTGTGGCAACAACCGCCGCCAACGGCTTTTGCACCAATGGCACAACATCCCCTTTGCCAACGACCATCTTGATGCGGTGATCAACGCCACCGCTGATGCGGCCATCGCTTTGGGCGCGTTCGTCACGGCGGCAGAGGCAATGGGCCTTGGATGCTGCCCGATCAGCGCTGTGCGCAACAGGGCGCGCGCCGTCGCCGACTTGCTGCACCTGCCGGACCACGTCTTCCCCTTCGCGGGGCTGGCGATTGGCTATCCGGCGCAAACGCCGCCGATTACCCCGCGCCTGCCGCTGTCTGTGACCGTCCACTCCGACCGATATCGCGAAGACAATCTGCAAGAGGCTGTCGCCGCCTACGACAAGACCCGCCCTTACGCGACGCAACGTTTCCCTGATATCTTCGGCACATCGGACGCCTACGGCTGGTCCGAGGACAAAGTCCGCCAATACAGCCAGCCGGAACGCGCTGACTTCGGGGCCTACATCCGGTCCATCGGGTTCAAGCTGGATTAAGCGGTGAAATCCGTGATCACCGCCGTGCCCGGCGCGGTCGGTCCGCCCATGGCACGCAACTCGGCGCTGGCATCCGATAAGCCCACTTCGCGTGCGACCATCGGGCTGATGTCCACGTCGCCGCGCTCGATCATGCCCAACAGCGAGGGGTACTTCCAGGCGGGCATGCCGCGCGTGCCGTAGAACGCCAACTGCTTGGAATAGATCGCACGCATGTTGATCTCCATCATGCCATCGCCCGAGGGCATGCCGACATGGACGTGGCGGCCAAGCGTGGCGAGGCATTCGACCGAGGCATTGGTTGTGGCCGCGATCCCCAGCGCCTCGACCGAGACCTGCGCACCGCCGCCCGTGATGTCCCGGATCGCCTCGGCCGCATTGACCTTGGCCGCGTTCACCGTGGCGTCCGCGCCATGAGCCACGGCGTGGGCCAGCTTGTCGTCAACGATATCGACGACCACAACTTGCGCGCCCAACATCTTCGCCAGCAACAAGACTGACAGCCCGATGCCGCCGGTGCCATGGACGGCGACCCATTCGCCTGCCTTCACGTTGGCACGGTCGGTCAGGGCATGCCACGCGGTTGTCACCCGGCAGCCAAGGCCTGCCGCCAACGCAGGCGTCAGGCTCTCGGGCAGATGAACGAGGTTGTGATCGTACGGGACGGCGACGAATTCCGCGTAAGCGCCGGGCGTCCCGAAGCCGGGGACAATCTGATCGGCGCAGGTGTTGGACGCGCCGGTCTGACACGCGGGGCAGGCGCCGCACCCAAGGATGAAGGGCGCAATCAGCCGATCACCCACCTTGTGGTGCGACCGCGCACCGGCCTCGACCACCGTGCCGCAATACTCGTGCCCCATGATCGAGCCGGCGACGACCTTCGGATGCCCGCCGACCCAGCCGTGGTAGTCCGACCGGCACACGCCGCAGGCCGCGACCTTCAGCACGACGCCATTCTCGGGGCAGACCGGGTCCGGCACCGTTTCAATGGACAGATCCTCGTTGAACTCTCTGACAACCGCTGCGCGCATCATGCCGCTCCCGTTAATCCGCCGATCTTCTCGCGCGCGATATGGCGCGCCACGAATAGGGCCATGATAGCCCCAGTCGCGGCGGCAGTGGAAGTGCCGAACCAGACGCCGATTTCGGACATGCCGAAATAACCGACGTAGAGCCACACGAAAAAGGCCACCCCGAAGGCTTGGCGGTAAAGGCTGATCCACAGCGACCAGATCGGGCGCTTTGCGGCTTGCAGGAAGGATGTGATCGAGAAGTGGATAAGGTAGACATAAAGCATTACAGAGCCCACGCGCAGGTAGTCCCTGCCTACGCGAATGACCTCTGCATCATCGGTAAAGAGGCTGACGAAAAAGGGACCGGCAAACCACAACATGGGCCCCGCGATCATGGCGATCACGGCGCCCGCCTTCCAGCAATAGAACATCGCCTCTCGCACCCGATCAGGGTTCTTGGCGCCAAGGTTCTGGGCCGCAATGGGCAAAAGCGCGCTCGATAGCCCCATCAGCGGCAAGATGATCAACTGCTCCAACCGGATACCGATGCCATAGCCTGCAACCGCATGCTCCCCGAAATCCTTCAGGGCAAACTGCACCACGACGCCGGCAAGGATCATGATCAGGAAGGCAAAGCCCGAGGGGATGACCTGTTCCACGATCTCCCGGTAGCGGGGCATATCGGGCACGAAATGGCGCGTTTCCGTCGCCTCCATCGTATCGAGGAGGACGACCTGACGGATCAGATACACCATGACGCCCGTCTGGCTGACGATGGTCGAGATGGCGAGGCCGGGAAAGCCAAGGCCATCCCAGATGCCGGGAATGCCGAACATCAGAAGGGGGTTCAGGGCGAGGTTGGCGAAGAAGGCCACCACCAGCGCGCGGCGCATCGATCTGCCATCGCCATGGGCCTGCAAAATGCCATTCGCTCCTGCCGCGACGATGAATCCCGGCAGCGCCAGCGTCAGCAGGCGGAAATAGGTGATCGCCGTGGTCTGGTATTCCGCATCCGCCGACACGAATTCGATCAGTCTTGGTCCGTACCACTGACCTGCGCCGCCAAGGATCACGGCCCCCAACAGCCCAAAGCTGATACCTTGTGCGCAGTACCGCCGCGCCAGCCGGTTGTCGCCTTCGCCAAGGGCGTTGCCAACCAATGCGCCCATGGCCGCACCAAGACCCACGCCAAGCGCCATGGACAGAAA
Organism: Gymnodinialimonas phycosphaerae; assembly: GCF_019195455.1. Lineage (NCBI taxonomy): Bacteria > Pseudomonadati > Pseudomonadota > Alphaproteobacteria > Rhodobacterales > Paracoccaceae > Gymnodinialimonas > Gymnodinialimonas phycosphaerae. The sequence continues at coordinate 2,790,027 of NZ_JAIMBW010000001.1, read as the reverse complement.
CAGGATCTGGAACCCCAACGATAGGCCCGCCTGCGCTGCCGTGCTGACAAGGCCCGCGAAATAGACATCCACGACGTTGTAGAGTGTATTGAACAACATCCCCACGGCTGCCGGAATGGCCAGCGCCCAGAAATGTTTCGGGATGGGACCCTTGGTCAGGTCCTTGTCAATTGCCGCCGCCATTCAGGAGTTGGCGTAATAGCCGACGACATCGCCGTCGGTGGTTACGCCAAGCCCGTTGAGCAGACGATTGACGTAGCAGAAATAGCCGACGATCTGGTTGATCTCCAATATCTCTCCGTCGCTCCAACCCGCCGTGCGCAGCGCCTCCACATCCGCCTTTTCCATCGCCCCCGGATGCAGCGTCAGCTTGCGGGCATGGACCAGCGCCTCCAGATGCTTGCCCTCGAACGCCTCGGCCAGATCGCCCTTCAGCGCCGCTTCCACGGCATCGGCCCGCGTGTCATCGCCGATCAGGTGGCGCGCATTAGCCCAATGGTTGGCATAGGAGTAGGGGCAATCGTTCAGCACGGACACCAGTGATGCGATCACTTCCTGAAACCATTCGGGGATCGTGTTGCCATCGTCATGCAGACACGCCCGGTAGAGCGTCACATGCCCATCCATTGTCGAGGGGCGCAGCGAATGCACCCGCATCACGTTGTCCACCGTGCCATGGGGCGTGCGTGCCTTGTCCAGCGACGCCCGAAGCCTCTCGTCTGCGTTTTCATCTGAAATCATTTCAATCCAGGCAGACATGTCAATTTATCCTTGCGCGGGTGTAAAAGTGCAATCTTTGGCGATAGGCTTCATCTCAAGGGGCCCTGATCCCCGATGCCCTCGCATAAGGTAAAGAAATTGCCGGTAAAGCAAGCCTACCCTTCGCCCCGATCCAGCCTAGGTCTGTTGCGAATGCGTCAGAGAGCCGGGACCTATCCACGATGAACGACCAGCAAGTGATTATCGAGGCGACGCACCTCGACAAGTTCTATGGCGATTTCCATGCGCTGAAAGATATCAACTTGAGCGTCCATCAGGGCGAGAAGATGGTCGTCTGCGGCCCATCGGGGTCCGGCAAATCAACCCTGATCCGCTGTTTCAACGGGTTGGAATTCCACAACTCCGGCACGCTTGTGATCGACGGGATCGAAGTCCACGAGAACGCGAAGGAAATCCGCCAGCTGCGCCAAAACGTCGGCATGGTGTTCCAGCAGTTCAACCTCTTTCCCCACCTCACGGTGCTGGAGAATCTGACCATCGGCCCGATGAAAGTCCGCGGCCTTTCCACCTCGGACGCCGAGGCCACGGCGCGCAAGTATCTTGACCGGGTGCATATCCCGGAACAGGCCGACAAGTACCCCTCGGCCCTGTCGGGCGGGCAGCAGCAGCGTGTCGCCATTGCACGATCCTTGTGCATGGAGACCAAGATCATGCTCTTTGATGAACCCACAAGCGCCCTTGATCCCGAAATGATCAACGAGGTTCTCGACGTGATGGCCGAGTTGGTGGACACTGGCATGACCATGGTCGTCGTCACCCACGAGATGGGCTTTGCCCGCAAGGTCGCCGACACCATGGTGTTCATGGAAGAAGGGCGGATCATCGAGACGTCCCCGCCCGAGCAGTTCTTCACCAACCCCTCGTCCGAGCGGTGCCGCATGTTCCTTGACCAGATTCTGGCGCACTGATTTGGCGATGGTCGACCATACGCCGCGTCACGTCCCAAGGGGCGCGGCCTTGCCGCAACCCTCTGCGGTGCAGCGGGTCTTTGGCTCCACCGCCATGTCGGTGCTGATCTACCTGGGTGTCATGGCCGCGATCATCTACGGCTCGTACACCGGGGCCCAGAACATGGGCTACAACTGGCAATGGTCCCGCGTGCCCCAATTCCTGTGGACGTTCACCGACGACGGATTTCAGCTTGGTGAGATTTTCGAGGGCCTTTGGGTGACGCTGCAACTGTCGGCGACCGCCTTTGCGCTGGCCACTGTCCTTGGCCTGCTGATTGCCCTCCTGCGCCTGTCGGATCTGGTGATCGGGTCCGCCGTCGCGGTGGCTTTCCTGGAATTCAACCGCAACATCCCGCTGCTGGTCCTGCTTTACCTGTTCTACTACGTCCTTGGCCCCATCTTCGGGTTTGACCGTTACTGGGCCTCTGTCCTGACGCTGGCCGTGTTCCACTCGGTCCTGATCTCGGAGATCTTTCGCGCGGGCATTAACGCTGTGGACAAGGGCCAATGGGAGGCCGCGAAATCCATCGGCATGACCGAGGGGCAGACCTATCGCTACATCATCCTGCCCCAATCGGTGCGCTTCATGCTGCCGCCGATGTTCGGCGAGGTTGTCCACCTGATCAAATCTTCGGCCATCGTCTCCGTCATCGCCGTGGCGGAACTTACCACGATTGGCCGCAACATCATCTCGGACACGTTCCTGAGCTTCGAGATCTGGTTCACCGTGGCGCTGGTCTACATGGCCGTCACGCTGATCCTTTCCATCGGCGTGTCGTTTGTGGAACGACGATATGCCCAAGACTAACCAACTAAACGATCCAACAAGGAGACTACCCATGACCTTATCTCGCAGACTTTTCGGTGCCGCCCTGGGGGCCGCTGCCGCCATGACGACGCTGCCCGCCACGGCGCAAGACACCGCGCAAATGCTGGCCTCCGAGTCGGTGCTCACCACGATCCAGGAAGAGGGCGTGATCCGCGTCGGCCTGTCGATCTTCACGCCATGGTCCATGCGCGACGTCAACGGCGAGTTGATCGGCTTTGAACTGGACGTGGCCCGTGCCCTGGCCGAAGACCTCGGTGTCGAGGTTGAATTCGTGCCCACCGCTTGGGACGGCATCATCCCCGCGCTTCTGGCGGGCAACTTCGATGTCATCATCTCGGGCATGTCGGTCACGCCGCAGCGTAACCTGACGGTGAACTTCACCGATCCTTACGCCTATTCCGGCATGGCCATCCTCGCCAACATCGAGATGACCGAAGGCATGACGATCGACGATTTCAACTCTCCCGACATCACCTTCGCGGGTCGCCGGGGCGCCACGCCCGCCACGGTCATCGCCGAGATGTTCCCCGAGGCCGAGCTGCTGCTCTTCGACGAAGACGGCGCCTCCACCCAGGAAGTCCTGAACGGCAACGCCCACGCCACGATGTCCTCGCAGCCCACCCCGGACCGCGAAGCGCGCCTGAACCCAGACGTGCTGTACGTGCCGTTTGATGAACTGATCAACCCAACCGGTGAGGCGTTCGCGCTTCGCAAGGGTGACCCGGACGCGCTGAACTTCTTCAACAACTGGATCGCCGCGCGCACGCGTTCCGGCTGGCTGGAAGAGCGTCACGATTACTGGTTCGTCGGTGACGAATGGGCAGATCAAGTTCCTGAATAAGACCTTATCGGGGGGGCGTTCGCGCCCTCCCACCCCCTTCGAAAGCCGCTTCCATTGACAAAGTTCTTCAAACGCCTCCGCTGGCCGGATTACCTGATCGCAGGCCTGCTGGTCGCGTTCTTCGGGTACATCGCCTATGCGATCGAGGGCACGCTGAACTACAACTGGCGCTGGCACCTGATCCCCAATTATATCGTCGGCTGGCACACATCGCGCGAGGAGTGGTTTGCCAACCTTCTTCTGCAAGGCCTTGCCGCGACAATCCGCATCTCCATCTACGCCAGCATATTGGCGCTGATCTTCGGCACCATCCTCGGCATTGCGCGTTGTTCCGGTAACCTGACGATCCGCATGCTGGCGCGGACCTATCTGGAGTTGCTCCGCAACATTCCGCCCGTTGTGGTAGTGTTCATCTTCTTTTTCTTTTTATCGCAACAACTTATCGACCTGCTCAACCTTGAGCGATGGGCGAGGGGCATCGCCCGCCAAGACGACATCGCGGTGTGGGAGTTCTTCTTCGGCGAGATGCGCCGCTTCCCCTCCCTGATCTCGGGCGTGATCGTCCTGGCCCTGTTCGAATCCGCCTTCGTCGGAGAAATCGTCCGCGCCGGTATCCAATCCGTCCCCAAGGGCCAGCGCGAGGCCGCGCGGTCCATCGGGATGAGCCGGGGCCAGGAAATGCGCTACATCGTGCTTCCCCAGGCGATGAAAAAGGTCGTGCCGCCGATGGCCAACCAGTTCATCACGCTGATCAAGGACAGCTCCATCATCTCTCTGATTTCCGTGCAGGAGCTGACCTACAAAACGGTCGAACTCGTCGCCTCCACCCGGATGATCTTCGAGGCCTGGATCACCACCGCCGCCTTCTATTTCATCATCTGCTTCGGCCTCAGCCGTCTGTTCGCGAGGCTAGAGAAGGGGCGGAAGAAGGGGTGATAATATGCGCCCAATAGCGAAGACCCGGATCAGGAAGATATAGACGAACCCATGGATTTGGTGCCGCTGATCGTCTTTCTTTTGTTCATTGCCGTCATCGTTTGGCTGTTTGCTCTTATCGGCGGCATGGCAAGTGATCGCGGGCACAGCCCTTGGCCATGGTGGTTTCTTTCAATTTTTTGGTCGCCGTTCGGGACGATCTTTGTCCTCTGGCTGTTTTTCAGGAAGGTAGATCGCCTGGATGAGGATTGGTGACGGCTCCCATACGGCGTGATTCCGCTTGAATCGTGCCATCTCAAGCCCTCCGCAGATAACCCTTGCTTACCTGCACCAGCCCGCGTAGACGAGCCAAGTTACGTTACCTCTATCGCTTATCTGCTCCTAACGGCTCAGTGACACGATCTAGCACTGACTGGCCGAGCTGCCGCATGTCGCGGGCAGTGATTTATCAGGAGACTTACGATGGCTAATGGCACCGTAAAATGGTTCAACTCTACTAAAGGTTTTGGTTTCATCGCCCCCGAGGGCGGAGCCAAGGATGTGTTCGTTCACATCTCCGCGCTTGAGCGCGCCGGCCTGACCTCGCTGGAAGACAACCAGAAAGTCACGTTCGACATCGAAGCCGGCCGTGACGGCCGCGAAAGCGCCGCCAACTTGGCTCTGGCGTAAGCTGAAGCCCTTCACAGGGCGCAAGCTGAAGTGAATTTCGGGCGCATCGGAAACGGTGCGCCCTTTTCTAGTCCCAGACATGGGCGCACGCAGATTGCCAAAGTGCAAGCTGGCGCTTCACACCAACACCTGCACCATCCCCCCCTCGACCCGAACCTCATAGGTCAGCATCGCCCGCACCGCAGGCGCGCCCACGGCCCGCCCATTCCGGACATCAAACGCCCCCTGATGCAGGGGGCACTCGATGACGTGCCCGTCGAAATATCCGTCGCATAGGTCCGCACCGCCGTGGTTGCACAGCGCCGCTGACGCAAACAGCCCGCTCGGCGTGTCGTAGATCGCCAGAAGCCGCCCACCGACCTTGACCCGCGTCACCCAGCCCTTCTCCAACTCAGCCACGGGAATGGCGTCCCCCCACGCCTTCTCACGCGGCATTATTTGCCCTGATCTGTCGCCATATATCGCGATGCGCCCCGATGTAGCCACCGGGCTCCACATGGATGTGGTCCTTCAACGTCTCGTGCAACCTTGGCAGCGCGTGGAACGGGACGGACGACACGTAGTGATGCTCCGCGTGGTAGTTCATGTTCCAGCACAGGAACCGCATCGGCGCAGAGACCAGATTGGTCCGCGTGTTGTCGCTCATCTGCGGCACCGTTGGGCGGCCGACGTGTTCGGTCATGCGGATGAAACGCATGACCGGCTCGCCCAAGATCAGTGGGATGAGCCATAGCCACACAAGACCCCACCAGCCCGTTACCGCCATCCCGGCAATCACCACCGCGTAGAACCCCAACATCAGTCGCGCATCGCGGGCGACCGCCGCCCATTCTTCCTTCGGGATGAAACCACGCTCGGCCTCGGATAACCCGCCCGAAGCATGCCGAAACACCTCGGTGAATTTGGTTTTCCAATAGGGCAGGGCGCTCAGATACAGGAAGTATGCGCCAAACGATGTCGGCATCGGGATCTGCTCTGGATCTTCGCCCGTCACCTGCGTGTAGGTGTGGTGGTCGCAGTGTTCATACCGAAAGAAGCGGTGCGGCAGCAGGATCGTGTAGCCGCAGATCTGTCCCACAACGTCGTTCAGCCAGCGGGTGCGAAAGACGGTGTAATGCACGCACTCATGTTGCAGCGAGAAGTGATGCACTAGGATTACGCCCTGCACGAACATCGCGGGCCAGATCAGCCAACTGTCCCACGCCAGCACCACCAGCGTCGTAGAGCAGGCCAGCATCACCAGCCACAACGCCACGCGCCGCAGCCCCGGGCCATCGCTGCGTTGCATGAAGTCCTTCAATTGATCGCGGGTCAACTTCCCCTCGGCCAGGGCCTGAGTCAGGGGGGTGACGATCGCTGACGTCTTGGACGTTTGCGTCATTCGGAGGTCTCGTATGCTTTAACCGAAGCGGCAGACGTCCTGCGCATCGGGACCGGAGACGGGAGTGCTCCGCACCATGGCCGCCGTCTATCGCCGCCATTGCGGCCAAGTATAAGCCACCGCTCCCGGCGTTCAAGCCCGCGCGAAGGCAGGCGCGGCGAAGCCGATGGCCCTGTCGGGTCGTGCGAACATCGCGGCGATGTCCGGGTATCGGGCAAGCACCTCTGGTCCGCCGGGGACGCGATGCGCATGGAAGGTGCCGTCCTCCCACACAGGCACGCCGTCCAACGTGATTGTCGGGTCAACGACGTTCCAGCTGATTTCGCCGGGCGCTTGTGCACCGCAGGTGTGGAAATGGGCGATGCGGGGGTTGCCGAAAGCTGTGCCGCCCCAACGCTCCACGTGGTCGGCCATGTTCCACGGGAACCCGCATCCGGGATGGATGCCCGCATGCCAGGAATGCACCGCGGTGCGGTCCAGATTGTAGCGTCGGGCCACGTGATCATAGTGGGCCTCGGCGCGGGCCACCTCATGCGCTGCGCCCTCGAACCGCACCAGCCGTCCTGCGTCGAGCCGCGCAAACAGCGGCCCGTCAAGGTCCAGGTGATAGGGGGTGTAGTAGCGAGAGCCCGTGCCCGTCAGAAACCCCGCCATTGCCACCCGCCCCGAGAACGAATGCGCCGGAATGGGCGCGAAGACCGACAGCGGGAAACGCGTGACCGATGTTTCCGTGCCGTCCATCGCGGGCACCCCGCGCACATCGGTGCCGTTCGGGCAGGTCAGGCGCATCTCACGGGTTCGGCCCAAGGCCCGGTCCGTGGCCGTTTTCAGTGCCTTGAAGCCGTCGTAGTGCCCCGTGCCGAAGGAGGATCCCAATAGCTCCAGCGTGGCCGCGAAACACGTGATGAGGGTCTTGCCCGCTGGCATCTCGGTAAACCTCAACTGGTCGCCAAGGCGGGCCAAAAACACGACGATATCGGCATGCTCCATCTGTGCCAGCAGGGCGGGGGGCAATGTCGGCTTGTCGGGCTCGAACCCTACATCGACCTGGCGCACATGCAGGCCCAATTCCCGGGCTTCGCGCGCCACGCAGGCTGCTACCTTGTCGTCGAAGTAGCCAAGTGCCGGGGGCTCCACGGCGATCAACAGGCTCTGACCGACCCGCGCCTTGGCGCAGTTCTCAAGCAGGTTGCGGGCGCCAACGGCGGGCGACATGGGCAAAGGCTCCTTTTGCAGATAGTGAGTGCCTACAACTTATGAGGGTGTTTCCTATCATTCCATTTGAAAGAGTTAATGAGTTCCATTAGTCTCGCTAATATGATCCTCAACCTTCCCTATGCCTCCCTGCGGGCGTTCGAGGCCGTGGTACGCCTTGGTGGATTTTCGGCGGCGGCGAACGAATTGGGGGTCAGCCAAAGCGCCGTCAGCCAACACGTGAAATCGCTGGAAGAATGGCTGGGGCAAGAGCTTTTGGTGCGTGGCGCGCGCACCTCCAAGGCGACGCGCTACGGGGCGCTTTTGGCGCGCGAGATCGATCGCGGTCTTGGTGGCATTTCCGAAGTTTGCACACAGATCCGCACCGCCTCTCACGTGGATACGACCGTGGTGATTTCCTGCCTGCCGGGCTTCGCCTTCACATGGCTATTCCCACGCCTGCTGCGTTTTGACCTGGCGCACCCGGATCTGTCGATTTCCATTGCCACCGACACCGGTGGGCGCCCGTTCAATCCTGCCGATGCCGATATCGGTATCCGCTACGGCCACGGAGAATTTGCCAACCTGCGTGTCGATCATTTGATGAGTGAGCGGCTTTTCCCCGTTTGCGCCCCCTCGGTCGCTGTGACCCTGACAGACGTGGCCTCCCTGGGAAGTCACACGCTTCTGCAAGACGAGATTCTCAATTTCGGCTCTGCCAATCCGTCGTGGGAATACTGGGCCGAGGCTTGCGGCGTCCTGCTGCCGTCCCGCGCCCGGACACGGCGTTTCGGGCAGTCCAACCTGGTGCTTCAGGCCGCGATCGAGGGCCTGGGCGTGGCGCTGGGGCGTGAACCCCTCGTGTTGGATGCCCTCGCCGATGGTCGCCTTGTGCGGCCCTTCGCGCAGATCACCCGTTCGCCGCTGTCCTACTGGCTGGTAAGACGCGAACAGACCGACGACAGCCCCAAGGTGCAGGAATTTCTCAAATGGATCAAAGAAGAGGCGGAAAGCCAGCCCGATATTCCCGATCCGCTTAATAAGTGCGCCTAATGTGAAGCATTAACGATATCGGATGGATTGCGGGGCCGCGGCCCCGCATATTCAACCCAAACGAAAGGTCCCGCCCATGTTCCTGAAAAACTGTTGGTACGTCGCCGCATGGAGCCATGACATCGACCGCACCCTGCGGGCCGAGACTTTCCTTGGCGAGCACATTGTCCTTTATCGCAAGCAAGACGGCACCCCCGTGGCGCTGGAAGACGCCTGCCCGCACCGCAAACTCCCCCTCAGCGATGGCGCGCTGAATGGCGATGCCGTCGAATGCGGCTACCACGGGCTGACCTTCGATTGCGCCGGGTCCTGCGTTGCGGCCCCCACCCAGAAGGACGCCATTCCGGCGCGTGCGCGGGTCAAATCCTACCCCGTCGTCGACCGCTACCGCTTTACCTGGATCTGGATGGGCGACCCGGACCGCGCCGATCCTGACCTGATCTTCGACATCCCCAACTTCGACGACCCCACCTGGGGCAAGACCGATGGTGGCGTGTTGGACATCGACTGCAACTACCTTTGGGTCGTGGACAACCTGCTGGATCCGTCCCACGTCGCGTGGGTTCATGTGACCAGCTTTGCGGGCGGCGGCACCGACGGTGCGCCACTGGACGTGAAGAAGACCGACCAAGGCGTGCAAGTCACGCGATGGATCTTCGGCCAGCCCCCGTCGCCCTATTACGAGAACCTGCTGGCCTTCAACGGCCCCTGCGACCGCCTGCAACATTACGAGATGACGCGCCCCGCCATGGCGACCAACATGTCGATCTACACGCCGCCGGGCACGGGGGGCTATGGCTCCACGCCGGTGGCGGACACCTTCATCAACGTTTCCTACAACTTCATGACACCGATCACCGAGGACAAGACCCGTTACTTCTGGTTCCAGCACCGCAACTCCGAGCCCGACAATCGAGAGATGTCCGAGACCATGAACAAGGGTGCCATCATGGCCTTCAACGAAGACAAGGCGATCCTGGAAAAGGTCCACAAGGGCATGAAACACGCGGTCACGCCGCATATCGATCTGGGGCTGGATGCCGGGGCGAAGACGTTCCGGCTTGGCCTTGCCAAGGCGATCGAGGCCGAGGGCTAGCGGGTTTCCAGGTAATCCAGCACCTTCATCCACCGGATCACGTATTTCATCCCGAACACCTTCATTCGCCGCAGGGGAATGCCCGCAACCTGCGTCACCGGAAACGGCAAATCCTCGGGGCGCGCGCCCAGGATGCGCTCTGCCATGACCCGGCCCATGACGTTGGACATCGCCACCCCGCGGCCGTTGTAGCCCAAGCCCACGATCAGCCCGGCCTGCGGTTCGTGCAGATGCGGCAGGTGGTCTTCCGTGACCGCGATATTGCCGCCCCAACGGTGGGGCCAGGATACGCCGCGTAGCTGGGGAAACACGCGCTCGGCATCCTTCACCAGCCACTCGAAACCTTTCAGGCCGCCTTTGCCATCGGGCTCTCCGTGACCGCCATAGACCATGCGATTGTCGGGCTCGCGCCGCGCATACATGATGACCCGGCGCGAGTCCGAGATCGTGTGCCCCTTGGGCAGGATGTCCCCCATCACGTCCTCGGGCAGCGGCTCGGTGGCGATCTGGATCGGGCTGACGGGCAGGATCGACGCCGCCAGATCCTTCACCAACCCGTCCGTATACCCGTTTGTCGCCACCACAACCCATTCGGACTTCACCGCGCCGCCGTCCGTGCGGGTGGCCCACGTCTTCGCTTCCTTCAAAAGCCTCGTTACCGCGCTCTGTCCGTATATCGCGACCCCGCGCGCCTTGCCTGCCGCTGCCAGCCCGCGTACGAACATAAGCGGATGTACCGCGCCGCCCTTGGGGTTCAGCGTGCCAGTTCGGTAAGCACGTGTGCCCGAAATGGCGGCGACAGCGTCGCGGTCGATCACCTGCATCTCGGCCCCCACGGCGTTCCACTCGGCAATGTCGGCGCTGGCTTTCGTCTGCGCCGCCTTGCTGTGATGCACGCGCAACCAGCCGTTCTGGCGGGCTTGGCAATCGATCTGATAGGTGTTGATCAGATCGAAGACCTCATCCGCCGACCCCAGCGACTGTTCGGCCAGCTTTTCGAACGTTCGCGCGCCGACCATGGCCTTCACCTGCGCCGGAGAGTTGAACGGCAGCATCGGGTTGACCTGCCCCCCGGTGCGCCCCGAGGCACCCCAACCCACTTCGCCCGCGTCCAGCACGACGACCCGCAATCCCGCCTCCGCCAGCGCCAGCGCCGCGCGCAATCCGGTGTAGCCCGCGCCGATCACGGTGACATCGGCGGTGACCTCTTCACGCAGTGGCGCATGCGCCTCTGACGTTGGGGCGGTGTGCTTCCAAAGCGAGTTGGGCCAAGGGATCTGAGCGGTCATCGTAACACTCTCCTTCCGGGATCGAGCGTGGCTATTGTGCGGTCACCCGCCCGACGGTCAAGGCCTGCCTCAGGTCGCAACATGACCAATCTTTTGGCGATCTTTTCAATCCTTGGGCTGTCGGTGCGCAAAGGTACAGACTCTGCTTGGCCGCCATTTTCACGCCATCTGGCCCTATAGAATCTCCTTGACGCAAAGAAACGCAGACGCCTAGCTTCCGCACGCGGAGCCGGGGTTCCGTGCAATGACAAGGTGGGGCGAAATGCGCCGGAACTGAAAAGAAATGAGTCCAGTGCCGTGTCCGCCGAAACAACAAGACTATCCCGACAGGAGAGACCTGATGAAAAAGACAATCGCATCGTTGCTTGCGGGCACCGCCATTCTGGCGTCCGGACAAGCCGCGCTGGCCGACGGCCACATTGAAGAAATCACCGTCGCCTATTTCCTCGAATGGCCGCTGCCGATGTACGACGCATGGGCCAATGGCGAGTTTGACGAGGCGCTTGGCGTCACCATCAACTGGGTGTCGTTCGAGACCGGCACCGCCATGTCCGCCGCAATGGCATCGGGCGACGTGCATATCGCCGTTTCCCAGGGCCTGCCGCCCTTCGTTGTCGCCGCATCCGCGGGCCAGGACATCGAAGTCGTTGACGTCGCCGTGACCTATTCGGACAACCAGAACTGCGTCGTGCGCTCGGATCTGGAAATTGACGCCGACAACGCGGGTGAACTTGCAGGTCGCCGCGTCGCCGTGCCGCTTGGAACCGCTGCCCACTATGACTTCCTGCGCCAGATGGAGCACTTCGGTGTCGATCTCGCGTCGCTGGAAATCGTCGACATGGCGCCGCCAGAAGGTGCTGCCGCCTTGTCGCAAGGCGCCGTTGACTTCGCTTGCGGCTATGGCGGCGGCTACACCCGCATGCTGGAGTACGGCAACATCCTGTTGACCGGTGCTGAAAAAGAAGAAGTCGGCATCCTGGTGTTCGACGTGATCTCTGCTCCGGCCGAGTTCGTGGCCGAGAACCCCGATCTGGTCGCCTCCTTCCTGGCCGTGACCCAGGCGGCCAACGACCGTTGGAACGAAGCACCCAATGACGAAATGCTGGCCAACATCGCGCAGCAGGCCGGTATGGATCTGGAAGCGGCCCGTGCTGCTATTGCCACGATGGCGTTCCCCTCGGGTGAAACCGTGCTTGGCCCGATCTGGATGGACGGCGGCATGGCCACGTTCATGGCAGGCGTTGCCGGTGTGTTCGTTGAAGCAGGCTCCATCGACGGTGCGCTGGACGATTACACCGACCGCGTGAACCCGGGCCCGCTGTCCGAGGCCATCAACTAAGCGGCGCACGCCCAAGGGGTCCGGCCACCGTTCCAACAGGTCGGCCGGGCCCTTTTTCCTTTGCGTTCCCTCAGACCTCTGACACGGAAGGGCCGCTTATGACCGGCTTGGCCATTCGGAATATCTCCATGCGCTTCGATCTGCCTGGAGGCGGCGCGGTGCAGGCGCTGCAAGATGTCTCCCTTGACATTAAACAAGGTGAAATCATGTCTGTCCTCGGCCCGTCGGGCTGCGGCAAGACCACGCTTCTCAACATCGTCGCAGGCTTTCTTGCCCCCACCGAGGGCGTGATCGAGCTGAATGGTCACGCGGTCCACGGCCCCGACGCCGAACGCGGCATGGTGTTCCAGAAGGGCGCGCTGTTCGAGTGGATGTCCGTGCGCGAAAACGTCAGCTTCGGGCCCCGCATGAAGGGCCAGCGCTCGGCGGAATACAGCGCCAACGTGGATCACCTTCTCGACGTTGTCGGCCTGCAAGACTTCAAGGAAAAGGCGATTTACGAGCTGTCCGGCGGCATGCAGCAGCGTGTGGCCCTGGCCCGCTGCCTTGCCAATGACCCTGACGTTATCTTGATGGACGAGCCCTTGGGCGCGCTAGATGCGCTGACCCGCGAGAAGATGCAAAGCCTTGTGCTGAAGCTCTGGAAAGAGACGGGCAAGACCATCATCCTGATCACCCACTCGGTCGAGGAAGCCCTGCTTCTGGGCGAGCGTCTGATCGTCATGGCCCCGCGCCCGGGTCGCATTCACAAGGAATACGAATTGCCGTTTGCCGATGCCGGCGTCGATGCCGACCTCCGCGAGGTCAAGAAGGACCCCCGGTTCCATGAGGTCCGCGAAGAAATCCTTGGGATGATCTGGGACATGGAAGAAGAAATCATGGGCCGGACGGAGGCAAGCGCATGAAAAATAAACACGCGGAGGCAGCATCATGATTCCCCTCCTTATTTACATCGCCATTTTCATCGGCGCCTTCCTTGCCGTCCGCCTGATCGCGGGCGCCGTGTCGCCCACCGGGTTCGGCTCGCTCAAGACGGTGACCTTCGGAGACGAAAGCGCCGTGATCCCCGATCGCCGCGCCTCGGTCATTTCCGTGCTGGCGCTGTTCTTCCTGTGGTGTTCGTTCACCGGGTCGATCCTGATCCCATCGTTCCTGCACATGCCGGGGCCGCCCCTTGGCCTGCATTCCTTCACCCACACGGTGCAGGATGCCGAGGGAAACACCGACGACGCTACCGTCACCTTCCTTCTGTGGGAGGCCGAGTTTGACGAAGACGGCAATGAGTTGCCCGAGCCCGAGCCGCCCGTGGTCGAGCCGGGTGATGGCTTCGCCCTCAACGACAGCCTGACGATCGAGGCCTACGGGTCCGAGCTGGCGCGCCTGCAAGACAACGATCTACTGACCCGCGACGATGGCACCACGATCATCGCCGTGAACGGCCAGCCGATTGTTGGCGGCGACCGGCTTGATCTGGACTTCGGCACGGTGACCATGTCAACGCGCGGCTCGATCAACATCCTGCCCGACCAGGGCCTTCAGATGGAGCCGATCTGGCTGCCGCCCCCGGAAGACGTCTGGGGCCGCCTGATCGAGATCAGCACCGAAGGTTTCCGCAACTTCACCCTGCTCGAACACCTCGGCTACTCGCTGTTCCGGGTGGTCGTGGGCTTTGCCTTGGGGGCGCTGGTCGGCATTCCGCTTGGCTACGCCATGGGCCTTTCGAACTGGGCGCGGGGCTGGTTTGACCCCATTGTCGAGTTCATGCGCCCCGTGCCGCCGCTGGCGCTGATCCCGCTGGTCATCATCTGGGCCGGGATCGGCGAGCCCGGCAAGATCGTCTTGTTGTTCCTTGCGGCGCTGTGGATCATGGCGATTGCGGCGCGGGCGGGTGTGTCCGGCGTCAACATCTCGAAGGTCCACGCGGCCTATTCGCTGGGGGCCAGCAAGGCGCAGATCATGCGCTACGTCATCGTCCCCAATTCCCTGCCCGAGATTTTCACGGGCGCGCGGGTGGCGATGGGCGTGTGTTGGGGGACCGTTGTGGCGGCGGAACTTGTGGCCGCCGTGCAAGGCGCGGGCATGATGATCATGGTCGCCTCGCGGTTCCAGAACACCGATATCGTGATCCTGGGCATCATCCTGATCGGGATGATCGGCTTTGGCATCGATATCCTGATGCGCATGGCCGAGAAATGGCTCGTGCCCTGGAAGGGCAAAAGCTAACCCGCAAGTCGCGCCAGGCGCGGTCGTTCAAACAAGAAAGGCGCTGGCCCGTCACGGGTCCAGCGCCTTTTCATTCAGCTCAGATGGGCGGCGGTCATGTCGGGGCGGAACACGAAACAGTCGGTCCCCCAATCATAGGGCCCCTCGGTGGGTGCAGGCTTTGCGACCTCCGGGACATGGGTCAGACCCATCGGAGCGAATGTCGTTTGAAGCGCCTTCGGATTGGAAATCGTTGTCATGTTGAACCTCTTGGGCAATTGGATCGGCTCTTGCTCGGCCTTGCCTACTTTTCGCTGACCGAGGTGTCGTAAAACGGCAAAGGACGTGACCAAACTGTGAATGGATTTGCCCAGATTGCGACTTTCCGCGCAGAGTTTCCTAAAATGCCCACAACGCCCAAGGCCCTTCCGTGTCGCTTGTCTCGCCTTCAGGATGGGTTACTGCTAGGCCTCATGCCATGACCAAGACCCCGTTTCATCTGCCCTATTTCCTGCCCTATCTGCTGAATCAGGCCGCCGAGGCTGCCAGCCGCGAGTTTCAGGATTACTACCGCGCCAAATTTGGGATGTTGCGGAACGAATGGCGGGTGCTGTTTCACCTCGGCTGTTATGGGGACCTCTCGGCCAAGCAGATCTGCGAAAAGGCGCTGCTCCACAAAACCAAGGTAAGCCGTGCGGTCGCCGCGCTGGAGGACAAGCGCTACCTGATCCGCACTCCCACCCCCCAGGATCGCCGGATCGAGGTGCTGTCGCTTACCCCCGCGGGCCTAAGGGTCTTCAAGGACCTCAGCGGCGCGGCCGAAGGGTTCGAGGCCAAGCTGCACGACGGCCTGACGCCCATAGAAGTCGAAACACTGCGTCGCGTGCTTCTGACCCTTTCGAACCTGCCGTCCTGAGGGCCGTCGATTCGCGAATTAGCGGTATCCGTCAAGAATTCCGCCCCGATTGCCGGAAGGGGAAAGATCTGGATTGATCTACCATTGATCTACCATCCCCCTCTCTACGTTTCGCCAAGACGTTCCATACGGAACGATTGATATATCCCAACGAGGTTGCCGCCGAAATCGCAGAAATCGCCGATGCGATAACCTGTGGACGGCGGACGCGCATGTCTTCTATCGTCGTCCAAAAGACCAAGAACAAACGAACCACATAAAGATCCGATGGGAGGATTCTAATGACAAAACTTCAAACCCTGCGGCTGACTTGTGCTGCGACCGCTCTGATGGCGGCTGGCGCGGCTTCGGCGGATGAAATCAGCTTCCTTTGCTACCAGAACGGCAATGAATGTGACGTCCTGGGCGGGATTGCCGCTGATTTTGAGGCCGCCACCGGCCACACCGTCGCGATGGAAGTCGTCGGCTACGAGATCATCCGCGACCAGCTTGAAAACCAGCTGCAAACGGGCGCAGCCCCAGATGTGGCGCGCGTGACAAACCTTGGAGGGTTGAACCAGTATTATCTGGATCTGACGCCCTATGTGGACGCTGACTATATGGAATCCGCTTATGGCGCGGTTCTGCCGTGGTACCGCGCCCCCGGCGGCGAGGATACCGGCATCTACGGCTGGCCGACCGAGCTGACCGTCACGGGCCCCTATATCAACGTCACCATGTTCGACGACGCAGGCGTCGACATCCCCGGCGACGGTGCCACTTGGGATGAATGGATGGTCGCCCTTGGGGGGGTACAGGAAACCCTTGGCATGGACGCCGTCTTCGCGATGGACCGCACCGCCCACCGTTGGGCCGGTCCTGCCTTTGCATATGGCGCTGGCTTCTTCGATGATGCAGGCGAGCCTATCCTTGTGGATGACGGTTTCCGTTCCTTCGCCGCGACTTTCGTCGGTTGGCACGAGCAGGGTTTGATGCCTGTCGAAGGCTGGCCCGCAGGCACCGGCACCGCTTATCAGAATGCGGCGCCGCTGTTCCTGTCTGGTTCGGTCGCGATGCACATGTCGGGGTCCTGGATGATCGGCAACTATGCCGAGAACATCACTGATTTCGAATGGCGTGCGGTGCCCGCCCCTTGTGGCCCCGGCGGCTGCGGTGCGATGCCCGGCGGTGCGGGCATCGTAGCGTTCGAATCCAGCGATGTGCCTGAGGCCGCAGCGGCTTTCGTGGCCTTCCTCGCCGAGGAAGAGAATGCCGCCCGCTTCGCGGCCGAGACCCGCTCCATCACAGCGCATCAGGGCTTGCAGGCCTCTGGCGTAGACTATGGTGACGCGGACCCGGCGGTGGCCCAGGCGCTGTCGACCTTTGCGGCTTCCATCGGCGTCTCCGCCGAGACCACGCCCCAGGCCTTCACCTTCCAGGGCTATTCGAAGAACTTCGTGATCTACGGTGTCGTGCCCGACTACATCACGCAGGTCATCACCGGCGAGATGAGCCTGGATGACGCGCTGGCCGCCATAGACGCGGACGTCGCCGCACAGATCGCGGAATAAGGTCGGGCAGGGGCCAGGACGATGTGGACGGCGATTGAAAACGCCTTCGCGGGCTCGTCCTGGCCGCTGGCTTTTCTTGTGTACCTAATCGTGGGGGCGGTCATTGCCCGCCCCTCCGGCACCCTCGGCTCGAAGGCCATGGCCGTGCTTGGCTGGCCGATCGAGTTGGCCCAGAAGATGCGCGGCCATGGGCCGTTGCCGTACCTCTTCCTGTTGCCCAACCTTCTGGTCTTCGGCATTTTCACCTTCGCGCCGCTGTTTATCAACGTCGGCTTCAGCCTCACCGAAGGGCAATCCATCAACTTCGCCGAACGCCCTTACGCCGGTACCGACAACTGGCAGCGCCTGTTGGCCGAGACCCAAATCGACACCGGCAACCCGAACCTTGAAGACGACCAGTTCTACCGCGCCGTTATGGACACATCGGTCTTCGTCATCTTTCAGGTTCCGATCATGGTGCTGTTTTCCCTGATCACGGCCCTCGTCCTGAACCGCGACATCATCGCCCGCGGCTTCTGGCGCTCAATCTTCTTCTACCCTGTCATGCTGTCGCCCGTCGTCGTGGGCTTCCTTTGGACCCTGATCCTGAAACGCCAAGGGGTGCTGTCGATCACGCTGATGGAATGGGGCTGGATAGACGCGCCGATCCAATGGCTGGTCGACCCCGCGTGGACGATGTTCTGGTCCGTCTTCGTGTTCACATGGGCGCATCTGGGCTTCTACATGCTGATCCTGCTGGCGGGTCTGCAAGCGATCCCGGCGGACCTTTATGAAGCCGCCGAGATGGACGGCGCGTCGCCCTGGCGCGTGCTGCGCAAGATCACCCTGCCGCTTCTGATGCCCACGCTACTGGTCGTTACCGTCCTGTCGTTGATCAAGGCGTTTCAGGCCTTTGAAGAGCTTTACGCCATGCAAGTCGGCTGGATCTCCATCGTGGCCTATATCTTCGAGACGGCAGGCCTGCGCGGCAATCCCACGCCCAACGGCCTTGGTATTGCGGCGACGGCCTCGTTGATCATCGCGGGCGCATTGGCCATCTTCTCGATCATCCAGATCTTCCTTTCAGGCAGGAACGCGCGATGAGCATGGTGTGGGATTTCCTGTCGCGCACGCAAGGCCGCGGGCGGCTCACCTGGACGGATTGGCTGTCCTACGCCTACCTGATCTTCGGTTTCCTGATCATTCTCGTGCCCGTCATTTGGCTTGGCCTGAATTCGATCAAATCGCAGTTTCAGATTGAATCCCAAGACCTGTCCCTTCTGCCCGGCGATTTCGACCGCGTTGCCCGCGCCACCGTCAACGGCCCCGATGGCCGAGAGATCTTCGTCATCGCCGATCTGCCCCTGTGGGTGCTGAACTGGTCCGATCTGTCCGAGGCCGAGCAACAGGGCCGCGACGTCACCGCCTACCTTAACGGGTTCGAGGGCAACGCCCTCTACGCCCTCCGCTCCCACCTCGGGCAAGTCAGTAACGCTGCGAGGAGGCTTATTGCCGAGGAGGGGTTGCCCGATTGGCTCAACCGTTACGCCGCGCTGACGCCGCAATCGCGGGAGGCGTTTGACCTCGACGCCGTCGTCGAGATGCTAAACGAAGATCAGCGGCGCCTGATCCTCGAATACCTTGGCGTCGAACCCTATCAGCCCAACCGCATCGTGACACAAGTCCTCGTGACCGCACCGCACCCCGAAACAGGCGAGGTGATGGAATGGGCGATCCCCAACCCCAATGCCTCGTCCGAGTTCTTTCCGGGCCGTGCCGTCCGTGGTGATGCAAGCCAAGTCGTGCGGCTGCCTGCGGAAACGGTCACAGCCAACCGCACCATAGCCCCCTCCTGGGGCAATTATTCCGAGCCGCTGACCGGCACCGCCTACGGCGTCAACGTTGATTTCGCGACCTGCATCACCAATAGCGTGCTTGTAACCGTCATCGCCACGCTGATGACGCTGCTGATCAACTCCATGGCTGCGTTTGCGCTGTCGAAATACACCTTCAAAGGCCAGACGCTGTTCCTTGTGGTGATCCTTGCCACGCTGATGGTGCCAGCCACGATCACGTTGGTGGGCGTGTTCAAGGCAATCAACGCGACGGGGCTTTCTGGCAGTATCTGGGGGGTCATCATCCCGGGCGCGGCAACGCCCGCCGGTGTCTTCCTGCTGCGCCAGTACATGCTGACGATCCCCGACGAATTGCTGGAGGCCGCGCGCATGGACAGCGCGTCCGAATGGAAGGTGTATTGGCGCATCGTCCTGCCGCTGGCGCTGCCCGCCATCGCGGCCCTTGGCATCCTGTCCGTCATCTGGCGCTGGAACGACCTGATCATCCCCATGGTCGCCATCGCCACGAATACCGAGGCCTACACGATCCAGCTGTGTCTGCTGGAATTCCGCGGCGAGCATATCAGCCAGGAACACTACCGCCTTGCGATGACGGTCGTGTCGTTGATCCCCACGACGCTCGTCTTCGTGTTTCTGCAAAAGTACATCACCACCGGCATCGCAAATACGGGGATGAAGTAACCGCGCTCAAGTAGCGAAGCGATAGCGCATAGAAGGTAGTCCAATGGCTTTACTCGAACTCAGAAACGTCAAGAAAGCCTACGGCGAAGTGGAGGTGATCCACGGCGTCGATATCACGGTCAAATCCGGCGAGTTCTGCGTGTTCGTCGGCCCCTCGGGCTGCGGCAAGTCCACGCTTTTGCGGATGATCGCGGGGTTGGAGCAGATCAGCAGCGGTGACATCGCAATTGACGACGAGGTGCTGAACCACGTCCCCGCCTCGAAGCGTGGGCTGGCGATGGTTTTCCAATCCTACGCCCTGTACCCGCATATGTCGGTGCGCAATAACCTGTCCTTCGGGCTGGAAAACATTGGCATGGCCCGGGCCGAGATCGACACGCGCGTGACCGAGGCCGCGCGCATGTTGCAAATCGACGATTACCTCGACCGTCGCCCCGGCCAGCTGTCGGGCGGGCAGCGCCAGCGCGTCGCCATCGGCCGCGCCGTGGTGCGAGAACCGCGCGTGTTCTTGTTTGACGAGCCATTGTCGAACCTTGACGCGGAACTGCGCGTCGCCACACGCGGCGAGATATCTGAACTGCATCAACGCCTTGGCAATACGATGGTCTACGTCACCCACGACCAGGTCGAAGCCATGACCATGGCCGACAAGATCGCCGTTCTGCGTGCGGGACGGCTGGAACAATTCGGCCCCCCGCTGGAGCTGTTCAACGCCCCCGCCAACCGCTTTGTGGCGGGGTTCATAGGCTCGCCCAAGATGAACTTCATCCGCGGCGTGATGGGCGAGGGCGGCGTTTTCGTCTCCGAAGGCGGGGCTGAGGTCGCGCTGGACGTTCGCCGTTTCACCACCCGCCCGGGCCAAGCGGTCGAACTGGGCGTGCGCCCGGGTCATGCAAACCCCGCCGATGGCGCCGGTGTGCCTTTGCAGGTTCGCGCGGTGGAGCAGCTTGGCACAGAGACCTTCGTTTATGGGGCCGTTGCAGGCTCGGACGATTTCGCGATGCAATTGCCGGGTCAGGTGGACATCAAGGCGAAGACCACGCTTCAGGTCGCCATCGACGCTTCTTCCGCGCATCTGTTCGATGTTGAAACGGGCATAAGCTGCGCCGCATCCTGATGAGGCTTGACTCCGCATGTGGAACGTTCCAATTATCTCCCTATAGGAACGTTCCAAAAGAGGTGAGCGATGCGTTGGGGACTGATCGGGGCAAGCACGATTGCGGCGGAACACATGATCGGTGCGATCCGCGCCTCGGGCGGGGAAATCGCCACCGTCCTCAGCTCTAGCCCTGACCGCGCGGTAAGCTACGCGGCCAAGCATGACATCCCCAAAGGCGTCACCGATCTGGACGCCGCGATGGACGGGGTGGATGCCGTCTACATCTCTACCACCAACGAAAAGCACCTGCCTCAGGCCATGGCGGCGATTGCCGCGGGCAAACACGTTCTGTGCGAAAAGCCTTTGGCGATGAGCGTTGCGGATGCCGTGACCATGGTGAAGGCGGCGCAGGCCGCGAATGTGACCTTCGGCACCAACCACCACCTGCGCAATGCGGGCAGCCATCTGGCGATCCGCGAATTGATCGCGACGGGCCGCATCGGCACCGTCCTCTCGGTCCGCGTTTTCCATGCTGTTCATCTGCCACCGCACCTACAAGGCTGGCGTATCGACAACCCGGACGCGGGCGGCGGGGTGATCCCCGATATCACCGTGCACGACGCCGATACCGTGCGATTCCATCTGGGCGAGGACCCTGTCGATGTGGTCGCCATGAAGACGGCCAGCGGCATGGGGCAGGGGGTGGAGGACAGCGCGATGTCCATCTGGTCCATGCCCTCTGGCGCGATGGTGCACACCCACGAAAGCTTTACGCACCGCTTCGCCGGATCGGGGATCGAGGTGCACGGGACCGAAGGATCGATCATCGCACGGGGCGTGATGACCCAAGCGCCTGTGGGCGACGTCACGCTGCGGTTCGAGGGTGGTGAACAGGCTGTCGAATATGCCACCCACGGCCTCTACGACCGGGCTGTTGATCTGTTCTCGAAGGCCTGCGCGGGCGAAGGCCGCCCTGCGGCGGACGGTGTGGATGGGGTCAAATCGCTTGCGGTAGCGGCGGCTGTCGCGAAGGCGGCGGAAACCGGCACGCGCACCGCCGTTGACTACGGCGGGGTCTGAGATGTCGAAGATCGTATCCGGGCAAGAGGCGGCCAAACGCATCAAGGATGGCGCTGTCGTTACAGTATCCTCCTCCAGCGCCTTGGGCTGCCCGGACGCTGTATTGCAGGCCATCGGCGCGCGGTTCGACTTGGAAGGCGCGCCCCGGAACCTGACCACGATCCACCCCATTGCGGCGGGTGACATGTATGGCGTTAAAGGCGTGGATCACATCGCCAAGGACGGTCTTCTATCCCGGATCATCGGCGGCTCCTACCCCTCGGGCCCGTCGTCCCTGCCGATGCCCGCAATCTGGCAGATGGTCGTGGATGACCGCGTCGCCGCCTATAACGTGCCCTCCGGCATTCTCTTTGACATGCACCGCGACGTCGCCGCGCGCCGCCCGGGCGTTTTGACCCAAGTAGGGCTGGAAACCTTCGTGGACCCGATTCGCGAAGGCTGCGCGATGAACGCCCGCGCCGAGGCCGCCCCCATCGTGAGCCGCGTGGACTTCGCGGGCGACACCTGGCTTCACTTCCCCAATATCGTGCCTGACGTTGCCATCATCCGCGCCACCACCGCGGACGAAAACGGCAACCTGACCTATGAGCACGAGGGCGCGTATCTGGGGGGGCTCGATCAGGCGATCGCCACGCGAAACCATGGCGGGCTGGTGATTGCGCAGGTCAAACGGGTGACGGCGGCGGGGTCTCTGCGGCCCCATGACGTGCATGTGCCGGGGCATCTGGTGGACCTGATCGTGGTAGACCCTGATCAGAAGCAGACCACGGAAACGTCCTATGACCCCGCAATTTCCGGCGAAGTGATGCGCCCATGGAGCAGCTTTGCCTTGGCAGAACACGGAGTGGAGAAGATCATCGCGCGCCGCGCCGCGATGGAACTGCGCCGCGGGATGACCGCTAACCTCGGCTTCGGCATCTCGGCGATGGTGCCGCGCATTCTGCTGGAAGAAGGCGTCCACGACGCGGTGACATGGGCGATTGAGCAGGGGGCTGTGGGCGGCATGCCCCTGACCGGCTTCGCCTTCGGCTGTGCCTCCAACGCGGATGCCTTTGTGCCCTCTCCCCAACAATTCGCCTACTTCCAAGGCGGCGGGTTCGACGTAAGCTTCCTGTCGTTCATGGAGGTCGACATAGACGGCAACGTCAACGTCTCCAAGCTTGGCAAAAAGCCCTACCTCACGGCGGGCTGCGGCGGCTTCGTGGATATCACGGCCCATGCAAGGAAGATCGTTTTCAGCGGATTCTTCGAGGCGGGTGCGCAGTTTGAAATCACCGATAGCGGCCTGAACATCGCCAAGCCCGGCAAGTTCACCAAGATGGTCGAGGCCGTGGAACACGTGACCTTTGCGGGCCGCCGCGCCCGGGCGCGGGGGGCAGAGGTGCTTTATATCACCGAGCGTTGTGTCATGCGCCTGCAAGATCAAGGTCTTGTGGCCACCGAGATCATGCCGGGTATCGACCCGGCCAAAGACATCGTCGCCGCCAGCGAAGGCCGCGTCAGCGTGGCCGAAGACGCCATCACCCTGCCGCAGAGCTTGTTGTGCGACAAACCAATGGGATTGCCGGTATGAGCGCCATTCACCTTGCGATCGACGGGGCCATGGCTCGGATCACGCTGGATAACCCGTCCAAGCTGAACGCGTTGACGGTGCAGATGCTGGGGCAGTTGGAAGATGCCTGCGCGACCCTCGAACGGGATCCGCTGGTGCGCATCGTTCTGATCACCGCAGAGGGGGAGCGCGCCTTTTGTGCGGGCGCGGATATTAGCGGATGGGGCGGGCTTTCTCCTACCGATTTCGCGCGCCATTGGGTGCGTGAAGGCCACAGGATCCTGGACCGTCTGGCAGGCCTGTCCAAGCCCACGATTGCGGTCTTGCAAGCCCACGCCTTTGGCGGCGGGCTCGAACTGGCCGCCTGCGCGGACCTGCGGATCATGGCTCCGGGCGCGACGTTGGCCTTGCCTGAAGCCCAGGTCGGCATTGTGCCAGGCTGGGGCGGCAACACACGGCTGTTGCGTTTGCTGCCGGAAGCGGTCGTCAAGGATATGGCGCTGTTTGGTCGCCGGGTCTCGGCGGAAAAGGCGCAGGCGCTGGGGTTTGCCGAGGTGGCAGACAACCCGCTTGCCACGGCAGTCGCCATCGCGAAAGAGGCGATGAAGGCCTCTCCCCGCGCCCATGAGGTTGCGAAATACCAGATCCACGCGGCGGTCGGCGAAGATCGCAATGCGATGATCGAAGCCTTGGGCGGCGGCATGGTCGGCGCGACCGAGGACAAGGCCGAGGGCGTGTCCGCCTTCGCCGAGAAACGCTCACCCGATTTCCGAGGGACTTAGCCCATGACCGAGATGACGATTATTCCCTCCGCCGGCGTTGCGACCCCCGCGCCGTTCACGGGGCGGCACCTGATTGCAGGCGCGTGGTGCGACAGTGCCGATGGCTCGGTGTCAAAGCGACATTCGCCCGCCCATGGCACCCACGTCAGCACGTCCGCCAAAGGCGGCGCGGCCGATGCCCATGCCGCGATTGCAGCGGCGCGCGCTGCGTTTGACCAAGGCGATTGGGCGTTCTCAAGTGGTGCGTCACGGGCGGCGATCCTGCTGAAAGTGGCCGAGTTGATTGAGCGGGATCTGGACCGGATTGCCCTGCTGGAAACGCTCGAATCCGGTAAACCCATCAGCCAGGCCAAGGCCGAGATCGGCGGCGCAGCGGACCTTTGGCGTTATGCGGCCAGTCTTGCGCGGATGATTCACGGCGACAGCCACAACAGCCTTGGGCCGGACATGTTGGGGGTCGTCTTGAAAGAGCCCATCGGCGTCGTGTCGATGATCACGCCCTGGAACTTCCCGTTCCTGATCGTGTCCCAAAAACTGCCCTTCGCCCTGGCGGCGGGCTGCACTGCGGTGGTCAAGCCATCGGAACTGACGCCGTCCACGACCTGCATTCTGGGCGAGTTGCTGATTGAAGCGGGCCTGCCTGCGGGTGTGCTCAATATCGTGCTCGGATTTGGCGACCCGGTGGGGGAGGTGCTGTCCACGGACAGCCGCGTCGATATGATCAGCTTCACCGGCTCCACCGGTGTGGGCAAGCGGATTTCAGCGGCGGCAAGCGGGACGCTGAAAAAGGTCTCGCTAGAGTTGGGCGGCAAGAACCCTCAGGTCATTTTCCCCGATGCGGATCTGGATCAAGCCGCCGATGCGATCACCTTTGGCGTGTACTTCAACGCGGGCGAATGCTGCAATTCAGGCTCGCGCATCATCGTGCATGAGGACGTGGCCGAGGCGCTGACCGAAAAGGTCGTGGCCCTGTCGCGGCGGGTGCCCTTTGGGGATCCCCTGGACCCGGCCACGCAAGTCGGCGCGATCATCTCGCCCGAGCATATGGCGAAAATCGATGGCTACGTTCAGGCTGCCGTTGCCGATGGCGCGCGGGTGGCGATCGGTGGCGCGGCCTTTGGCGTAGACGGCGTGGGGCCACAATTCTATCAGCCCACGGTCGTGACAGACCTGCGCCCCGACATGCCCATCGCGTGTGATGAAGTCTTCGGGCCGGTGCTGGCCGTGCTGACCTTCAAGACCCTCGATGAGGCGTTACGCCTGTGCAATGGCGCGACTTACGGCCTTTCTGCGGGGGTGTGGTCCAAGGACATGTCCACCTGCCTCAGCTTCGCGCGGAGGGTGCATGCCGGGACGGTTTGGACAAATACCTGGATGGACGGCTACCCGGAAATGCCTTTCGGCGGCTTCAAGGAAAGCGGGCAGGGGCGAGAGCTTGGACGCTACGGGCTCGAGGAATTCCTGGAGGTGAAGACCGTGCAGATGCGCATCGGCGACACCCGTCAGCCTTGGGTCGCGTCATCGCAGGGTTTGTCGTGACCGAGTTGCTCGAAATCCGGCTGCAGCAGATGCGTCAGCTCTTCGGAGGGCTCTCCGGCCATACGGCGCAGAAGCATTTCCGCCATCTTGTGCCCAGTCCCGCGCAGGTCTTCGTAGACCGTGTCGATGCGGGGGCGGATGTTGTCGAAGATCGGCGAGGCGCGTTTGGCGAAGATGTCGGCGTCGCGGCCAAGAACGGCGCCGCTGTCGGACAACGCCGAAAGCGTGACCAGCGCCGTGACCTCTCCGACGCAGACGTAGCCGTCAGGCGGGGTATCAGACAGGCGGCTTTCTCGCGTGGCGCGTGCAATATCGCTCGACGAGCTGTCGAGCGTGACACCTTCGACGATCTCATAGTCCACCCCTGCCTCGCGCACGGCGCTGAGGAAGCCGTAGCGCAGGTGTTGGGTGAAGGTGAAACGATCCTCGGGCAGGATCAGGGACAGACGTTTGCGGCCCTTGGCGACAAGGCGTTCCACGGCACGGCGCGCGAAGGCCTCGTTATCGAAATCCACGAAGGGATGGGGCGTGGTGAATTCAGTGCGGCCATGGCTGACGAAGGGAAAATCGGCTTCCAACAGCAGGCGGACACGCGGGTCGAACGCCTCGGTTCGGGTAAAGAGGATGCCATCGGCCAGTTGGTTGCGCAGGATGTTGCGGACCGGTTCCAACCGATCTTCCCCCACGTGATCGGGTACAACATTGACGGAATAGCCGGTGCCGCGCAGGGCCTCGGTGATGCCGGACAGGAATTCATGGGTGAAACCCAGAAATTCATGTTCCGTATTAAGCAGAAGCGTCACCACTTGGGTGCGCCCGGTGCGCAAGCGGCGCGCGGCGCGGTCCGGCACGTAGCCCGCCGCTTCGGCAGCACGCGCCACGGTCGCGCGGGTCTTGGCCGCGATTCGCGGATCATCGGCCAAGGCGCGACTGATCGTGGCCACAGAGTACCCGGTCGCCTCCGCCAAAGAGCGCAGCGTCGGTTTGTCGCCTGTCTGTGTCAGACCGGGATCGCTGCTCATGGGAGGGCATCGCCTTTGGGTTGTGTCGCCAAGTATATTGCGCAGGATTTCAAACGTTTCAATAGCGTGTTTCATCTTGCCTTGCATTCTGCATTGCAGAAAAAACCCCGCAAAACTTGCTGCTTTGCGGCGAAACTTGCAAACGAAAAGCGTAAATTCCGGTTGACTTGACTGGGATTTATAACGTTTTAATTCATGCAGCCCCGGTAAGGGGATTGGTCAATTGGGAGGAAATCGAATGACCTTGATGAAAAAACTGTCCACGGGCGCGGCCGTACTGGCGTTGTCCACGACGGCGATCACGTCCGCCGCTCAGGCGCAGGATGTGGAGGTTCTGCACTGGTGGACGTCCGGCGGCGAAGCGGCTGCCCTGAACGTTCTGCGCGAAGATCTGGCCGGTGGTGGCATCGGTTGGACCGACATGCCCGTCGCCGGTGGTGGTGGCTCTGACGCCATGACCGTTCTGCGCGCGCGTGTGACCGCAGGCGACCCGCCCACCGCCGTGCAGATGCTTGGCTTCTCGATCCAGGACTGGGCCGCCGAAGGTGCGCTGGCTGATCTAAACGCCTTGGCAGAAGAGCAGAACTGGAACGAAGTTGTGCCCGAGGCGCTTCAGCGGTTCTCTACGTACGAAGGCAACTGGGTTGCCGCGCCGGTCAACGTCCACTCCACCAACTGGGTTTGGGCCAACACCGCGCTGATGGAAGAGCTTGGCATCGAACAGCCCGGCACCTGGGAAGACTTTGTTGCCGCAATGCAGACCGCTGCGGACGCGGGCTACACCGCGCTGGCGCACGGAGGTCAGGCCTGGCAGGACGCTACCATCTTCGATTCGATGGTGATGGGCGTCGGCGGGCCCGAGTTCTATCAGGCCGCGATGGTCGAGTTGGACCCGGACGCACTTGGCGGTTCCCAGATGGTCGAGGCGTTCGAGCGGATGGCCACTCTACGCGGTTTCGTGGACGACAACTTCTCGGGCCGCGACTGGAACCTGGCCTCGGCCATGGTGATCAACGGCGAAGCGTTGTTCCAGATCATGGGTGACTGGGCGAAGGGTGAATTCGTCAACGCGGGCCTCACAGCCGGCGAGGAATTCCAGTGCTTCCGCGTACCCGGGACCGAGGGCACCGTGACGTTCAACTCGGACCAGTTCGCGATGTTCAACGTCGCGGACGAAGGCGATCAGGCCTCGCAAGTCGCCATGGCCTCTGCCGTGATGTCGCCTGAGTTCCAGATCGCGTTCAACGTGGTCAAAGGCTCGGCCCCTGCGCGCACTGACATCGACGCCTCTGCGTTCGATGCCTGTGGTCAGGCGGCCATGGCCGATCTGGCAGCCGCCGGTGAAGCGGGCACGCTGTTCGGCTCCATGGCCCACGGCCACGCCAACCCTCCGTCCGTCCAGAACGCGATGTACGACGTGATCACCGCGCATTTCAACGGTGAGTACGATGCGGAAACCGCCGCGGCCGAGATGGTCACCGCTGTCGAGCTTGCTCAATAAGTAGGTCCCGGACCGGCCCCGATCGTGGGCCGGTCCACCCTTCTCAACCATCCCGTCCAGACCGCAAGGAGAGGCCCCATGGCCGCTACCGATCCCATGTTAGGGGGCGCGGACTTCCGCACACGCCTTCAGAACTGGCTGCCAAAGATCGTGCTCGCGCCGTCCTTCGCGGTGATGGTGATTTTCGTCTACGGCTTCATCGCCTTCACGGTCTACCTCAGCTTCACCGGCTCGCGCATGTTGCCGAGCTTCGATCTTGTGGGCTTCCAGAATTACGAGCGTCTGTTCCGCATCCGCGAATGGGACACGGCCGTCACCAACCTGGCGATCTTCGCCTCACTTTACATCATCATTTGCACGATCATCGGCTTGATGCTCGCGATCTTGCTGGACCAGAAGATTCGTGGCGAAGGGCTGCTGCGCCCAATCTTCCTCTACCCCATGGCGCTGTCATTCATCGTGACGGGCACGGCGTGGAAATGGTTTCTCGACCCTGCCATTGGCATCGAGAACACGATGCACCTGTGGGGCTGGGCCAGTTTCGAGTTTAATTGGATCAAGGACCGCGAGATGGCGATTTACACCATCGTCATTGCCGCCGTCTGGCAATCCTCGGGCTTCGTCATGGCGATGTTCCTTGCCGGTCTGCGGGGCATAGACAACGAAATCCTGAAAGCTGCCCAGATGGACGGCGCGTCGACATTCCAGATGTACCGCCGGATCATCCTGCCGCAACTTCGGCCCGCGTTCCTGAGCGCCTTCGTGATCCTCAGCCACCTTGCCATCAAGTCCTACGACTTGGTCATCGCGCTGACCGGCGGCGGCCCCGGCAACGCCACGGCGCTGCCTGCCACGTTCATGTACTCCTACACCTTCACCCGCAACCAGATGGGCATCGGCGCGTCGTCCGCCGTCATCATGTTGATGACGATTGCGGCGATCATGGTGCCTTACCTCTATGCCGAGTTGAGGGAGAAGAAATAATGGCCATCGCTTCTGCCGACAGCGCCATCAAGACCTCCAAGGTCGCGCGCACTTTCATCTACCTCGTGCTGCTCCTGTTTGCACTGTTCTACCTGCTGCCCTTCGGGATCATGCTGGTGAACTCCCTCAAACCGCTGGAGGAAATCACCGGCGGCAACATGATCGCCCTGCCGCAGCAATGGACGATCGAGCCATGGCTATCGGCCTGGTCCACGGCACAGATCGGGGTAGAGCCGACGGGCCTGCGCCCCTATTTCATCAACTCCATCGCCATGGCGGTGCCTGCGGTCGCGATCTCGACCATCGCGGGGGCGCTGAACGGCTACGTGCTGACCAAATGGCACTTCCGGGGCGCGACGTGGATCTTCGGGCTCTTGCTGTTTTCCTGCTTCATCCCCTTCCAGATCGTCCTGATCCCGATGGCACGGATCCTGGGTATCCTGAACATCTCGGGCACCACCTACGGGTTGATCCTGGTCCACGTGGTCTACGGTATCGGCTTCTCCACGCTCTACTTCCGCAACTACTATGCCGCTTTCCCGACCGAACTGGTGCGCGCGGCCCAGATCGATGGGGCGGGCTTCTTCCAGATCTTCTGGCGCATCATGTTGCCAAGCTCCGGCCCGATCATCGCCGTCTGCTGCATCTGGCAGTTCACCAACATCTGGAACGACTTCCTCTTCGGCGCGTCCTTCGCGTCAGGTGGGGCGGCACCGATGACGGTAGCGCTCAACAACCTCGTCAACTCAAGCACCGGCGTGCGCGAGTATAACGTCCACTTTGCAGGCGCCATCATGGCTGCCGCTCCAACCCTTCTCGTCTACATCGTGGCCGGTCGATATTTCGTCCGTGGCCTGATGGCTGGCTCGGTCAAAGGATAAGTCCCATGGGTTTTCTAGACATCAACAACGTCACCAAATCCTACGGCGCGGTGGAGGTTCTGCATAAGGTCGACATCCAGGTGCAAGAGGGGGAATTCCTTGTTCTCGTTGGCCCCTCGGGCTGTGGCAAGTCCACGCTACTCAACATGATCGCGGGGTTGGAGGGGATCACCAGCGGAGAGATCGCCATCAAGGACCGGGTCGTCAATGACGTCACGCCCTCCAAGCGCAACATCGCGATGGTGTTCCAAAGCTACGCCCTCTACCCGAACATGACCGTGGGCCAGAATATCACTTTCGGGCTGGAGATGCAGGGCACGCCGAAACCTGAACGCGACAAGGCCATGGCCGATGTCGCCAAACTGTTGCAGATCGAAGACCTGCTGAAGCGCAAGCCCGGTCAGCTTTCCGGCGGACAACGCCAGCGCGTAGCCATGGGCCGCGCCTTGGTGCGGGACCCGGATGTCTTCCTCTTCGATGAACCGCTGTCCAACCTTGACGCGAAACTGCGTGTCGACATGCGGACCGAGATCAAGAAGCTGCACCAAAAGCTTGGCACAACAATCGTTTACGTGACCCACGACCAGATCGAGGCGATGACGCTTTCGACCCGGATCGCTGTCATGTATGACGGCTACGTCCAGCAGCTTGGCACCCCCAAAGAGATCTACGACAACCCTGCCAACCTGTTTGTAGCGACCTTCATGGGCTCGCCCGCAATGAATGTGCTCGACGCCACACTGGTGGAAATGAACGGCGCGCTGCATGCGCAGTTCACCGGGGCCGAGGGGGCGGATGTGGCGCTTCGCATCGAGGATGCGCCCGAGGCCTACCGAGCTTACGTCGACAAAAAGGTGATGCTTGGCGTCCGGCCCGAGGCGATCACAGACCCCGAGGGCGCTGACCGAAACGCGCGCAACATCCAGATGATGACCAACACGGTCAGTATAACGGAACCTGCTGGGGCGGACACCTTCGTCAGCACCACGCTGTCGGGAAAGGATTGCATCGCGCGGATGCGTGCCGATGCCGACGTGCACCCGAACCAACCGTTCGAATTCGCGGTGAACATGGACAAGGCGGTTCTGTTCGACCCCACGTCCCAAGCCCGGATTGCCTGAAAAATCCGTGTCGTCGTCCTGTAGTAAACCTGTAGTTTTTTCGTAACTACTGGTGTGACCGCGCCCCGAGCGGCCCGCGTGCTTTTTGACTTGGAATTGGAACGTTCCAAATGTATTGCTGAGAGGGTAATGACCGACGCGGATATCATCATCGTAGGCTCCGGCATGGGCGGGGCGACATTGGCCGCCGGATTGGCAGGGTCGGGCTTGCGCGTACTGATCCTGGAGCGCGGGCAGCTTTTGCACGACAGCCCGGAAGCGCGCGACCCTGTCGCGATTTTCCGCGACGGCCACTATCGCCCCGATGAGACTTGGCTGACGCCGGATGGTGCGCGCTTCAGTCCGGGCAATTACGCCTGCGTGGGCGGCAATTCCAAGTTCTATGGCGCTGTCATGTTGCGCTATCGCGAGGCCGATTTCGCCCCGATCCAACATATCGGGGGCACCACGCCCGGATGGCCGGTCTCCTACGACGCACTGGCTCCGTTCTACGCCCGCGCTGAACAGCTGTTTCGTGTGCGCGGACAATCCGGGATGGACCCCACCGACCCGCCCCATGACGGCTACGGGTTCCCGCCGGTCCCCCACGAGCCAGAGATCTCGGACCTTGCGGTGCGCCTTACGAAGGCGGGCCTGCACCCGTCGCCCTTGCCCTTGGCGGTCGACCTGGAGCGATGGTTGAGCCGTGCGCAGACCCCGTGGGACGCTTTCCCCGACACGAACGGCGGCAAGCTGGACGCCGAAAGCGCGGCGCTGGTCACGGCCTTGGAAGACCCGAACGTGATCCTGCGCACCGGGGTCGAAGTCCGCAGGATCGAGGTTGAAGGCGACAGGGTCACGGGGCTGCTGACCTCTGCCGGGCGCCTGACTGCACCGCGCATCGTGCTGGCGGCGGGGGCGGTCCGCACGGCGGCGTTGCTGCTACGCTCGGCCGATGAGGCGCATCCGACCGGGCTGGCGAACCGGTCCGATCAGGTGGGGCGCAATTTCATGAACCACAACGCAAGCGCGGTTCTGGGCCTGAGCGGGCGGCGCAATCGGTCGGTCTACCAAAAGACGCTTCAGATCAACGATTGGTACCTGACGGGCGGCCCGGACGGCGCGCCCTTGGGCAACGTGCAACTGCTGGGGCGCGTGTCTGCGCCTATTCTTGCGGCGCAAACCGGGCTGCCGATGCCGCTGGCCCGGCTGATCGCGGGGCGTGCGATCGATTTCTACGCCATGTCCGAGGATCTGCCGAACCCCGACAGCCGCGTAAGCGTGCGCGGGGATGACATCGTGTTGGATTGGAAACGCTCCAACTGGAAGGCGCATCTGGCGCTGGTTGCGAAGCTGAAGGCGACGTTGAAACGGGTGGGCTTCCCGGTGGTTCTGTCCAAGGCCTTCGACCGTCGCACGCCCTCGCACCAATGCGGAACGGCGCGGATCGGGGACGATCCCGCGACCTCCGTATGCGATCCGATGGGGCGCACCCATGACCATCCGAACCTCTACATCTGCGACGCTTCGCTGCTGCCGACATCGGCGGCAGTCAACCCGTCCCTGACCATCGCCGCACTGGCTTTGCGGCAGGCAGATCATCTGAAGGAAACTCCATGAAAGCGCTTATTACAGGGGGCCAGCAGGGCATTGGCCTTGGCATTGCGACGGCCCTGCACGCGGCGGGATGGGAAATTGCGGTGGCCTCTGATGCGGCCACGGCTCAGATGCCGTTCGAGGCCAGTTACCACCAGCACGACGTGCGCCACATTGACGCCATTCCGGCGCTTCTGGACGCCGTGGGGCCCATCACGACGTTGATCTCCAACGCGGGCGTGGGGGCAATGGCGCGGGGTGATGTGCTTGATATGACGCCGGAAAGCTTTGACCGCTGCCTTTCCGTCAACACCCGAGGCGCGGTCTTTCTGGCGCAGCAGGTGGCACGGCGGATGCTGGAATTGCCCGCCGCGCCCTACCGCTCCATCACCTTCATCACCTCGGTCAACGCGTCAGTCCTCAGCCCCAACCGGGTGGAATACTGCATCTCCAAAACCGCCACCGCCATGGCCGCACGCGCCTTCGCCGAACGCCTCGCGCCGCACAACATCGGCGTCTTCGATATCCGCCCCGGCATCATCCAATCACCGATGACGGCCCCCGTGGCCGACCGCTATGACAGCACGATCCCCGATACCGTCCCCGCTGGCCGCTGGGGCACGCCGCGCGATATTGCCGACGTCGTCGTGCCCTTGGCGCGCGGGGATTTCGCCTTCGCCACCGGCGCGCAAATCCCCGTGGATGGCGGCCTGTCCATCCAGACATTTTGAGGCATTCCCATGGCTGAGGGTTACGATTTCATCATCATCGGCGGTGGCAGCGCAGGGTCCGTCATTGCCTCGCGCCTGTCCGAGAACCCTGACGTGCGAGTGTGCTTGCTGGAG
Organism: Gymnodinialimonas phycosphaerae; assembly: GCF_019195455.1. NCBI lineage: Bacteria > Pseudomonadati > Pseudomonadota > Alphaproteobacteria > Rhodobacterales > Paracoccaceae > Gymnodinialimonas > Gymnodinialimonas phycosphaerae. The sequence continues at coordinate 2,756,505 of NZ_JAIMBW010000001.1, read as the reverse complement.
GCCGGCGGCTCCGACCGCCACCCGTTCTTCCACCTGCCCGCAGGCTTTGCGAAAATGACCAAGGGCATCGCGTCCTGGGGTTGGAGCACGACGCCGCAAACCCACATGCAGGGCAAGGTTTTCACCTACACGCAGGCCAAGGTCATCGGCGGCGGCTCTGCCATCAACGCGCAGATCTACACGCGCGGCCACCCGCTGGATTACGACGAATGGCGGCAATTAGGGTGTGAAGGGTGGAGCTATGAGGATGTTCTCCCCTACTTCCGCAAGTCCGAAGGCAACGACACCTACGCAGGTCGCTACCACGGCCAGGACGGCCCCCTTGGCGTGTCGAAACCTGCCGCCCCGTTGCCGATCTGCGAGGCGTATTTCGAGGCGGCAAAGGCCCTTGGCATTCCCTTCAACGAGGATGTGACAGGAGAGGTGCAGGAAGGCGCGGCCTACTATCAGTTGACACAAAAGAACGCGCGTCGGTCGTCGTCGGCGATGGCGTTCCTGCACCCAAACCGGGGCCGCAAGAACCTGACCGTGAAGCTGCGCGCCAATGTTCGGCGGATCGTGGTCGAGCAGGGCCGCGCGGTGGGTGTCGAGATGCTGGACGGCACGCGGATCACGGCAGAGCGGGAGGTGGTGCTGTGCAGCGGGGCGATCGGCTCGCCGCGCCTGTTGCAGTTGTCGGGGATTGGCCCGGCGGATCATCTACAAGAACTTGGGATCGACGTGGTGCTGGATCAGCCGCAGGTAGGGGCAAATTTGCAGGATCATCTGGACCTCTATTGCATTGCAGAAGTCTCGGGCCCGCATACCTATGACCGCTTCGCCAAACCGCACCTCAGCGTGCTGGCGGGCATGAAATACCTGTTGACTAAAAAGGGCCCTGTGGCGTCTAGCCTCTTTGAAACCGGGGGGTTCTGGTACGCCGACCCCGATGCGCGGTCGCCCGATTTGCAATTCCACCTTGGCCTTGGCACCGGGATCGAGGCGGGCGTCGTCTCCATGCCGGAGGGGGGCGTAACGCTGAACTCCTGCTACCTGCGGCCCCGGTCACGCGGATCGGTGCGGTTGGCCAGCAGCGACCCGGCGAAAGCGCCGTTGATCGACCCGAACTATTGCGCCGATCCGCGTGACCGCGAGATGTCCATTCGGGGCCTCAAACTGACGCAACAGATCCTTGGGCAGCAGGCCCTGTCTCACATGATCAAGGCCGAGCGTCTGCCCGGCCCGGATGTGCGCACGGATGAGGAGTATTTCAACTTCATCTGCCAGCATTCCAAGACCTCGCATCACTGCGCCGGAACCTGCGCCATGGGGGCGGGCGACAGCGCGGTCGTCACACCGCGCTTGGCATTCAACGGGGTCGAGGGGCTGCGCGTGGCCGACGCCTCCATCATGCCGCGCGTCGTGTCGTCCAACACCAATGCACCCACCATCATGATCGGCGAAAAGGCCGCCGATATGATCCGTGAAGACCAGGGGATTTAAGCCATGCGATTGCCAACCTACGCCGGAACTCTGGAAGACTACGCGCTGGTGGGAGAGCCTCTGACCCCACGCGCCCCGTCCGTGCCACTGACCCGCACCGCCTTCGCCGCCGCCCATGTCGTCAGCGATCCGCTGGCCGAACGTGACCCCTGGCAGGGGCGCCCCGCCGTGGATTGGGATGCCACGCTGAAGTTCCGCGAAGGCCTTTGGGATCAAGGGCTCGGCCTGGCAGAGGCGATGGATACCGCGCAGCGCGGCATGGGGGTGGATTGGCCCACGGCGAAGGAGTTGATCGAGCGGACGATGCGCGCCGCGAAGGCGCATCCGATGAAGCCCCGCGTGGCCTGCGGGGCCGGGACCGACCACATTCCGCTGGAAAAGCTGACCAGCCCGGCCGCGATCATCGCCGCCTACAAGACGCAGATGGAGGCGATCGAGGCCGCGGGCGGGCAGGTCATCTTGATGGCCACCCGCGCCTTGCCCGCGCTGAACGCGGGGCCGGAGGCATATTTCGAGGTCTATGACCACCTCATCACGCAGGCCGCAGCGCCGGTAATCCTGCATTGGTTGGGCGAGATGTTCGACCCCGCGCTGGCCGGATACTGGGGGGCATCGGACCTTGCCACGGTCAACGACCTCGTTCTGGACCTTGTGACCCGCCATTCCGACAAGATCGATGGCATCAAGATATCCCTTTTGGATCAATCACATGAGGAAGGCTTCCGCGCGCGCCTGCCCAAGGGCGTCCGTCTCTATACCGGGGATGATTTCAACTATGCGCCCCTGATCGAAGGGGACGGCCCCCATCATTCCCACGCGCTTCTGGGCATCTTTGCCGCCATCGCCCCCGCCGCGTCACAGGCGTTGGAGGCCCTCGCCCAAGGCGACCGGGAAACCTATCATGCGTTGCTGGCCCCCACCGTCCCGCTGAGCCGCGAGATCTTCAAAGCGCCCACGCAATACTACAAGGCGGGCATCGCGTTCCTGTCCTGGCTTAACGGCACGCAGTCGCATTTCATTATGCCGGGGGGCTTCCAATCGTCTCGCGAAATCAGCCACTTCGCGGAAGTCTTCCGCCTTGCGGATCAAGCGCGCCTGTTGACGGATCCGGGGCGCGCAACTGCCCGAATGGGCAACCTTCTGGCGCTTCACGGCATCGAGGGGTAAGCCTGAATAATGACCCGCCGCCCCACCATCCTGGATGTCGCCGCCCGTGCGGGCGTGTCGAAATCGACCGTGTCTCTCGTCTTGCAGAATTCCAAGCAAGTGAAGTCCGAGACGCGCGAAGCCGTGCGCGCCGCGATGGCCGAAATCGGCTACGTCTACAACCGTGCGGCAGCGCAGATGCGGTCACAATCGGCAGGGCTGGTGGGGTTGGTGATCAACGATCTGCGCAACCCGTTCTTCACCGAATTCGCGACGGTCCTACAGATGACACTGGCCGCGAAAGGCTATGCGACGGTGATCGCGAACAGCGACGAAGATGCTGATTTGCAAGCGAAATTGATGGGGTCCATGATTGAGCACGGCGTCTCGGCGCTGGTCGTTTCTCCGGCTTATGACGAAAGCGGCGATGCCTTTGACCAGGTGGAGCGCGCGGGCATTCCCGCGATGCAGGTCCTGCGCAAAACCGACCCGCGCACGGGCCTCTTTCCCTTCGCGTCCTTCGACTACGCGGCGGGATCCGCGCGCGCGACACGGCACCTGATGAACCAAGGAGCCAAGCGCATCGCGTTCGTTGGCGGCATGGAAGGCCGCGCGATCACGGAAGAGCGCAAGTCCGGCTACCTCGCCGAGATCAAGCGCGCAGGAGCGGAGCCGTTCACGCTGCATGGCCGTAGCTCACGCGGGTTTGGGGTGGAGGCGGTGCACGCCCTGTCCAAGGACGTCGACGCGGCCATATGTTTCAACGACTTGGTGGCCTTGGGGATGCTGTCGGGCTTTGCACGCGAAGGCGTGGAATTGGGCCGCGACTTCCGCCTCGTGGGATTTGATGACATCGAGGATTGTGCGCAGGTCTGGCCGCAACTCTCTTCGGTCGCCTGCGATATCGAGGGCTTTGCCAAGGGCGTGGCGGATGGTCTGTTGGCGTGGATGCAGGATGGCGTGACGCCGCCGCCCGAATATCGCGCCCCGGTGGATCTTGTGGCCCGGACCTCCAGCACGGGGCGAAACCCATGACGCCAGATGATTTTTTGCGAGGTCTGTTTGATCGCGCCGTAGCGGTTGCGGACCCGATGCAATCGCTCGCCAGCGCCTTGCCGCCAAAGCCCGAGGGCCGCGTCGTGGTGATCGGCGCGGGCAAGGCCAGCGCCCGCATGGCAGAGGCGGTGGAGGCAGAGTGGGGCCCCTGCGAGGGGCTGGTGATCACGCGATACGGCTACGCGCGACCCTGCCAAGGCATTGAAATCGTGGAGGCTTCGCATCCGGTCCCGGACACTGCGGGCGTGGCCGCGACGCAAAGGATGCTGGCACTGTTGGACACGGTGGGAGAGGGGGATTTCGTCCTCGCGCTGATCTCGGGCGGCGGATCGGCGCTGCTGTGCGCGCCGGTCGAGGGGGTAACTTTGGCCGAAAAACAGGACCTGACGGCTGGACTTCTGGCCTCGGGCGCGCCGATTGGCACGATCAACGGCATTCGAAAAGAGATATCCGCCGTGAAGGGCGGGCGGTTGGCGGCGGCGGCGTACCCGGCGCGGATGCTGGCGCTGATGATCTCTGACGTGCCCGGGGACGATCCCGGCGATATCGCCAGCGGGCCGACGGTCGGGCACAAGGGGAGTGCTGCCAGAGCGCTGAAGGCATTGGAAAAATGGGGTGTGACGCCTGCGCCGTCGATCAAGGCGTACTTGCAGAAGGGGGGCGACCCGGTGCTGCCGGATGACCCCCGGTTAACGCGAACAGAAAACGTGATCTACGCCGCTCCGTCGCAATCCCTGGAAGCGGCGGCGACCTTGGCGCGTGACGCCGGGTACGCCGTTGAAATGCTCGGAGATTCCATTGAGGGAGAGGCGCGGGATGTCGCGGCCGCCCATGCGGAAATTGCCATCAAGGCAGCCCCTGGCACGGTGATCCTTTCGGGCGGAGAGTTGACCGTAACGCGTCGGGGTGACGGTGTAGGTGGGCCCAACGCGGAATATGCTTTGGCTCTGGCTATCGCGTTGGACGGCCATGCAAATATCCACGCCATTGCTTGCGACACCGACGGCGTCGATGGCGCGGCAGAGGTTGCGGGGGCGGTGATCGGGCCGGATACGTTGGGCAAGGCGACCACGCTGACGCCACAGAATGCGCTGGCCACCAACGATGCGCACAGCTTTTTCGCCTTCATAGGTGATCAGGTCGTGACGGGGCCCACACTGACCAATGTGAATGACTTTCGCGCGATTTTGGTCACTTGAACCCGGAGGGGGTATACCAATGCTATATCACTTGGTGATGTTGGAGCCCGACGGGCCGGACGCAATGCCCGCGATCAAGGAGGCGATGGCGATCCTGGAAACCCTCGCGCCCGATCTTCCCGGCCTGAAAGAATTCCGCCATGGCCCCAACCGCGATTTTGAAAACAAGTCCGAGCGGTATCCCTACGGGTTTCTCTGCACCTTCACCGACAAGACCGCGCTGGACACCTATGCTGCCAACCCGACGCACCAGCGCGCGGGGGCGCTGTTGGTGGCGTCGTGCAAGAATGGCGCGGACGGGATCTTTGTCGTCGATCTGGAGGTCTGAGGCTGGCGCGATGTGCCGTTTGCGGGCAAGGTAACGCCCGAGCAGCAGATGCGGAAAACCGCCATGAGTGACCCCAAGTCCCTAGCGCTATTCTATGTCGCCGATGGCTATCGGCTGGAAAAGCAATCGTGGCTCCTGTCGGCCTCGCTTGCCAAGGCCCATGAGGGTGATGCGCGGGTCAGGCAAGTCGCCTATGCCACGGCTCCGAACCGCGCCGAGATGCGCGATATCACCCACGCGATCTATGAGGTCTGCGGGGTGGAATTGCGGACGCTGAGTGCGCCGCCGAAGTGGAAAAAGCCCTATCCTCACGGCAACAAGATCGTGGCCGCCTGCGATGACCGGGGCGCGACGCATTCGGTATTCCTCGACACGGATATGGCCTGCACGGCGTCCCTGGCGGAGTTCATGGACCTTGCGCCGGACACCTGCGCCGCCGCGCCTGAGGGGCGGCCCACATGGGGCGGCAAGAACGCCCGCTGGACAAGGGCCTATGCCCATTTCGACATGGAGGTGCCCAAGGAACGGGTCAAACTGCTGCGCGGGGCGAAACTGGAATACGTGCCCTATTTCAATGCAGGCCTTGTCGCGTTCCCCGAGGCCAAGCAGGACGATGGACGACGTTTCGGGGAACACTGGCTGGATACCGCGCTGGATTTTGACCTGAATTGCGCGATTGCCAACAAGCGCCCCTGGCTGGACCAGATCACCCTCCCGCTGACGATGAAGCGGTTTGGCTACAAGACGCGGGTACTGGACGAGCTACACAATTACTCGCTGTCACACCGGATGGATTACAGCCAGACACCGGACGCGGTGATCCTGCATTATCACCGGATGCGGTTCCTTTATCAGTCGCCGCAATGGCCGGACTTGCGCGACACGCTGGTCGACAAGATGCCAAGCGCGCACCGCGATGAATTGGACGCTCATATCAAGGATATCGAGTCGTCGCTTGACGCAGAAGACAGCAGCGCGTCGACCTGAGCGCGCGTCGGCATCGACGCGGCGGTGCCGTGTTTGGTGACGCAAAGCGCAGAGGTGGCGGTGGCGAACCGTAGCGCTTTTTCAATAGGATAGCCCTCAGCCAGTGCGGTGGCGAAGGCGCCGTTGAAGGCGTCGCCCGCCCCGGTGGTGTCGACGACGGGCCCTGCATCCATGGCCTTGGTGTGGATCGCGCGCGCCCCGTCCCAGAAAAGCGACCCGGCCTCGCCCAGGGTGATCACCACGCCCTTTCGCACCCCCACCGCAAGCAGCGCCTTTGCCGCGACAAGCGCCTCTTCCACCGACGTGACCGGCAAGCCGGAAAGTGCCTCGGCCTCTGTCTCATTCGGGGTCACGTAGTCGCAAAGCGCCAGCATGCCGTCGGGCAAGTCTGCTGCGGGCGCTGGGTTGAGGATCGTGGTGACGCCGCCCGCGCGCGCTAGTTCCAGAAAACGGACGGCGGCGTCCATCGGCTGTTCCAGCTGGGTCAGGGCGACCTTCGCGGCCGCGATGTCATTGCTGCGGGCTTCCACGTCCGTGGCGCTTAAATGCCCGGAAGCTCCCGGCGCGATGACGATGGCGTTGCGGCCCGACGTTTCCTCGATGAAGATCCCGGCCGATCCGGTGGGCACATCCGGGTCCTCCACCACAAGGGGCTGGACGCCTGCCTGCGCCCAGACATCGCGGCCCATCTTCCCGAAAGTATCAGCCCCGATCCGGCTGATGAACGCCACGTCGCCCCCCGCCTTCGCCGCTGCCACCGCCTGGTTGGAGCCTTTGCCGCCGGGGCCAAGTTGAAACCCGGTGCCCAAAAGTGTTTCACCGACCGCAGGCATCCGCGCTGTCCGGTAGGCAGCATCGGCGACGAAGACGCCCAGAATGATTATATCGGCCATGTGCTTCCCCCCTTGGCGTTCCCGCCAGAGCCAAGCATGATGCCCGCGATCAACGCAAGGGAGCCAACGGAAATGAAGTTTGTAAGATGGGGTGAGGCGGGCGCAGAGAAGCCCGGCGTTTTGGATGCAGACGGCAAGGTCCGCGATCTGAGCGGAGTTGTGGCCGATATCGATGGCACCACGCTGGCCACCATGCCCGAGATTACGCCCGAAACGCTGCCCTTGGCCGGTGACGTGCGCCTTGGGCCCTGCGTGGGCAGCGTGGGCAAGCTGGTGTGCGTGGGCCTGAATTATGCCGACCATGCCGCCGAGGGCGGATGGGATGTCCCGACGGAACCGGTACTGTTCATGAAAGCCACCACCTCGATCTCGGGTCCCAATGATCCGGTGATCCTGCCACCGGGCAGTGAAAAGACCGATTGGGAGGCGGAACTGGCCTTCGTCATCGGCACCCGCGCCAAGAACACCACCGACGGTGCCGCGCATATCGCAGGCTATTTCATCCTCAACGACATCAGTGAACGTGCGTGGCAGCAAGAGCATGGCGGCCAGTGGACCAAGGGCAAATCCCACGACACCTTTGCGCCGATGGGGCCATGGCTGGTGACACCTGACGAGTTGGGCGCGCCCACGGGGCGGGCCATCTGGCTGGAGGTGGATGGCAAGCGGATGCAGGACGGCACCACCGACACGATGATCTTCAAGCCGGATTTCATCGTCGAATACATCAGCCGTTTCATGACGTTGGAGCCCGGCGACGTGGTCACCACCGGCACGCCTCCCGGCGTCGGATTGGGCAAGAGCCCGCAGGTCTTCCTGCGTGCGGGGCAAGAGATGCGGCTGGGCATCGATGGCCTGGGCGAGCAGCGGCTTCCGGTGCAGGGGGCTTGATCCGCAACACTGGGGCTGAAAACATGGCAGCTTGCCTTGTTGCCAAGGCCCCAGCCGCCTACATCGCATTGCATGAAACGTTTTATCCCCTTCCTTTCCTCTGATCCCAAAGTTGCCGTGATCCGCCTTCAAGGCGCGATTGCGGCTAACGCGCGCGGGGGCATCAGCGATGCCACTTTCGCACCGGTAATCGAGAGGGCTTTTTCAAAGGGCAAACCCGCCGCCGTGGCGTTGGTGATCAATTCGCCCGGCGGCTCGCCGGTGCAATCGGCACTGGTCGCCGCGCGCGTCCGGCGGTTGGCCAAAGAGAAGGACGTGAAGGTCCACGCCTTCGTGGAGGATGTGGCGGCCTCGGGCGGGTACTGGCTGGCCTGCGCCGCCGATGACATTTGGGTCGACCCGTCCTCGATCGTGGGGTCCATCGGCGTGGTCTCGGCGGGTTTTGGTTTCGTGGAGGCCTTGGGCAAGCTGGGCGTCGAGCGTCGCGTTCATACCGCCGGCGAAAACAAGAGCATCCTTGACCCGTTCTCGCCGGAAAAGGCCGAGGATATCGAGCGGCTGAAAGCATTGCAGACGGATATTCACGCGTCGTTCATCGAGCATGTGAAGACGCACCGGGGCACGCGCCTGAAGGACGACCCCGAGATGTTTACCGGCGCTTTCTGGACCGGGGCCAGGGGTGTGGAGCTTGGCCTTGCCGATGGCATCGGCCACCTCGTGCCGAAGATGAAAGAACTCTACGGCGCGAAAGTGAAATTCGCGGCCTACGAGCCGAAGAAACCCCTGATCCCGCGCTTTGGGGCGCAGGTCTTGGCGGATCTGGACCAAAGCATGGAGGAGCGCGCGCTGTATGCGCGGTTCGGGCTGACGTGATGTTGAAGATCGTCACCCTTTTCCTGATCGGCATGGCGGTTCTGGCGATGTTCGGAAAGCTGCATTGGCTGGGCGGGCGCATTGGGCGCAACCGCCAGAACGGTGCGCTTCCGAAACCGCGTACCTGCCCCGACTGCGGGCGGATGAACCTGCGCGGCGGCAAGTGCCGTGTCTGCCGAGAGGGCGGGAATGATTGACGAATTCGGGTTTGCGGTCCTGGGGCTGGTGATCCTGCTTCTGGCCGGTGACGTATTGGTCAAGGGCGCGGTGAACCTTGCGCTGCGACTGGGCATCCCGGCGCTGATCGTATCGCTGACCATCGTGGCCTTCGGCACCTCGGCGCCTGAGTTGCTGATCTCGATCCAATCCATCCTCGACGGTGTGCCGGGCCTTGCGCTTGGCAACGTTGTGGGGTCGAACACCGCCAACGTGCTGCTGGTCCTCGGCATCCCCGCGTTGATGGCAGGCCTCGCCGCCACCAGCGACACCCGGCGTGAATACATGTTCATGATGGCCGCCACGGTCCTTTTCATTGCCCTCTCATTCATGGGGCCGCTGACCTGGTGGCACGGGATCATCTTGTTGGCGGGCCTCGCGTTCGTGTTGGGCGACGCCGTGCGCAAGGCCCGCGCGCACCGCAAGGCCGTGAACGGTGCGGTGGATGAACTGGACGAGTTGGAAGAGGCCGACCCGGACATGCCGTGGTGGAAGATCGGTCTTTACCTGGTGCTGGGTCTGGTTGGCCTGCCGCTGGGGGCGAGCCTGCTGATCGACAGCGCGACGGCGATTGCGACGGAATACGGCATCAGCGATGCGGTCATCGGCCTGACGCTGGTGGCGGTGGGCACATCGTTGCCGGAACTGGCCACCACGGTCATGGCCGCGCTGCGGCGTCAGGCGGACGTGGCGATCGGCAACGTGATCGGGTCGAACGTCTTCAACCTTCTGGCAATCATCGGTGTTGCGGTCTTCGTGGGGCCCATTCCCGTCGACCCGGAAATCCTGCGCTTTGATCTGTGGGTCATGCTGGCGGCGTCCCTTATTCTGGCGCCGTTCGTCTTTTTCCGCTGGGGCATGGGCCGCGTGGTCGGTCTGGCTTTCACTGCGCTTTATGTGGGCTATATCTTGCTGCTCTTGGCTTAGGGAGCTTCCGAGACATGACAGCATTGGTAACAGGGGCGGCCAAACGCCTGGGTCGCGCGATTGCGTTGGAACTGGCCGCCCAGGGTCACGACGTGGCGATCCATTACAACAGTAGCGCAGAGGCCGCCGAGGCCACCGCCGACGAGGCCCGCGCCTTGGGTGTGCGGGCCGTGGCGTTGCAAGCGGACCTGCTGGACGAGGACGCCGTGGCGGGCCTGATGCCCCGTGTCATCGACGCGCTCGGCCCGGTGCAGGTGCTGGTCAACAACGCCTCGGTCTTTGACTACGACAACATCGAAACCGCCACGCGGACCACGTGGGATGCCCACATGATGTCCAACCTGCGCGCGCCTTTCGTGCTGACCCAGGCCTTGGCGGCGCAGCTGCCAGACCCGGTGATGGATGAGGGCGCAGAGCCCGTGGCCCAGGGCCTTGTGGTGAACATGGTGGACCAGCGGGTTCGCAAATTGACGCCCGAGTTCATGACCTACACCCTTGCCAAGATGGGCCTGTGGACCTTCACCCAAACCGCCGCGCAGGCCCTTGCGCCGCGCTGCCGTGTCAATGCCATCGGCCCCGGCCCCACGATGCAGGGCGCCCGCCAATCGGCCAAACACTTCGCCGCACAGCGCGCCGCGACCGTTCTGGAGCGCGGCGCAGGCCCGGTCGAAATCGTGGAGGCGCTGCGGTATTTTCTGTCGGCAAAAGCGGTCACGGGGCAACTTTTGTGCGTGGATGGGGGCCAACATCTGACGTGGCAAACGCCGGATGTCCTGGGCGTAGAGTGATTTGGGATACTAGTGTTCTCCACCGGAGCCCCTATTTTGGTAACCTTCATGAAGATATCATTAATGGCACGACTTCAGAGATTAAGGACATGTTTTTACGGTTTAAAAACAAGGGCTTGAAGATTCGCCTAAAAAATAGGCAAATCGTAGAACCCCGCCTAAAACAAGGGAAAAACCGCAATGCCAAAGAGTTCTCCGCAGGGTTATCCACACAAACAGTGGAAAGCTAAGGGCTTGATCTGGACGCCGCCGCATTGCAGCAAGCAAAAGAATCACAAAACTGTCACATTCGATGGAAAATGAGACCGAAAAAACGGCTGACGCGGCCTCCGCAGAGCAGCGCAATGAGATCGCCGCGCCGGTAAAGCCGGGTCACGAGATAATTGCGGATTATGTCCGGACGCTCGACATGAGCCCCGGGGTCTACCGCATGCTCGATAGCCAGTCGCGGGTGCTCTACGTCGGCAAGGCCCGCGCCCTCAAGCGCCGCGTCGCCAATTACGCCAAACCCTCCGGCCACTCGCCGCGTATCGCGCGGATGATCCGCGACACCGCCTCGATGATGTTCCTCACCACCCGCACGGAAACCGAGGCGCTTCTGCTCGAACAAAACCTCATCAAGCAGCTCAAGCCCAAGTTCAACGTGCTGCTGCGCGACGACAAATCCTTCCCCAACATCCTCGTCTCCGACACCCACGCCTTTCCCCAGATCAAGAAGCACCGGGGCGCGAAGAAAGAGAAGGGCAGCTACTTCGGTCCCTTCGCCAGTGCGGGCGCCGTTAATCGATCCCTGAACCAGTTGCAGCGCGTGTTCCTTTTGCGCAATTGCACCGATGCGGTGTTCGAAAGCCGCACGCGTCCCTGTCTGCTTTATCAGATCAAGCGGTGTAGCGGGCCTTGCGTGGGCCACATCAGCGAAGCGGATTACGGTGCCTCGGTGAAGGACGCCGTGCGGTTCCTGAAAGGCGACAGCACCGATTTGCAACGTCAGTTGGCGGATGCCATGGCAGAGGCCTCGGAAGCCATGGAGTTCGAGCGCGCCGCCGCGCTCCGCGACCGGATCCGGGCGTTGACCAACGTGCAAAGCGCGCAAGGCATCAACCCGCAGGGCGTGAAAGAGGCCGACGTGATCGCGCTGCATATGGAAGGGGGGCAGGCCTGCGTGCAGGTGTTCTTCATCCGCGCCAACCAGAACTGGGGCAACCGCGATTTCTACCCGCGTGTGGGCCCCGACATCGAAGAGCCCGAGGTGCTGGAGGCGTTCCTGGGCCAGTTCTACGACACCAAGGAACCGCCCCGCCAACTCCTCCTGTCCCATCCCGTCGAATCCATGGACCTGATGGCCGACGCCCTCTCCGGCAAACGGGGGGCGAAGGTGGAAATCCTTGTGCCCCAGCGCGGCGAAAAGGCCGAGCTGGTGGACGGCGCGCGGCGCAACGCGCGCGAAAGCCTTGGGCGGCGGATGGCCGAGAACCAGGCGCAGGGCAAGCTGCTGGATGGCTTGGCAGGTGCCTTCGGGCTGGATGGCCCGCCCAAGCGCGTGGAGGTCTATGACAACAGCCACATTCAGGGCGCCCATGCCGTGGGCGCGATGATCGTGGCGGGGCCGGAAGGGTACCTGAAGTCCCAGTACCGCAAGTTCAACATCCGCGGCGACAGCCTGACCCCCGGCGATGACTTCGGGATGATGAAAGAGGTGCTCACCCGCCGTTTCGCCCGTCTGTTGAAGGAAGACCCGGACCGCGAAACCGAGGCCTGGCCGGATCTGCTGTTGATCGACGGCGGCGCGGGGCAGGTGTCAGCGGTGAAAGAGATCATGGATGAATTGGGCGTTGATGACGTGCCGTTCATCGGCGTGGCCAAGGGCATCGACCGCGATCAGGGCAAGGAAGAATTCTACGTGCCCGGCAAGTCTGTCTTCGCGTTGCAACGCAATGATCCGGTGCTCTATTTCGTGCAACGGATGCGTGACGAGGCACACCGCTTTGCCATCGGCGCACACCGCGCAAAACGCTCCAAGGCTGTCTCCGCCACACCGCTGGACGATGTGCCGGGCGTGGGCGCGGCGCGCAAGCGGGCGCTGCTGGCCCATTTCGGCAGCGCCAAGGCGGTGGCCCGCGCCAACCTGTCGGACCTGACGGCGGTGGATGGCGTCTCCGAAGGGTTGGCCCAGAAGATCTACGATTTCTTTCATGATCAAGCGTGAAGGCAGGCGTGAGGGCAAGCGTAGGGCAAGCGTAGGCATCAGGGGGCGGGTTTTCCGCCGCTTCCCACACGCCGCGTGGCGGGTAAACACTCTCAAGATCCCACAGCCAAGAAGCCGCCCATGAAACTTCAATCGCTCTTCTCCATTGTGATCTCTGTCGTCGTTGTCGGTGGCCTTGCTTTGAACGCGCTGCAAGAGCTGACCTCGGAAACCGAACTGACCGTGCGGGTGATCCTCAGCGAAAGTGATGAGGATATCACCCACCTCGCCCAGATCGAGGCGTTCGAGACCTACATCCCCCAACCCGGCGAGGATTTTGAACCCAATCAACGTTTTGGCCCGATCTTCCCCGTCGATGACCGCCCCAACGTGTTTCTTCTGGAAGGCAGCGTTCAGGCTGGGTTTACCGTCAGTTTCGGCGGCGTTGAGATGAACACGATCGCCACCCAAGGCGGCGGTGGCGGCGGAACCCTGGCGCGCACGCTGACCTTCCCCACCCTCTACGGCCTCGTGCGGCTGGATGTACAGAATGCGGGCGCGCAGCCCTTCGTGGTGCAGGCCGAAGGCACGCCGCCGCCCCGCGCGGTCTCGTCGCTCTACGTGACGCAAGAACAAGAGGTGCCCGCGGATGGCCAGATGGTCTTCCTGCTGCCCCAGGGCGAGTGGACATTTACAGCGTCGGACAACGCGGGCCAGCCCCTGTCCGTCGCCGTGCCGCGCGGCGCAAGCGTGGATGCCACGCTGGACCTGCACGCGGGGGGCTGATCGCCGGTCCGTGGCACGTTTTGGCCCTGCTCCAGTGGTTGCCAAAAGGTTAACAAATTTTCGATAAATGTTCCGTTTCAATGGTTTAGGTAGGGTGCTCAAGCTTGAGCACCCCTGCACACCCCCCAGCACCCGCCCTGCATGCCCCCCTGGGGCTTCCCATCCCCTCTGGCAAGTGTCCCGCACAAACGCTAGGTGTAGGCCATGCAATGGAACGTGCCCAATATCCTGACCCTCGTGCGCCTGATCGCGGCGCCGATGGTGGGGTTTGTCTTCCTCTTCCTGCCGCGCCCCTTCGCCGATTGGGTGGCCCTGTTTTTGTTCATGGGCGCGTCGATGACGGACTACCTCGACGGCCTTCTGGCGCGCAAATGGGGGCAGGAAAGCCGCTTCGGTGCGATGCTGGACCCAATCGCCGACAAGGCCATGGTGGTGATCGCGCTGGCCGTCCTGCTGGTCATCCTCAGCCTCGATCACGGCTGGTCCGCCCTCGTCCTCATCCCGGTGATCGTGATCCTGTTCCGAGAGATCTTCGTATCGGGCCTGCGCGAATTTCTAGGCGCGCACGCAGGCACGTTGCAGGTCACCAAGCTGGCGAAGTGGAAGACGACGTTGCAAATGGTCGCCATCGGCTTGCTGTTTTGCTGGGGCCTGTTCACCCATTACCTATGGGCGTTGACCATAGGTATGGATGCGACCCTGTTCGAAGCTATCCTGGCGGGCGACATCGCCGATGAATTCGGCCTGTTCTGGATCGAATTCGGTTCCTTCTGGAGCGGCATCGTCGGGCTCATCCTGCTGTGGCTCGCCGCCGTTTTGACCGCCGTCACCGGCCTCGACTATTTCATGAAAGCCCGCCCTTTCTTGCAGGAGGACCCCTGATGGATCTGCGCTACTTTGCCTGGCTTCGCGAACGGATCGGCACCGGCCATGAAGTGGTCGAAACCCAGGCCACCACGGTGGCCGAGTTGATCGAAGAACTGAAGACGCGCTCTGATGCCCATGCCTTTGCCCTGTCGGACCTGAAATCGGTGCGCGCGGCCGTCGACCAGCAGTTGGTGAGCTTTGACGCGTCCCTGGAGGGCGCGCGCGAAGTGGCGCTGTTCCCGCCGATGACCGGGGGCTGAGGCCCATGGCCGAGCACGTACACGTCCATGCCGAGCCGTTTGATCAGGGGGCCGCGTTGAACGCGTTCTCTGAAGCGGCGGCGGGCGCCGGTGCGATTGTCAGCTTCACCGGGGTCACCCGCGATGTGGCTGATGGAGATATGGTCGCCATGGAGATCGAGCACTACCCCGGCATGACGGAACGCGCGCTCAGTGATATCCGCGCCGAAGCGATGGAACGGTTCAAGCTGACAGACGCCATGGTCATCCACCGCCACGGACGGCTGGCGCCGGGCGAGGTCATCATGATGGTTGCCACCGCCTCGAAACATCGGGCGGATGCGTTCCAGGGGGCGGAGTTCCTGATGGATTACCTGAAGTCCCGGGCGCCGTTCTGGAAGCGTGAGATCACGGCGCGGGGCGCCGATTGGGTCGCTGCAAAAGATGAGGATGAGGCCGCCCTGGATCGGTGGTAAGCCCGCGTCGCGCGGAAAAAGCGCAGTCCCGCAAAGGCAACAGACGCCCAAAGCGGTCGTTCAGGTGTTCTGGTTGATCGATTCCACGTAGTTCCGAAGCTCTTCGGATTCCGTGCGGGCCTCTCGCAGTCCGTCCATGGCGGCGCGCAATTCCGCCTCGGTCTGGCTGAGTTGGTTGGTCAGCTCTCCCTCCCGCTGCTGCAGATAGGCAATCGCCTGATCCCGGGTTTCCTCGGCGTCGTGCAGGGCGCGCGCGAGGTTCTCCATCTCGCCCAGATCGGCCGAGGACACCTGGTTGAACCGTGTCACCAGCCAATGGGCCAACCACCCGAGGGCAAAAGCCACGAAAAGAATAATGGCGATGGCGATGATGAATTCGAGCCGGTTCATGGGGCCTTCGCTTTCTGCATTGAGGGCAACGCGCCCCCGGACTGTAATCTAGTTTCCATCCGGTGGCTCCGGACGGGGCAAGGGGGTGATTTCAAACGGCCAATCCGCGATGGCCCCTTGGGCGAGAATGCCTGCGCGCGTGCGGGGCTGGTCGTCGGCGTCGGCGGCCACCTCGGCCACCTCGGCGGTGGCCAGCAGCCGGAAGTCGATGCGGCGGTTCTGCTCGCGCCCGTCTTCGGTTTCGTTGTCGGCGATGGGTTGGCTTTCGCCATAGCCCTGCGCCGTCAGGTTCGAGACCAGCACACCGCGCGCCAGCAGCCCGTTCAGCACCGCATCGGCGCGCGCCTGGCTGAGGTTCAGGTTCATGTCCTCGCCCCCCTGCGCATCGGTATGCCCGCCGATCTCCATGCGCACATGCATGCAATCGGGCAGGATCTCGGCGATGCGGTCCAGCACTTCGCCGGCGGTTTGGTTGATCTCGGTCGAGCCGGGATCGAAGGTGATCTTGGTCTCGTCCTGAATCTCGCGGATGCGCGCTTCGCATTGCTCGGGCGTGGGTTGCGAGGCGACGGGGTCCAGCGCCTCGTCATAACGCACATCCATCTGGAAGTTCACGCCCGGCCCCAGATCCTCCGAGATCTGGCGGGTCAACGCAGAGATCATCTCGCTATCGCCGGTGCGCCCGGACAGGCGCAGGGTGTCAGGCTCGACCGTCAGGGTGCCGTCCTCCAGTTGCGACAGCGCGGTGAGGCCCGCCATGACGCGCACGGACCAGCCCTGCGGCAGGTCGGCAACTGCGCGGGTCGCGATATCGGTTCGCCCTGCCCCGAACGTGGCCGTCGCGAAGGCCTGGACCGAGGCGCCGACGGCCCCGCTGGGCAAGCGGCCCCGCAAGCGCACGCCATCTTCGGGGTGCAGCGTTGCCGTGAACCGCGCGGGCCCGGCGCTTTCCAACGTCTCCGGCTCGGGCAGAACGGCTTGCAGCGAGAAGACATCGGGCAGATCGGCGCCCAATTCTCCGACCACTGTGTCGAAAAGTTCCTGCGGCGTGCCTTGGGCCGCGATCAGGGTCACATCCGCGTCCGACAGTGTAACGCTGCCCTCGCCCAGTTCCGCAAGGGCCGCGATCGAGGTGGCGACGGCATCGCCCCAGGACGGCGACGGCACGCCAAGACCGATGGTGCAGGGCACGTTGCCGGTAATCCCGGCAGCTCGCGCGGCGGCGACGATCTGGTCGCGGGTCTCGGGGGTGTCGGCGGTGCAGGTCTCGAACCGGGCGCCACCGGCATCGCGCACGAAACGCAGGGTGAACGGCGTGATGACGGGACGCGGGGCAGAGATGTCGAGGACGATCTCGACGCCCGCCGGTTGGTTCTGTTGCAGGCGCGCGATGAATTCGGCGCGTTGCTCGCGGGTTTCGCCGACGGCCTCGATCTCGACGCGGTCCGCCAGAACTGTGACCTTGGCGCGCGGCAGGGTCTCCAGCGCGCGCAGCCCGTAGGCCAGCGCCGCCTCCCAGGTCTCGGGCGCCTCCAGGTCCGCCATTTCGACCATGTTCACCACGTCCGCCGATCCGGCGATATCGGCGATGGCTTCGGCCACGGCGAAGGCTTCGTCGCCCTGGGGGCCGGGGATCAGCCCGATCAGTTGGATGCCATCGCTGTTGCGCAACATATCGAGGGAAAAGCGCGGGGCCACGGTGGCGTCCAGGGCGGCGACTTCCAACCGGTTGATCACCCGGTCCGCGTCCACAATCGCGCTGGCGCGGGTCTGGGCGCGGAAACGGGACGCCTCATCCGGGGCGGTGCCGTCAAGAAACACCTGCAACCCGTTCGCCGAGACGTCCACCCAAGCGATCCCGTCAGCCTCCAGCGAGGTGACGATATCCTCGGTCGAGCGTCGCTCGATCGCCAGCGCGGCAACGATCGCCGTCACGATGGCCAAGCCGGCAGCCACCGCGAAAGAGACGGGGCCGACCAGGGTGGATATGCGGTCTTTATCTAACATGGACGTTGTGCGCGATCCCTGCTCGGGGCCTATATATAGTCGTGCAGTAACCCGTCCCGCGGGTGCTTTCAATCAAACGAGTGCGGCGACGGCAAAAAACAGCGTAGGGATCAGGCCCGCGTTCCGGTTCGACCGGAAGAGCCGCATGCAGGTGTCGGAATCGTCGATATCCAGCTGGATCAACTGCCACGCCAGATGCCACCCCATGGCCCAGACGCCAAGGATGCCGATCACCAGAGAAAGGGGGTTTTGCAGGGGCAAAAGCGCCACGACAGCGCCCGCGCCCAGTAGGCACACCGTCGCCATGAGGAACAGGCGAAGCCACCACTTGGTATGCCCGCCAAAGAGACGCGCGGTGGATTTGATGCCGATCAGCGCGTCATCCTCACGGTCCTGATGGGCGTAGATGGTATCGTAAAAGAGCGTCCAGGAGATGCCGCCGAGGTAAAGCAGGACCGGCGCAAGTGACAGGCTGCCGGTGTGGGCGGTCCATGCCAGAAGGGCGCCCCAGTTGAAGGCAAGGCCGAGGAATACCTGCGGCCACCACGTGAAGCGCTTGGCAAACGGGTAGATGCACACCAGCAGGCAGGAGGCCACGCCAAGGGCGATGGCGGCCCAGTTGAAAGTCAGCAGGATACACAGCGCGACCAAGGCCTGGATCACCATCCAGCCAAGGGCCCCTTTGACCGAAACTTGCCCCGAGGGAATGGGCCGAGAGGCGGTACGGGCGACGGCTCCGTCAAGGTCCCGGTCCGTGATGTCGTTCCAGGTACAGCCCGCGCCCCGCATCAGGAACGCGCCGACGGCGCATCCAGCGAAGATCCACGCATCAAAAAGCGCGGCCGTGGATGGCGCGCTGGCAATGGCCAGCATCAGGCCCCACCAACAGGGCAGAAGCAACAGCCAGGTGCCGATGGGGCGGTCGGCGCGCGACAGGCGCAGGTAGGGGCGGGTGGACCTGGGGGCAAGCGTGTCGACCCAATTGCCCGAGACGGCGTCCGCTACTTGCCCATCGCTTTGCGCACTCATACGTTCCGTTCCATGAATAGTCGTCCCAAAATTCGCCTCTTTGTAGATCACCCCTTGGGGGAGGCGCAAAGTGTGCCTGTGTCGCGGGACCACGCGAACTACCTGTTCAACGTGATGCGCCTTGGCGTGGGGGCGGAAGTGGCGCTGTTCAATGGCGTGGACGGAGAGTGGCGGGCAGAGGTTGCGGCCAAGGGCAAGCGGGGCGGCGTCCTGGTCTGTACCGAGCAGACGGCGGCCTTGCAGATGCCGCCCGACGTCTGGCTGCTGTTTGCGCCGATCAAGAAGGCACGCACGGATTTCATCGTCGAGAAGGCGGCGGAACTGGGGGCGGCGCGGATATGTCCGGTGCGCACGGCACGGACGAATTCTGAACGTGTCAGGCAGGACAAGTTGCAGGCCCACGCGATGGAAGCGGCAGAGCAATGCGGGGGCACATTCGTGCCTCCGGTTGATGAAATTGTATCGTTGGAAGCCTTGCTGGACCGGTGGGACGCGTCGCGGGCACTGGTGTTTGCCGATGAGGCGGCGGTCGGCCCCTCCTCCCTATCGCCCCTTGCGGGGCGAACGGTCCTCGCAGCGGCGCCGCCTCCGGCGGCGATTTTGATTGGGCCAGAAGGTGGGTTTTCGGACGCGGAGCGGGCGCGGTTGCATGCGATGCAGAACGTGCATGTGGTCAGCCTTGGGCCGCGCATTCTGCGCGCCGACACGGCTGCGGTTTCAGCGCTGACGCTATGGCAGGCAGCGGTTGGGGATTGGGGATGAGGCAGACACCGCCGCCTCGCCTCCATGTGATCCCGGCCACGAAATGCCACAAGGCTCTGGTGTTGCGTCGCGGGCCGACGATGCAGGTCGCCTCGTGCCTGTGGGACCGGGAAAGCGGCACGGTTGAGCTGGGTCAATGGCTGAAGGCGCGGATTTACGAACACCGCTCGGACCTGTCACCCGATGGCCGACACATGATCATTTATGCACGTCGCGGCGGCAAGAGCTGGACGGCGGTCAGCCGCGCGCCTTGGCTGAAGGCGCTGGCCTATTATCCGAAGAACGACACCTGGTTCGGTGGCGGCGCGTTTACGGACAAGGGCGATGTCTTTTTCAACGGTATGAGCATGTCGGAGCAATTCATCGATGGGCTGGCCGTGGCTGCGCCGGACGCGCTGCCCTCGGCGACGGACGGGTTCCACATGGGGGCGCTGTTCCCGTCGATGATGGCGGCACGGGGGTGGCGCATTGATGGGGGCATAGGGGAAGACACCCGGTTCAGCAAGCTGTTGCCGTGCGGGTGGACCCTGCACTTGAGGTTGGAGCGTGGATATCGCTTTGCCGGGACCATCTTTGATCATGTGTTCACGTTGGAGCGGGCCAAACAGGTCATCGACTGCGGAGAGTGGGAGTGGGCAGAGCCATGGGACAAAGGCATTCAATTCGCCCATGCCGGCGCACTGTGGTTTGTGCCGGTTTCCAAGGCCGGATTGGGGGAACCCCGGATGATCCATGATTTCACCGATATGGTTTTCGAGAACCGGGAAGCGCCCTACGAGGGGATCCAGGAATGAGCTTTTTTCGGCCAGAAGCCATGGCCGCCGTCGCGCGCTGGCGCGAGGTCATCGTCGCCGCGGTCATCATCGCCCTGGGCTTGTGGATCGCGGCCCGGCCCGGTGGAATGATCGTGACAGGTTTTGGATACGTTCTGATCGGCCTTGGCGCGGTGGCCATGGTGCCTGCCGTTCGCCGCGCGCGGTTCATCACCGGCGGCGACGGGCCCGGCGTGGTGCAGATCGACGAGGGCCGCATCCTTTTCATGGGGCCAGAGACGGGCGGGGCGATGGCTTTGGACGATCTGAGCGTGCTATCGGTGCGGCGCACGCGGAAGGGCGATACGGCTTGGGTGCTGGCGGATGCGACCCAGCTTCTGGTGATCCCGGTGGATGCCTCGGGCGCGGATGCGTTGTTCGATGCCTTTGCCGCGCTGCCGGGCCTCAACCTAGACCGGCTGATTGCCTCTGTGCAAAGCCGCGCAGAGGGCTCGCAACGGTTGTGGGCAAGAGACCGCCCGCAAGCCTTGACACGGTAAGCCCCACGGGCGACGGCTTGGGTCAGAAATCCAGGAGACCCTCCATGTCAATCCCTCAATCCGGTGGCGGCCCCATCGAGCATCACAGCCAATTGGCCGAGTATCTTTCGGATGGCTGCAAGCCCACGGCCGATTGGCGTATCGGGACCGAGCATGAAAAGTTCGGTTTTTGCCGTGATACCCAAATGCCGATCCCCTACGAGGGCGAACGTTCGGTCAAGGCGGTTTTGGAGGGTCTGCGCGACCGCTTCAACTGGACGCCCGTGATGGAGGGCGACAACATCATTGGGTTGGAGAAGGACGGCGCCAATGTCTCGCTGGAGCCCGGCGGGCAGCTGGAGCTGTCGGGCGCGCCATTGGAGACGGTCCACCAGACCTGTGACGAGGTGAATGATCACCTGCGCCAGGTGCGCGAAGTGGCTGACATCATTGGTGTGGACTTCATCGGCCTTGGCGCCGCACCGATCTGGCGGCACGAGGATATGCCGCTGATGCCGAAGGGCCGCTACAAGCTGATGGACGCCTATATGCAGAAGGTCGGCACCATGGGCCGGACCATGATGCGGCGGACCTGCACGGTTCAGGTGAACCTCGATTTCGCGTCCGAGGCGGATATGGTGCAGAAAATGCGCGTGGCAGTGGCGTTGCAGCCGGTCGCCACGGCGCTGTTTGCGAATTCGCCGTTTCTGGATGGCAACCCGAACGGCCACAAATCGTGGCGCTCGCGGGTGTGGCGCGACCTTGATCCGGATCGAACCGGAATGGTGCCGTTCATCTTCGACGAGGGCTTCGGGTTTGAGGCCTGGGTGGAATATGCGCTCGATGTGCCGATGTATTTCGTCTACCGCGATGGGGTCTATGTGGACGCGCTGGGGCAAAGCTTCCGCGACTTCCTGAAAGGGGAACTTCCCGCGTTGCCTGGTGAGAAACCGACGCTCAGCGATTGGGCCGATCATCTGACGACCCTGTTCCCCGAGGCGCGCCTGAAGAAGTTCATCGAGATGCGCGGCGCCGATGGCGGACCATGGCGCAGGCTGTGCGCGCTGCCAGCTTTCTGGGTGGGGTTGACCTACGATCAGGGCGCGTTGGACGCGGCATGGGACCTGTGCAAGGGCCTTGACGCGGCAACGCGCGACGAGATGCGGGTGCAGGCCTCGGTCCACGGGCTTCAGGCGGAAGCGGGCGGGGTGAAGATGCACGACCTCGCGCGTGAGGTTCTGGCGATCTCGGAGGCGGGGTTGGCGGCACGCGCCATGCCAGGTGCCGGAGGGTTGGTGCCCGATGAGACGCATTTCCTGAATGCGTTGAAGGACTCGGTCGAGACGGGACAGGTGCCCGCAGATGAGTTGTTGGAGAAATACTCGGGCGAATGGGCCGGGGATCTGAGCCGCATCTACGCCGAGTATTCCTACTAGAAACCCAAGGATTGGGCGGCCAGTGTGCGCTGGGGTTCCGGGCCAGGGCCCGGTCAACAGCGCGGGCGGGGGCCTGCGCTGCCGTCAGGCGTTCTGGATCGACGGCAGGACGTGGCGCTTGTAGTAGTCCTTGGCGGCGGCGCGGCGCGCCACTTCAGCGCGGTCGCGGTCTTCACCTGTCAGCTCGCCTGCGAAGGCGGGATGTGCTGGGGGAGCGCGCTTGCGGTCCGGGGCGCTATCGGGCCCGAAACGGTTGTTGCCGTGGGTGCCGGGGAGGCACATCAGCACAAACAGCCAGATCGGCCCGATCAGGGGCACCAACTGGATGAACCACCAGGCGCCGGAGCGGTTGGTATCGTGAAGCCTGCGGATCGTCACGGCAAGCTGAGGCAGCCAGAAGAGCACCAGGTTGGCGGCAAAGAGATACCCGATGTAGTACCGGATTTCTTCTGTGAATGCGGGGTTGGCGCGGCCTGTTTGCTGTACGGTTTGCCACTGGGCTGCGAACTCTGGGTTCGCGGCGAGGTATTGGATCGCCGCAAAGCTGGCCGCGACGCTGGCCAGGACGATCCAGAGCATGAACCACCAGTATTCTGCCCGCCGTGCACGACCGGAGAAGTTCAACATGTTGCCATAGCAACGAACGACGGCTTTTCCCAAACCCATACCAGAGGTCCTTATCACTCTTCGAAATTCTGTTGGGATCGGTTTCGCGCCGAATTGTGCCAATCGTGGGGCAGGGGCAGGACGATGTTGGGAAAACTCGAGACAAACGCAAAACGGCCCGCCGGGAAGGGCGGGCCGCTTGTCGTCGCTAGGGTACCGGAAATCAGGCGGTGGCGGGAACGTCGTAGGGATCTGCACCGTAGGCGTTGGGGCCGACCGTGCCGCGTTGCACGAACCAGTAGATATAGAGGATGATGCCGATCAGCGGGATCAGGATGATGAAGATCCACCAGCCAGAGCGGCCCGTGTCATGCATCCGGCGCACTGCCACGGCAAGGCCGGGGATCAGCAGGCCAAGCATCACGACGATCGAAACGATGGGCATGCCGATCGCGCCGTCAATGGTGGTGGCAGCCACGTTGCAGATGATCGTGAACAAGTAAAACCACCAGAACTCTGACCGGCGTGCACGGCCGTTGAAGTTGGCGAAATTGCTGAAGACGTGCTTCACAGCAGTCATGAAATCCATTTGGGTGTCCTTTCAGGGTCCGAACTTTTTTATCCGACGAGGGTGTTGCTAAGCGGTCTGAATATGCCACTCCCCTCGTTCCTCCGCACAATTGCGTGGGGTCGTTGCGAAATCAACGAAATTAACGCGTGGGTAAGGAAACCCGTAAGGCCTCAGGTTTTCCCGTAAGGCCTCAGGTTTTCTTGCCGATCCGCGGCTCGGTCCCGCGGGCGATGCGGCCGATGTTCGCGTGGTGGCGAATGAAGATCAGCGCGGCAAGGGCTGCGCAGAAGACCATCGTGTTGGGCTGACCCAAGAGCCACGCCGCCAAGGGGCTGAGGGCGGCCGCCACCAAGGCCGCCAGCGACGACATCCGGAATAGCGCCGCCGTCACGGCCCAACAGGCGCAGGCCGCCAGCCCGATGGGCCAGGCCAGCGCTATAAGCGTGCCCAGGAATGTTGCCACGCCCTTGCCGCCGTTGAAGCCCAGAAATACCGGGAAGCAATGGCCCAGAAACGCCGCGAACCCCGCCAGTTGCGCGGCGTCCTCGCCCAACAGCGCGCGCGCCACCAGCACCGCAGCGGCACCCTTACCCGCATCCAGCACCAGCGTCAGAAACGCAGCCACCTTGTTGCCGGTACGCAGCACATTCGTGGCTCCGATGTTGCCAGAACCCACCGCGCGCAGATCCCCAAGACCAAAGAGCCGCGCCATCACGATGCCAAAGGGCACCGACCCCAACCCATATGCGAGGAGGGCTGTCAGCCCGAGGAGCGGGGCGGCAGTCTCGATCACTGGCATCATGGGCACGGGGATCATGGGACCGCCTCGAAGACACGCGTGCCGCCGACCCAGGTGCGCAACACGCGCCCCTGCATCCGCGCCGCGTCAAACGGCGTGTTCTTGGACTTCGATTGCAGCGTCGCGCGGTCCAGCTGAAACGGCAGGTCCGGATCAAAGAGGATCAGGTCCGCCGGTGCGCCTTCTGCGAGCCGCCCGGAGGGTTGCCCGAAGCGCCTCGCGGGGTTCAGGGACATCGCCCGAAACAGCTCGGGCAGGGTCAATTGCCCCGAGTGCACCAGACGCATCGCGGCGGGCAGCAGCGTCTCCAAACCCACCGCGCCCGAAGCCGCAACCTCGAACGGCAGGCGCTTGCTTTCTTCGTCCTGGGGCGTGTGCATGGAACAGATGATATCGATTGTGCCGTCGCGCACGGCCTCCACCATGGCTTGGCGGTCGTCTTCGCTGCGCAGGGGGGGCTTGAGCTTGAAGAAGGTGCGGTAGTCGGCCACGTCGAATTCGTTCAGCGTCAGGTGGTGGATCGATACGCCCGCCGTCACGTCCAACGCGGCCTTGGCGCGCATCAGGGCGGGCAGGGCGGCAGCGGTGGAGATCTGGTCCGCGTGGTAGGCGACGCCCGTCATCTCCACCAACGCCAGATCCCTTTCCAGCCCCATCCGTTCAGCCATGGGGGACACAGTGGGAAGGCCCCGCAGCGAGGCGAATTTGCCCGAGGTCACCGCCGCGCCGTCGCTCAGGATCGGCTCTTGCGGGTGGCCCACGATCAGCGCGCCCAAGGACCGCGCATAAGTCATGCAGCGCGAAAGCACCTTGGTGTTAGTCGTGACCGCGTCGCCATCGGAAAAGGCCACGGCACCTGCGTCCCGCAGGAAGCCGATTTCGACCATCTCGCGACCTTCGCGGGCTCGGGTCAGCGCGGCCATGGGGGCCACGCGCACAAGGCTGTGGTCGCGCCCGCGCCGAGTGACGAAATCCAGCACTTCGGGCGTGTCGATCGGCGTCGTCGTATCTGGCCGGGTGACCATCGTAGTCACGCCTCCCGCTGCCGCCGCCAGCCCGGCAGTCCGAAAGCTTTCCTTATGCCGCTCTCCGGGCTCGCCCACCTTCACGCCGACATCCACGATGCCGGGCGCAAGGCAAAGCCCACCGCAATCCGTGCCGCCTGTCCGGGGGCCATCGCCCACCTCGGCGATCATCCCATCCTCGACCCGCAGCCAGCCGAGGATCTCGGTCCCTGCCTCGGGGTCAATCAGGCGCGCATTGGTCAGAAGCATATCATTCATGGCGTGTCTCTGTCCGTGCCGCCGCCCGAGATCAAGTCCCCCCGTGCGGCCTCGATCTGAGCGATGGCCTGTTCCGGCGCAGCCTGGTTCTTGATCAGATGCTTGTCGCCTGCCTGCGTGATGATCTGGACCATGCCCAAAATGGTGCGCACTTCCGCAATCTGACCCAGCTCGACCTCGCGCCCGCCGGGGCCAAGCAGACGCTGGTTCGTCAGGTCCCAATGTTGCTTCAGCTCATCGGACGCGAGGTAGAAGGCGCGCACCGCAATAGCAAACAGCCCCCCCACAGCCCCGGTCCAGACATGGGGGTTTCCGATCAGCCAAAGGATTGCCATGCCGATTGCCATGGCAATCGCCGCCATCCAGGCATTGGTGCGCCAATAGGTGGCGCGGTCGGGGTGGAATTGGGTCGTGACCTGCTCGCCACGCCGCAGGGCAGCGGAGGGGGTGTTTGCGGTGTAACTTTGTGTTGGATCCATCACCGCCACCCCACGAAGACGATGATCGCGGCAAGGATCGCCATGCCGATCAGCGCATAAAGCGCGATAGGCGGGCCAACTTCATGCCGAGGGGCCGCAGGGTTGGGCATCGGCGTGGTGCTGGCCTTGGGCAGGCTGGCGGTATTGTCGGCCCGCGCCAGCGGGAGCGACGCGATCAGCGTCGCCTGGGGGCCGGGGTTCGGGGGCGTGGCAAGGCCGTCTTCCGGCACCAGCAACACCGCACCGTCGAGCGCATCGAGCCGGGTGACAATGGCGCTTGGGATCGGGTCTTCCGGCGCAAAGGCAAGGTTGATGTAATCGCTCAACGCCATGTCGCTGAGGTCTTTGATCGGGAACAATTCGATTTCGTCGGTGTCGAGGCTGTCCACGCCAAGCCACGCAGCCAATGGCGGCAGGTCGGGGGTCAGACCTTGCTGGCGGGTGAGGTTGGTATGCGAGACCGCGACGGGCTCGTTCAGGGCGAAGATGTGGAGGTGGGTCATTGTTTTTCGAGATCCTGTTTTGCGGCAACCGCCACGCGGAGGGCAGTGTCGCCGTTTGTTGGCAGGCGAAAAATGACATCAGAGTTGAAAAACTGCGTCAAAGATAGCGGCGGACCGTCGAGAAATCCGAGCGTGCGACAGCGCCAGATAAATTTCGAGCTTGGGGTGAAAACCAAGATTGGGAAGAAGCGTCCGGACAGGAACACGTTTCGCATGTGTGTCAGTCTCGCTGAGTACTTTAACGAAGCCCTTCCGCAATCAATGATCAGAACACGGAAGCCGGTAATCGCGTATCGCTCGTTCTTTCGTAACCGCGGATCTGAGTAAAAACGGTTCCAGAGAAAAATCGCGACAATCAATGCCATAAAGAATGCGCCAGGCCCAAGCCCGGTTTCAGCTGAGAAGAATTGCCCTTCAAAGCCAAGCCCGTAGTGGAGAAAGGCGGCCCAAGCGAATGCAAAGGCATATGTGAGTTCTTGCCAGCAAAATGTGACAAACCGCCCATCTGGCCGCCCCTGCCAAAGCACCTCCTCACCTTCCTGCAAATGCGGTGTCCAGTCGTAGTCGCCTGTCACGCCGCCGCCCGCCGTTCACGCAAATTCTCGGCCAGCAGCTCCATCGCGGCCATGCGCACAGCGACGCCCATTTCCACCTGCTCCTGGATCACGCTTCGGTTGATGTCGTCGGCCAGAAGCCCGTCGATCTCCACGCCCCGGTTCATCGGGCCGGGGTGCATGATGATGGCGTCGTCCTTGGCGACCTTCAGCTTTTCCGCGTCCAGCCCGAAGCGGTGGTAGTATTCCCGCTCGGACGGGATGAAGGCGCCGTCCATACGTTCTTTTTGCAGGCGAAGCATCATGACGACGTCGCAGCCTGCCAGCCCCTCGGCCATGTCGTCATAGACCTCAACCCCCCAATCCGTGACGCCGGACGGCATCAGGGTCGGCGGGCCGATCAGGCGAATGCGGTTTTCCATCTTGCCTAGAAGCAGGATGTTGGACCGCGCCACGCGGCTATGGGCGATGTCGCCGCAAATCGCGATGTTCAGGCGGTGCAGGCGGCCCTTGGCGCGGCGGATCGTCAGCGCGTCCAGAAGCGCCTGCGTGGGGTGTTCATGCCGCCCGTCGCCTGCATTCAAGACGGCGCAATTCACCTTGTCGGCCAGCAATTTCACTGCGCCCGAGTGCGGATGGCGCACGACCAGCAAATCCGGGTGCATGGCGTTGAGGGTCAGGGCGGTGTCGATCAGCGTCTCGCCTTTTTTCACGGAAGACGTCTGCATCGCCATGTTCATCACGTCCGCACCAAGACGCTTTCCAGCGATCTCGAAGCTGGCCTGCGTGCGGGTAGAGTTCTCGAAGAACATGTTGATCTGGGTAAGGCCCTTGAGGGGCTGACCGTGGTCGCGCGATCCCCGCTCGGCCTCGGCATGGAGGTCGGCGCGGTCCAGAAGGGTGGTGATCTCGCCCTGCGAGAGGTCTTCGATACCCAGAAGGTGCTGCTTTTGGAAAGATGACGTCATTTCGGGCCTACCGTCCTTTGGGCTACTTGAGGCCGATAGGTTTCTGCCCCCGTATTGTGTCCGCTTATAGGAGGTGCGCCCGGGCCGCGTCCAGCACTAGGGCCGCGTGATTGTCGCGGTGATCTGCGCGGCGTCACGCATGCGGTGGCGGTATTTATATAGGTATCGCCCGACGCGGACCATGTAGCCGGTCAGAAGCCCGCTATCGACGATAATGCGATCGCTCCAGATTGCGCCGCCGTCTGTCGGAGTGACGCTGAGCGTGTGGTCCCATTGCTGGATCGCGCGCCCCTGTTCGCGGGACTGCATCAGGCGGGCGGCAGGGTCCAGCCGTTCGACGTGGATCTGGTAATGCGGGTTATGCATCCAGCCCCAGACAGTCACGTAGGTTTGGTAGCTTTTGCCGTCCTCGAACACGCCGTCGGGAAGACCCTTGTAGGTGGCGAGCCCCTCGGTCGCGCGGATCATGGCCGGGATGTCGATGGCTTCGGCGAAGACCGTATCGGCATCGCGGGGATAGAAGGCGGAAACGGTCAGGACGCGCGCGGTTTGCATGGGAGAGTGGATGGCAGGAACGACGCTCTGCGGCAAGGGTTATGGCCGTTCAAACTTAACACGGATATCGCGGGCGCGACGGCGGCGATGCCCCGCCTTCTGGATGTGGCGGGACAAGGCCCGCATCAGGCGGCCCGGTGGCGGGCCGAGCATGTCATAGCGGTCCACCCAAAGGCAGCTGTCGCCGTCGGGGACGATCCGGGTCAGGTGATGCATCTCATGCATGTTTGCGCTGACGGATCTGGCCCGCCATTCGCGCGCGGTTGCGTCAATGGAAAGGCTGGTGACATGTACCTCGGGAAATCGAAACCATGTCCATAGGACCGGCGTGAAGCTGTAGGTTTGCCCCTCGAAGGCATGGCCGCTTGGCAAACCATGATAGTCCACAAGGCCACCCAGATCCCGCCTGAGCATGTCGAAATCAAGCACCTCTGCAAAGAGGATATCGGGGTCTTTGCGGTAGCGGGCGGTGACGGTCATCACGATCATCCTTTCCCTATGCAACCCCTTTCCGCCGGGCGCAATCCAGCCTAGCTTGCGCCCATGCTGGACGACATTTCATATTGGGACGCCTTGGCCGCTTTGGAGTGGCAGGTGGAGCTTGGGGCTGATGAGGCGATGCTGGACGCGCCGCTGGATCGCTTCGATCTGCCCGCCCCCGTGGTCGTGCCAAAGCCCGCGCCCGTTGCGCGGAACATCGGGCCGAGCCAGGCGGCAGCGCCCGTAACGCGACAGGCCCCGTCCGGGCCGTCACAGGTCGACATCGTCGCGGCAGCGCGCCACTTGGCAGAGGGCGCGTCCTCCCTTGAAGCATTGGCGCATGCGATGCAGGACTTTGAGCATTGCGAATTGAAACGCGGGGCCCGCAATTTCGTGTTCTGCGACGGCGACGCCTCGGCCCAGGTAATGATCGTGGGCGAAGCGCCGGGGCGCGAGGAGGACAGCACCGGTAAGCCGTTTGTCGGTCGTGCCGGGCAACTTCTGGACCGCATGTTCGCCGCCATTGGGCTGGACCGCAACACAGAGGGGGCAGGCGGCCTCTACATCACCAACACGCTGCCGTGGCGGCCGCCGCAGAACCGCGACCCGAAGCCGGAAGAGTTGGCGATGATGGTGCCTTTTCTGCACCGCCATATCGAGTTGGCGGATCCTGACGTGCTGGTCCTGATGGGCAACCACGCCTGCGCGGGATTGCTGGGTAAGCGTGGGATCACGCGGATGCGTGGGACATGGGAAAAAGTTTCCGGGCGGCCCGCCATGCCCATGTTCCACCCCGCTTATCTGCTACGCAATCCGGCGGCAAAGCGAGAGGCCTGGGCAGATCTGCTGGCGATCAAAGCGCGATTGGGGTGACGCGGCTCCTGCCCCTCCTCGGCTCGGCGCTACTTGTTGCGCAAAGCCTTTTCGTAGCGTTGCCGGGTGGGGCGGATCCTTTGCGGATGCTCGATCTGGAGGCGCTGGCCGACCAAGCAGGCCCTTACGAGATGCGGATCGGTCAAGTGCGCGTCGGGCCGCTACCCGATGGCACGCTGGTGCAAATCCTGCGGTCTGGCGATATCGACCTGTGTGATCCGGGGCCTGGTCCGGCTTTCGGCTCTGCCGTTGTCGACGTCATGCAGGCGCAAATGCTTCTGCGCGAGTGCCCCCAGTTCAACACCCTCGCGCGGGCGGCGCGGTTGGACGCGCTGCGGGACCTTGCCTTGCCGCGCTATGCGGGACTGGTCGACGCCTCGCAACGCCGGGTGCGCCGGGCCTATGCCGCCGCGCTTGATGGGATGCAAACGCCTATGCTCTGCGACGATTTCGTCGCAACATGGATCAGCAATTGGACATCGCCGGAATTTGAGGAGACCCTGCGCCAATCGATGGAGCGGGATCGATATCCCGCTTATGCCTGCACCTGGATTGCACATGATGGAAACTGACTTCTTCAATGCCGGCATCAGCCGCCGCGACACGCTGGGCAGGGGCTTGGGATGATTGACCCGATCCGTCTTCGTGCCAGCGGCCTTGGCGCTGTACCTGTCGCCCGGTGCGGACATGATGTTTTGCCTTGCCCAAGGCATGCGCGGCGGCGCGCGGACCGCGATCTTGCGCGACGTGCCCTCGGCCATTTTCGGGGCGTTGGCCCTGCGCATCGGGTGGGAGGCCGCGCGGCCATGAAACGCACATATACGCTCGTCGCGAGGACCCTTGGTGCCATGACCCCAGCCGCCACCACCAATCTGTTGAACTTGGCGGGTCCTAATTCCCGTGCCGCCCGGCCCGACCTTGCCGTAGCGCCCAATATCCTTCCTGCCGTCCATAGTCCGGAGATACTTCCATGAGCCGTATAGACGAGACCCTAGAATTCATCCCATGCCGCATCGCGGTCCTTGCCGTCAGCGATACGCGCACGCTGGCCGAGGATACCTCGGGCGATGTGTTGCAACAACGGTTGACGGACGCGGGCCACAAATTGGCGGCGCGCCATATCCTGCGCGACGACCGCGCCGCCATCGCCGAGCAGCTGCGCCAATGGTGCGCCGATCCCGAGATCGACGTGATCCTGACCACCGGGGGCACCGGGCTGACCGGGCGCGACGTGACAGTGGAGGCGCATCGCGATGTTTACGAGAAGGAAATCGAGGCCTTCGGAACCGTGTTCACCCATGTCTCCCTTGCGAAAATCGGCACCTCGGCGGTGCAATCGCGTGCCACGGGCGGGGTGGCGAACGGGACATACCTGTTCGCGCTTCCCGGCAGCAGCGGCGCGTGCAAGGACGCCTGGGATGAAATTCTGTGCAAACAGCTCGATTATCGGCACCGTCCGTGCAACTTCGTGGAAATAATGCCGCGATTGAACGAACATAAGCGACGGAAATAACGGCTCTGTGCGTGCACCTTTACGTGGGCGCGTGTGCCGCTACATAGAATACATCGTGTAACCAAATCCAAGGACACCCAATGCGGTTCTTAGGGCGCGCCCTGATCGGCCTCTTTCTGACGGCATGTACTGTCGGGCTCCTTTCTTTTGCAGGCTATCTCACCTATGGCGCGCTGCAAACGCGGTGGGAAGATGCAGGTCGACCGCCGCCCACGCGCGAACGGGTTTTCGCGGCGGAAGTGGCCCCATTGGTCTTCGGAGAGGAAACGCCGGTTCTGACGGCCTTCGGTGAGATCCGATCGCGCCGCACCTTGGAATTGCGCGCGCCCGCAGAGGGCACCGTGATCGAACTGGCCGATGGGTTCGAGGATGGCGGGGCCGTCACCGCCGGACAGCTTCTGCTGCGCATCGACCCGGCCGAGGCTCAATCGGCGCGCGACACCGCCGCCGCTGATCTACGCGATGCCGAAAATGAGCTAGCCGAGGCCACCCGCGCGCTGGAACTGGCCGAAGAGGAAGTTACAGCTGCGCGCAACCAGGCCGAGATCCGGTCGCGGGCACTTTTGCGGGCGCGCGACCTGTTGGAGCGGGGCGTCGGCTCTCCTGCCGCTGTCGAGACGGCGGAACTGGCGGAAGCCACGGCGACCCAGCAAATCCTGTCGCAACGCCGCGCGCTGGCCAGCGCAGAGGCACGGGTGGACAGCGCGGGTACGGCCCTTGACCGCCGTCGGATCGCCTTGGCCGAGGCCGAGCGGCGCTTGGCCCAGACGGAACTACGGGCCGAGTTCAGCGGCGTGCTGACCGAGGTCGACGCCGCCGCAGGCCGCCTTGTGAACCGCAACGAGCGCCTTGCTGCCCTGATCGACGCCGACGCGTTGGAAGTCGCCTTCCGAATCTCGACCGCGCAGTACATCCGCCTTCTGGATGACGACGGCACGCTGCCCCAGCGGCCGGTGCGGGTGATCCTTGATGTCTTCGGCCTTGATGTGCAGGCCGATGCCACGCTGACCCGCGAAAGTGGCGCGGTGGAGGAGGGGCAATCGGGCCGCCTTCTGTTCGCACGCCTCGACGCTACGCGCGGTCTGCGTGTGGGTGATTTCGTGCGGGTTGAAGTGGATGAACCGACGCTGCCGTTCGTCGCGCGCCTGCCCTCGGCTGCCTTGGGCTCTGACGGACAGATCCTGCTGTTGGGCGAGGATAACGTGTTGGAGGCCGTCGATGTCGATCTGATGAACCGTCAGGGCGATGACGTGCTGATCCGGGCGCGCGGCCTTGAAGGCCGCGACGTCGTGTTGGCCCGTACACCGGTTCTGGGCGACGGCATCCGGGTGAACCCGATCCGGCCCGAAGCCGCCGATGCGCCCGAGGAACCCGATACCATCGCCCTCGACCCCGAGCGCCGCGCGCGGCTGATCGCCTTCGTGGAGGGCAACGGTTTCATCCCGGCGGATGTGCGTGAACGGATGCTGCGGCAGTTGAACGAAGAAGAGGTCCCGGCCCGTATGGTCAACCGGCTTGAAGCACGGATGGGCAGCTAGATGCGGGATCTCTCTCCCTCGGCTGGTGGTATCCTCAGCTATTTTACCCGGCACCGGACGGCGGCAAACCTGCTTCTGGTAGTGATGATCGTTTGCGGCCTGGCCGCCCTGCCTCAAATGCGGGCACAATTCTTCCCCGATGTCGTCTCGGATGACATCACCGTCGTGATGACGTGGGATGGGGCGGGCGCCGAAGATGTGGACACCGCCATCGTCGCGGTGCTGGAGCCTGCGCTGCTGCTGGTGCCCGGCGTCACCGGGTCCGAGGCAAGCTCACGCGAGGGTCGCGCCTCCATCGACCTGACGTTCGAGCCCGGCTGGGACATGTCGCGCGCCGCCGATGAGGTGCAACAGGCGCTGGATGCCGTGACCGATCTGCCCGCCGATGCGGAAGAAGGCTCTATCAGGCGCGGCAATTGGTTTGACAGGGTCACGGATGTGGTGATCACCGGCCCCGTCGCCACCGAACAGATCGGCCGCTTTGCCGATGAATTCGTCACCCGCCTGTTTCAGGCGGGCGTGACGAACACAACGATCCGGGGCATTGCAGCGCCTGAGACGACGGTGATCGTCCGTTCCGCCAACCTGATCCGCTACGACATTTCCATGGCCCAGATCGCGTCCGTTATCTCGGACGCCGCCGCCACGGCACCTGCGGGTGACGTGGACGCCGCCAACGCGCGCATCCGCACCGGCAGCGAGTCGCGCAGCGCCGAGGAAATCTCGGCCCTGACCCTGCGCATCAACGACGACGGCTCGGCCCTGACCGTGGGCGATGTGGCGCGCATCGAGGTGAACGGCATCGACCGGGATCGTGCCTATTTCGTGGGCGAGGATCCGGCCATCGTGATCCGCGTGGACCGTTCGGAAGAAGGTGACGCCTTGGCTATTCAGGCGGACGTCGAACGGGTCGCGGCGGCGTTGGAGGCGACACTGCCGTCGGGCACCCGGATCGACCTGATCAACACGCGGGCCGAGGCGATTTCAGGCCGCCTCAACATTCTCCTCGACAATGCGCTATTGGGCCTTGGCCTTGTCGTGGCGCTGCTGTTTCTGTTCCTGAACGCGCGCACCGCGTTCTGGGTGGCGATGGGCATTCCCGTTGCCATGACAGCGGCAATCGCGCTGATGTTCGTGGCGGGGATCACTATCAACATGATCTCGCTCTTTGCGTTGATCATCACGTTGGGGATCGTGGTGGACGACGCCATTGTGGTGGGCGAACACGCGGACTACCGCGCCCGCCATCTGGGTGAGCCGCCCGTCGTCGCCGCCGAAAACGCCGCGAAACGTATGGCCGCGCCGGTCTTTTCGGCCACCATCACGACTGTACTGGCCTTTGTGGGCCTTGTGGCCGTGGGCGGCACTTTCGGAAACCTGATCGCGGATATCCCCTTCACGGTGATCGTGGTCCTGCTGGCCAGCCTTGTGGAATGCTTCCTGATCCTGCCCAATCACATGGCCCACGCCTTGGCCCACTCGGCCAAGACCCATTGGTACGACCTGCCGTCGCGCGTGGTGAACATGGGCTTCGATTGGGTGAACCGTACGCTCTTTCGCCCCTTGATGCGTTTTGTCGTCTGGGCCCGCTACCCCGTGATGGCGGCGGTGATCGTCATTCTGACCACCCAGACCGCCCAGTACATTCGCGGTGACGTGGTGTTCCGCTTCTTCAACGCGCCCGAAACGGGCTCTGTCACCGGTAACTTCGCCATGGTCGACGGCGCTACGCGCGACGACAGCCTGGCCCAGATGGCCGAGTTGCAGCGCGCCGCCGAGGCCGTGGGCGCCGCTTTCGAGGCCGAGCATGGGCTGAACCCGCTGGCTTACGTCCTGGCCGAGGTCGGCGGTAATTCGGGTCGCCCTCTGGGCGGGACCGAGAACAAGGACACAGACCTTCTGGGGGCCTTGTCGATCGAGTTGATCGACGCCGATCTGCGCCCCTACTCCAGCTTCGCTTTCGCAAGCGCTCTTCAAGACGAAGTGCGCCAATTGCCTCTGGCGGAAACGCTCAGCTTCCGGGGGTGGCGTGGCGGGCCGGGGGGCGATGCCATTGACGTGCAGATCTTCGGCGCCACGACCGACGTGTTGAAATCCGCCTCCGAGGCGCTGCAAGCGGCGCTGTCTGTCTACCCCGAAGTCAGCGGCCTGGACGATTCCATGGCCTATGACCGTGAAGAGCTGTCGCTGGAATTGACCCCGCAAGGCGAAGCCCTGGGCTTCCAGATCGCCGATCTGGGTCGCACCCTACGCGATCGTCTGGGCGGGATCGAAGCCGCGACGTTCCCAGACGGCCCCCGGACCGCTTCGATCCGCGTCGAACTGCCGGAGGGTGAGCTGACGGCGGACTTCCTCGACCGCACGTTGCTGCGCTCTGGCAGTGGGCAATATGTGCCCTTGGCCGACATCGTGACGGTTGCCTCGCGGCAAGGCTTCTCGACCATCCAGCGCGAGAATGGCGTGCGCCTGATCTCGGTCTCGGGTGATTTGTCCGAGGACGATCCCGCCCGCGCCGAAGCGGTCATGACGGAATTGCGAGAGGTCATCATCCCGCAGATCGAAGAACGCTTCGGCGTTGCAACCCGCCTTTCTGGCCTGGCCGAGGAGGAAGACGCCTTCCTGACCGAGGCCGCAACGGGCTTTGTCCTCTGCCTCATCGGGATCTATCTGGTGCTGGCCTGGATTTTCGCCTCCTGGGCGCGGCCCATGGTGGTCATGGCGATCATTCCCTTCGGCCTTGTCGGCACGATTTTTGGCCATGTGGCGTGGGATGTGCCGCTCAGCATGTTCACGGTCGTAGGCCTGATCGGCATGACAGGAATCATCATCAACGATTCTATCGTGCTGGTCACAACCGTCGATGAATACGCCGAAACGCGGGGCCTTGTCCCCGCGATCATCGACGGCGCCTGCGACCGCCTGCGGCCGGTCCTGTTGACCACGCTGACCACCGTTCTGGGCCTGATGCCGCTGCTGTGGGAGACGTCGCAAGACGCGCAATTCCTCAAACCCACGGTCATCACTCTGGTCTATGGTCTGGGCTTCGGCATGGTCATCGTGTTGTTGGTGGTCCCGGCGCTTCTGGCCATGGGGCAGGACTTTGGCCAACAAATGCGTGGCTTCCGCCGGGCCTTGCGCCCCACCGCCCAGAGCCGGGGCTTCACCGTGGGCATCACCGCCCTCACCCTCGCCACCATTGCGACCTTCGCTGCCACGCTTGGCTCATTCATGGCGCAGGGCGCGATGTGGGGACCGTTCGCGGCCATCGGCAGCACGGCACCCGTGGCGCTTGTGGCGTTCATCGGCGGGACCACGGCCCTGTGCATTCTGGGTCTGGTTATCGGCATCATCGCCAATTCACTTGCCAAACCGCGCAGCGCAAGACCCGCCACCTAGGTGCCCCGCCTTTCATTGATGCGTGAAAATGCCTGGGGAGTCTGCGGGGGTAGCCCCTCAATCCGTGCGTCTCAGCCCGTGCAGCGGCTCAGTTCAATCGCCATCCGGCTGCCGATCACCGTGATCCTCAGGTCGCCCCGGTTCATCGCGAACGGTCCGTGGTCGGCCGGGATGACATCCGCAACCCCGGTGATCCAACCTCCTTGCCGTTCTGCGGTGGCCTCGGATACCCAGATCATGGGATCGCGATGTTCCACCACCAGCGCCTCGTTGTTGCCCGTATCGGGCACCTGTGCCCGGACGGTCACGCGCAAACCGTCGGCGATCGGCTCGATGGCGCAGGTCACAGCGCCCGCGCCTGCCTCTTCTGCCGTATAGGGGCGGTCCGAGAGGGCCGCCGCAATCGCGCCATCGCGGGTCTGCACGTCGGGCAAGGCCCCCGCCAGATCCACCGAGATCGGCATGCACACGTCCTGACACACGCCCAGATCCAGACGCCCGGCAATCTGCGCTGTTCCATCGGCATCAAGGGCGAATTCCACGGGCAGGATGACATCCCCATCATAGCCGATCGCGCGCAACCCGTTGGTGAAGAACACCCGCGGGCGCGGCCAGTGGATCGCCATGCCGGACACCCCATCGGCCTGGGTCAGGCGCAGAACCGTCGGCACGCCGCCGTCGCCCGGCGCGCGCCAATAGGTCTTCCAGCCGGGCGCCAGGCGGATACGGATCGCAGCCATGTGACGGTCGCCGTCAAGGCGATAGCCAGGCATCAGGCTGACCTCCACCACCTGATCGGCAGAAAAATACTGCGCCGAAGCGGGAAGGGCTGTCAGCATTGCAACGGCGGCTGCGCTTAGAAGGCGTGTCAGATACGTCATGATCTCTGGCCTATGAAGTTGCAGACGAAATGAAAAGTCACGATCCCGCGAACCCCCACCCTAGAAAGGCGATTGATTGATTCCTGCAACAGGCCCATGCTGCCGTTATGGCCATGCCGAACCTGTCCCACGACCTGACCGGAAAACTGCTGATCGCGATGCCAGGGATGGAGGATCCAAGGTTCGCGGGCGCAGTCATCTTCCTGTGCG
This sequence comes from Gymnodinialimonas phycosphaerae, assembly GCF_019195455.1. Lineage (NCBI taxonomy): Bacteria > Pseudomonadati > Pseudomonadota > Alphaproteobacteria > Rhodobacterales > Paracoccaceae > Gymnodinialimonas > Gymnodinialimonas phycosphaerae. The sequence continues at coordinate 2,719,042 of NZ_JAIMBW010000001.1, read as the reverse complement.
TGCATTCCCCCAGTCGGGCCATGGGCTTGATCGTCAACAAGCCGATGGAAGAGGTCACCTTCGCCGAGTTGATGGAGCAACTCGATATTCCAAAACATGGCAGCACACCCGGACCCGTCCCCCAAGTGCCGGTCTGCTTCGGTGGCCCGGTAGAGATGCGGCGCGGCTTCGTGCTGCATTCCCCGGACTACGCCCCGCGCGGGGAAGAGGCCCTGCGTATCGATCCCCGATTCGCGATGACGGGCACGCTTGATATTCTTGAGGATATCGACAGTGGCAGGGGGCCGATGCGATCGCTATTGGCGCTTGGGTATGCGGGTTGGGGCGAGGGCCAGTTGGAGGCCGAGATCGCCCGTAACGATTGGCTTACCGCCGATGCCACGCCTGATCTGGTGTTCGATCAGAAGATGGAGCGGAAATGGGATGCGGCGGTGCAGAGCCTTGGCATCAACCCCCTTATGCTATCATCCGAGGCAGGTCACGCCTAACGCGCGGCGCGGCGCAAACGATCATTGATTGCCCGCCCCAAGCCTACCTCGGGTACGTCCGCCACGCGAATAACCTGCGCCCCCCGCGCGACAGCCAAAGCGTCTGCGGCGTGGAGTGTCGCGAACAGCCGCGCCGCGGCCTCCACAAGGTCGCCCCGTTCGGAAAGCGAGAAATCCCCCGCCGTCGTGCCGAAACCGATCATCACGTCGCCCGGTGCGGCAGCGCCCCCCAAGACAACTTTCGTGCGTGGCGCGTAATGCTTCTCCATCTGGCCGGGGGCCTCCACCCGTCCCGGGGTCAACTCGGCCACGACGGGACCCACGACGGATTCGACCGCTTCGCGTGAGACGCCCCCCTCTCGCAGCAGGCGCACGCCATCGGCACCGGGCGCAAGAATCGTCGATTCCAAGCCTACACCACAGGCCCCGCCATCCAGCACCGCATCCACGGCGTCGCCCAAACCGTCCACCACATGCTGCGCCAAGGTGGGGCTGATCTGCCCGGACGGGTTCGCCGATGGCGCCGCGACCGGTCCGCCGAAGGCCTCCAACACCGCGCGCGCCAGCGGGTGGGCGGGCACGCGCACCGCCAATGTGTCCAACCCACCCGACACCAGATCCGCCACGCGGCCCCGCGACGGCAGGACCAACGTCATCGGCCCCGGCCAGAAGGCAGCCGCCAATGCCCGCGCCGTGGTGCCCACCTCGGCCAACTCCGATGCCGCCTCCAACGACAGTACATGGACGATCAAAGGGTTGAACGTGGGCCTGCCCTTTGCCTCGAAGATCCGCGCCACGGCGGACCCGTTCATCGCATCGGCGGCGAGGCCGTAGACCGTCTCGGTCGGCAGCGCCAATAGTCCGCCCCCGCGCAACACCTCTGCGGCGCGCGCGATACCTGCGACATCATCGTGCAACATTTCGGGTCTACTGCGGGCCATCTCGTGACGTAACGTTGAAGTTGCTGAACCATTTGCCGGGGTCGCAGTATGCGCCCCAACACGATCACGGCCCTAGCGCGAAAATCCCTAGCGCGCAAACGGGCCAGCCTTGGGAGAGACGTCCATGCCCTACCGCGCGCCTGTATCCGACATCACCTTTTGCCTCGATCACGTCGTGGGCTTCGAGCGCGTGCAGTCCGCCCCGCTGTTCGAGGAGGCCACGACGGATGTCGTGCAAGCGATCCTGACCGAGGCGGGCCGCATCTGTGAAGAAGCCCTGGCGCCCCTGAACCGTGTCGGCGACACCCAGCCCGCCCGCCTGGAAAACGGCGTCGTGCGAACCTCTCCCGGTTTCGCGCAGGGCTACAAGGCCATCGCAGAGGCCGGTTTCGTCGCGATCAGCGCGGACCCCGCGTACGGCGGCATGGGGCTGCCCCTGACCGTGACCACGGCGGTGAATGAGATGATGGGCAGCGCCTGCCTGTCGCTAGAGCTGAACCCCCTGATGACCCAGGGCCAGATCGAGACGTTGGAGCATCACGCGAGCGACGCGATCAAGGACCTTTACCTGCCCAAGCTGACCACGGGGGAGTGGTGCGGCACCATGAACCTGACCGAACCGCAGGCAGGCTCGGACGTGGGGGCGCTGATTACCAAGGCCGAACCCAATAGCGACGGGACTTACGCGATCAGTGGCCAGAAGATCTACATTTCATGGGGCGATCACGACATGGCCGAGAACATCGTTCATCTGGTCCTCGCCCGTTTGCCCGATGCGCCAAAGGGCACCAAGGGGATCAGTCTTTTCCTCGTCCCGAAGAAGATCCCCGATGCGGAAGGCAATCCCGGCGTCGCCAATACCCTCAGCGTCGTCAGTCTTGAGCATAAGCTGGGACTCCACGGCTCACCCACCTGCGTCATGCAATACGACGGCGCGCAGGGCTGGCTGATTGGCGAAGAGAACAAGGGCATGGCCGCGATGTTCACCATGATGAACAACGCCCGTCTTGGCGTGGCGGTGCAGGGCCTCTCGGTCGCCGAGGGTGCCTATCAACACGCACTGGCTTTCGCGCTGGAGCGCAAGCAGGGCCGTTCGCCTGTTGACGGGGGCACCGGCACCATCGTCGACCACGCCGATGTGCGCCGCATGCTGATGGAGATGAAGGCCGAGATCTTCGCCAGCCGTGCCATGGCGCTGGACCTTGCGGTGACGCTGGACCTGGCAAAAGCGGGCGATACGCAGGCCGCTGCCCGCGCCGCCTTCCTGACCCCGATCGCCAAGGCCTATGGCACCGAGGTTGGCATCAAGGTTGCCAATACCGGCATCCAAATTCACGGCGGCATGGGCGTGATCGAGGAAACCGGCGCCGCCCAGTTCGCGCGCGACGTGCGCGTCAGCGCGATCTACGAGGGCACCAATGGCATTCAGGCGATGGATCTTGTGGGACGCAAATTGATGGACGGCGGTGCTGCGGCCTTCGCGCTTCTCGATGAGGTGGAAGCCACGGGCAATGAGGTGCTGACGCCCATGGCGCAGGCCCTGCGCAAGACCACAGAGGATATGTTGGCGCTGGATATGAACGAGCGGTTCGGCGGCGCAGTGCCCTATCTTATGGCGTTCGCTCGCGTGCTTGGGGCCGTCTATCACGTGAAGGCCGCCGCTTCCGGTGACAAGGCCCGCCATAGCCTTGCGCGGTTCCATGTTACACGCCTCTTGCCGGAGGCCCACGCGATGATGGCGCAGGCGCGGTGTGGGGCAGGGGGCCTCTATGATCTTTCCCCCGATGATCTGGCGGCGTAAGCCGCTGGTATGACACATCCTATTCGCACGCCGTTTCTCAATATCCCTGCCGATGGGGAGGCCGTGGAAGTTGCCCCCGGTGTCCTGTGGCTGCGCATTCCGCTGCCGATGGCGCTGGACCACGTCAATATTTACGCGCTTCGTGACGAGGATGGTTGGACGGTGGTGGACACCGGCGTGAACTCTCGCCGCACGATTGCGTTATGGGAGAAGATCCTTGACGGACCTCTTGGCGGAGCGCCGGTGACACGCTTGGTCGTCACCCACCACCATCCCGATCACGTGGGGCTTGCGGGCTGGTTCCAGGGCCGTGGTGCCGAGTTGCACATGACACGCACGGCGTGGCTCTTTTCGCGCATGTTGACGCTGGACGAGCAGGCGCAGGCCACGGACGAGCAGGTGCAGTTCTGGATCGACGCGGGAATGGACGCCGAGGTTCTGGCCGCCCGCCGCGCAGAGCGGCCGTTCAACTTCGCCGATATTGTCTACCCGATGCCCCTGGGGTTCACGCGCCTGCACGAGGATAGCACCATCAAGATGGGCGGGCGCACCTGGGATATCCGCTTTGGCCACGGCCATGCGCCGGACCACGCGACGTTCTGGAGCCGGGAGGGCGATCTGGTCATCGGTGGCGACCAGCTTCTGGCCACGATTTCCCCCAACATCGGCGTCTACGCGACCGAGCCGGGTGCCGACCCTCTGGGGGACTGGATGAATGCCTGCGAGGCATTGCAGCCCCACGCGCTTGAGACGCACTTGGTTCTGCCGGGCCACAAGCTGCCCTTCACCGGGTTGCCGTCGCGGATGCGGCAGTTGATCGACAACCATCACCGCGCCCTCGCGCGGTTGCGTGACCACATCGCCAAGGGTCCATGCAGCGCGGCAGAGTGTTTCCCGCCGCTGTTCAAGCGCAAGATAGACGGCGGGACCTATGGCCTTGCGCTGGTGGAGGCGGTGGCGCACCTCAACCACATGCACCAGTTGGGGCAGGTGACGCGGGCGCGGCGCGCTGACGGCGCCTGGGCCTACAGCCTGACATAAGTGTCGCGGCATTGAGCCACGTTCGCGTGGGGCTGACATGCTTCACGATCTGCGGTATTCGACGCGGAAGAGACTTGAAATCCCTGATCCGAGGATACGCAAATGGCCGACCAAGACGACTACAAACACGGTGAAATGGACACAAGCGAACAGGAAAAAGCGTTCGCTGGATTCATGAAAATGTCCACCAACGTGGCGATCGTCTGCATCGTCATCGTGATCGGCCTGGCGCTGTTTGCCACATGATCCGGCTGCTGCGGACCCTTGCGGTTGGCGTCATGGTGCTCACGCTGGCTGCCTGTGTGGGCGACGAAGTCTGGGCCCCTGACGACGCGGTGGCGCGCGCCACGTATGTGCCTCCGGGGGCGCCAACCGTCACGTTGATCACCTCGATCAATACGACGAGCAATGCAGGTGCGCATTCCGCCCTGTTGATCGACGGGGCGCAGCGTCTGCTGTTCGATCCCGCGGGCAACTGGCACAATCCCGGCGTGCCCGAGCGCAATGACGTGCTTTTTGGCATGAGCCAGCCTTATCTCGATATGTACATGGCGTTTCAATCCAACGGTGCATTCGAGGTTCGGACCCAGACGATTGACATCACCCCCGCCGTTGCACAGCAGTTGAGCCAGGCGGTGCAATCCTACGGTGCTGTCCCCCCGGCCTATTGCTCGCGCTCGATCACCGAGATTCTTGGCGCGACACCGGGGTTCACCTCGATCCAGCAGACGTTCTTCCCGCTCAACACGATGGAGCAATTCGCGCAATTGCCGGGTGTGCGCGAGGCAACGATCATCGGGACTACGGGTGACGAAGAAGACGCCAGCGACGCAGTTCTTGCCGCCCAACTGGCGAATTGACGCCCGTCTCGTCCGCATTGGTACAGCCATAAAAAACCCCCGACGGTGAGACCATCGGGGGTTCTTTGATTCTGAACGATTCGCATATGCGATCTGTCGGAGCGCCGTTGTCGGGCGGAGGAGTGCTTAAAGCATCCCTTCGCGCTGCAACTTTTTGCGCGCCAGCTTGCGGGCACGGCGGATGGCTTCAGCCTTCTCGCGTGCGCGCTTCTCCGAGGGTTTTTCGTAATGCTGCTTGAGCTTCATCTCACGAAAGACGCCTTCGCGCTGAAGTTTCTTCTTCAGGGCACGGAGCGCTTGATCGACATTGTTGTCGCGAACACTGACCTGCATGTGGTGTCACCACCTTTCTAGGTTAGAATTGCAAGGATCTGCAGGAAGTGGCCCTATAGCAATTGCCCCCTAAGTTGTCTAGCGACCTGCGAAAGGAGACGAGACATGACCGATATGAGTGATGCCATTCTGGATGCCGCGCGCATGCATGTGCCGTTCGACGGCTGGACCGAGGCGAGTTTCGTGGCCGCAGTGGCGGATGCGGGCGTGCCTATGGCTGACGCGCGGACCCTGTTTCCACGTGGGGCGGTCGATTTGGCGGTGGCGTTTCATCGTCGCGGGGATCAGGCCTTGGCAAAGGCCCTGTCGGCGACCGATCTGAGCGCGCTGCGGTTTCGCGAGCGCGTGGCCCATGCGGTGAAAGTGCGTCTCGATCTGGTCGAGGACGACAAAGAGGCCGTTCGGCGGGGCGCGACCCTTTTTGCGTTGCCTGTCTACGCGGCAGACGGGGCCAGGTTGGTGTGGGAGACGGCGGATGTGATCTGGACCGGCCTCGGCGACGGATCGCGCGATCTGAACTGGTACACCAAGCGCGCGACCTTGGCGGGGGTCTACTCGGCGACAGTGCTCTATTGGCTTGGAGATCAAACCGAAGGTCACACGGCCACGTGGGCGTTCCTGGACCGGCGCATCGGTGACGTGATGCGGATCGAAGAGATGAAGTCCAAGGTGCGCAGCAACGCGCTGCTGAAGCCATTCGCAGCCGGGTTGGACCGTTTCGCGGCCTCCGTTCGCGCGCCGCGCGGGGCGGGGCATGACGATCTGCCCGGGCGCTGGACGCCTCCGGCGTAATCACAACCATCGCCCTCCGGGCACGGTGTCGGGGCAGGCGTGGCCTTCGGCCGCGCCTTCGGCGCGGTTCAACCTTGTCATCGGGGCCGTTTCAGCATGATCTAGGCGAAAAGTGGAAGGTGAGACATGGAAGATACGATGCGCGCAGTGGAGATTTCCGAGCCCGGCGGCCCCGAGGTTTTGCGCCTGTGTGACCGGCCCGTGCCGGTGCCGGGGGCCGAGCAGATCGCGATCACCGTCGACCATGCGGGCGTGAACCGCCCCGACGCTCTCCAGCGGGCGGGCAGCTACGCGCCGCCGCCGGGTGCGTCCGATCTGCCGGGGTTGGAAGCCTCGGGCGTCGTTGCCGCAATCGGCCCCGGGGTCACCCGGTGGGCTGTGGGCGACAAGGTCTGCGCGCTTTTGCCGGGCGGAGGCTACGCGGAGAACGTCGTGACCCATCAAGACCACGCGCTGCCGGTGCCCAAGGGCCTGTCGATGGCCGAGGCCGCCGCCCTTCCAGAGACGTTTTTCACTGTCTGGAGCAATGTGTTCATGCGCGCAGGCCTTAAGGCAGGGCAGCGGTTTCTGGTTCATGGGGGCTCTAGCGGGATCGGCACGACGGCGATCCAACTGGCCCGTGCCATGGGCGCGCGGGTCTTTACGACTGCAGGGTCCGATGAGAAATGCGCCGCCTGCGTCGCATTGGGCGCAGAGCAGGCGATCAACTACCGCAGCGAGGACTTTGTCGCTGCCATGAAGGCTGTCGGTGGGGCGGATGTGATCCTGGACATGGTGGGGGGCGACTACCTGCCGCGCAACGTGAAGGCCCTGGCCGACGACGGGCATCTGCAACAGATTGCCTTCCTGAATGGCCCGAAGGTGGAGCTTAACTTTGCGCAACTGATGGTCCGGCGTCTGACGATTTCGGGATCCACGCTCAGGCCCCAGTCCGATGCGGCAAAGGCGGCGATTGCCGAGGAGCTGCGTACGCGGGTCTGGCCGCTGTTGGACGCGGGACGTGTCGCGCCGGTGATGGACCAGACGTTCCCCTTGGCGGAGGCGGCAAAGGCCCATGCGCGGATGGAATCGAGCGCGCACATCGGGAAAATAGTGTTGCAGGTCCGCTGACGCCTCCCTCTTGTCCGGGTTTGCCGGCGTCAATCTTACAACGCGCACCGGCTTGGCGTTTGGAGGGCATGAACTTGCCCTACGTGCTGGCAGAAGCGTGGGGCACCGCAAACCTTGGCGCCCTGGCCGCCACCCATCCCCCGTCGATGTTGGCGGTCTACGCGCCCGCGATCTATTTCGCGGGATCGTTTTCAAAGGCAATGCCGGTGCGGCACCCCTTTTTATCCAATGCCTCGGGGCGCTGGTCCAGTTCCAGCTCAACAATACGCTGTGGCCCGTTGCACGGCCCAAGGACACCTGGATTTTCGTCGCGGCAGCGGTGGCCGTGGTCTGGCTGAACCGTGCCAAAATGATGCGGCGAGGTGACAGCATCACGCGTTTTGTCCCGCTCAGGGGTCCGACAGGACAGACCAGCCCGCCAGATACCGTGTCGTGCTGGTGACAAGGCACACGGCCGCAAAAGCCCACGCGATCCAGGGGAACGCTGTGGGGAATAGGCAAAAGGCCGCAAAGACGATGATGGTCTCGGCCCCCTCGGCAAGGCCGCCAAGGTAGTAGATGCCCTTGGTCGGATAGTCCTTTGCCTGCAAACCGCGCCGCTCGGCAATGACCGAAAAGGCAAGGAATGACGTTCCGGTCAGCACGAAACTGGCGATCAGCACAGCGCCGGGCAGGCCGTTGGCGGCGGGGTCGGCGAAGATGAAACCGATGGGAAAGACCGCGTAGAAGACGAAATCCAACGCGATGTCGAGAAAGGCCCCCCGGTCAGTCGGGGTGGTCAGGCGGGCGACGGCACCGTCCAGCCCATCGGCAAGGCGGTTCAGGGCGAGGCCAATCAGCGCAAGTCCGTAAAAGCCGAAAGCTGCCGCAAGTGCCGCAAGAAGCCCGATCCCACAGCCCACCAGCGTAATGTGATCCGCGCGCACACCGCGTGTCACCAGCCAGTTGGCCGGTGGCGCCATCAGGGCGCGTTGCAGAGGCAGAAGGCGGGCATCGATCATGCTCAGCGTCTTGGCGCGAAGCCCCCGGGTCGTCAATGCACGGAACCGTTAGCGTCGCAGCAACATCCCAAGCGTGAGCGTCGCCAGAAGGGGCACGCAAGTGGCCAGCGCCAGAAGACGCAGCGTGCCGAGGGGGCCAAACGCCTCGATCAGTGCGCCGCCTGCAAGTGGCGCTACGGCGGCGGCGATCAGAACAGGGCGCGCCAGCCGCGCCGTGGCACTGGGATAGGCGCGCGCGCCGTAGATTTGCAGCACCATGGTGCCCCGCGCGATGGACCACAGACCCGCGCCCGTGCCGTAGGCTACCATGCAGACGCTCGTGGGGATGTCTTGCCAAAGGCCGACAAGGCCCAGGCAGATCAAGGCGCTTGATCCGAATTGCGTGATGATCGGGTGATGCCGCCCGCGCCCTGCCAACTCAACCAACCGCGCGGCGACTTGTGAGGGGCCGATCATCGCACCAAGGGCGACAGCAGCGGCGACGCTCAGCCCGCCGGCGGTGAGCAGGGTGATGAGGTGGACCGAAATGACGCCGAGGATCAGTGCAAGGCTGACGCCCCAAAGCGCCATACACACGAAGGGCAGGTCGAGCCGAGGCGCGGCACCGGAGGGTGGCCCCGCGGTCTCAACTCGGGGTTTCGGCGACGCGGGCAGGCCGAAACGGCAAAGTGGCAGCGTCACGCAAAGGTGTAGTGCTGCGTAGACCCCGCAGGTGCCGCGCCAGCCCACGACGTCAACCAGATAGGCCGACAGGGGCCAGCAGATCGTGCTGGCCAGCCCGCCAAGCAGCGTGAGCGTGGTGATCGCAGACCGTGCCTTGTCGCCGAAAAGCATGCCAAGGGTAGAGAATGCGGCTTCGTAAAGGCTCGCCGCCATGCCGCACCCCAGCACGATCCAGGCGGCGAAATAGAACGGGAGGGATGGGGCAGCGGCCAAGCCAAGCAGGCCCACGATCAACAGGGCCACACCCGCCATCATCACGTCGCGCCCACCGCGCGCCGTGATCTCGCGCCCGACCATGCGCGCGGCAAGGCCTGAGGTCAGCAACCCCAGGGAAACGCCGCCCGTCACCGCGACCCGCGGCCACCCGGTGGCCTGCACGATCGGATCCCCCAAAACGGCCAAGAGATAGAATGTGCTGCCCCATGTCAGGATCTGCACCAGTCCCAAGGCGGGAACGATGTGCTTTCGGGGCCGGGGCACTGTCACGGGGCGCTACTCAAGCTGATCAATCAGGCGCACCAGCCCGCCCAGATCCGGCAATTCGTGAAACCTTGGGTGCCCCTCTGGCGTTTCCGCATGCTCCAACGCCCAAGTCAGCCCGTGGGGCACATACACCGCATGGGCCCCCACATCGAGCGCGGGGCGGATATCGGACTTCATCGAATTGCCCACCATCATCGCGTGTCTCGGACCCGTTCCATGGGCGGAAAACGCCCGGTCATAGGTGCGGGGCTGTTTCTCGGACACGATTTCTACGGCCGAGAACAACTCTCCCAATCCGCTAGCCGCCAGCTTCTGTTCCTGATGCAAAAGGTCGCCCTTAGTGATCAGCACCAGCGGATAGCGATCCGAGAGGGAGGCCAAGGTCTCTTCCACATGGGGCAGCAAATGGATGGGGTGGCGAAGCATCTCTTGGCCCATCGCAAGGATCTGCGCGACGACTTGGCCGTCCACGCGGCCTTCGGTGACTTCGATCGCCGTCTCGATCATCGACAGCATGAAGCCTTTGATGCCAAAGCCGTAGTGACCGATGTTCTTCTTTTCCAGTTCCAGCAGGCGGTCGCGCAGATGCGTGTCCTCCGCGAAATCCGCCAGCAATTCGGCGAACTTGTCCTCGGTCAGCCGAAAGAACGACTCATTCTGCCACAGCGTGTCGTCGGCATCGAAACCGATCACGCTTAACCCTTCGTCCATATCACCCTCTTTTCGGAATCGATTGCAGTCTTATATAGTGCCGCCTATGCAACGGCCTTGAAACCGGGACCAGATCTGATGACGACACCTTGGACGATGATGGCAGAAGACCCTGACGACGTCGACGGCGGCGATGGCGACGTCTCTCTGGCGACGAAGACCAAGACGAAAACGCAGCGGCCGCCGATGTATAAAGTGATGCTGCTCAACGACGACTACACGCCGATGGAATTCGTGGTGCATGTGCTGGAGCGTTTCTTTGGCATTACCCATGCCGCCGCGGTCGAGATCATGTTGGTTGTCCACAAGAAGGGCCTTGCGGTCGTGGGCGTCTTCAGCCACGAGATCGCGGAAACCAAGGTGGCGCAGGTGATGGACTTCGCCCGTCGCAACCAGCATCCCCTGCAATGCACGATGGAGAAGGAGGAGTAAGCCTCCTCCGTCCGTTCCGAAAGCAAACCCATGACCCCCGACAGATGGACCCTCGCGATTGACGGCGGTGACCTTGCGCTGCCCGATGGTGCCGTGCTGGTCATGCAGGCCCGCGCCGACAGCGATTTTTCTTCGTTTGGCGATGACGTGACCTGTGTGCAGGGTTTTGCGCCCGATCACGACAGGCTGGCCGCGCGGGGCGACAACGTCGTGGTGGAGGCCGAGGGCAGCTTCACCAACGCCCTGGTCCAGATCACCAAATCACGCGTCGGGACGCTTTCGGCAATTGCCGAGGCGCTGGGGCATCTGCCGCCGGGGGGCTTGCTGATGGTCGATGGCCAGAAGGAAGAGGGGATCGAGGCGGTCGTCAAGCAGCTTAGACTGCTGTTCGAGGTCGATCACGTCTTCTCCAAATCCCACGGCAAACTGGCCTGGCTGCGCCGTACCGATGCGATCCCGCCGCAGGTCGTCGACTGGATCACGGCGCCCGAAGAAGGGGACCATGGCTACATGACGGTCCCCGGTGGCTTCAGTGTGGAAGGGCCCGACCGAGGGTCCGAGATCCTCGTGGCACTGGTGCCGGCGTTGAAAGGCCGCGTTGCGGATTTCGGGGCCGGATGGGGCTACATCGCCGGAGAGATCCTGGCCGAGCAGGACACCATCGAGACCTTCGATCTGATCGAGGCCGACCACGCCATGCTTGAGGCCGCGCAGCATAACATCGACGACCCACGCGCCCGCTTCCATTGGGCTGATGTCGCCCGGTTCGAGCCCGACGCCCCCTATGATGCGATCGTGTGCAATCCGCCTTTCCATGTCGGCCGCCGGGCCGACCCCGGCCTTGGCCGCGCCTTCATCCAGGCCGCCGCCCGCCACCTGACACCCCGGGGGCGCTTTTTCATGGTGGCCAATCGCCATTTGCCCTATGAGGACACGCTCAAAACCTGCTTCGGCACCGGCTCCATGCTGGGAGAGCTGGAGGGCTACAAAATCTACGAGGCGGCAAAGCCCCTTGGGCAGTCGCCCCGCAAATCAAAGCGCTAAGCGCCCCTTTCACGCATCGAAGGATCGATCCCATGGGCCTTTCCATCCAAGGCAAGACGGCCATTGTCACCGGCGCCGCCAACGGCGTTGGCCTTGCGATTGCACGTCATTTCATTGACCGCGGGGCGAATGTGATGTTCGCAGACCGCGACAAGGACCGGCTCAAGGACGAGTGCGGAGAGACCGAGGGCAGTGGCGAGAGCATCGAGTATTTCTCGGGCGATCTGCGCGAGCGTCTGACGGTCGAGAACCTGATCTCGGCCACCATCGATGCCTATGACCGCGTCGATATTCTGGTGAATGCATCGCGTCAGGTGATGACAACGGACCCGCTGGATCCCTCCGACACATCGGTCGAGGCGATGCTGGAGCAGAACCTGTTTCCCGCCCTTCGCCTGTCCCAGGCGGTGGCCAAGCGGATGATCGCGCAGGCCGAAGAGGATGGGCAGGAAGAGGGGCCGATTGGCTCTATCGTCAATATTTCTTCCATCGCCGCGCGGCGCACCCATCCTGACCTGATGGGGTACTCCATCGCCACGGCAGCGCTGGACCAAGCCACGCGCAGCTTGGCCCTGGCCCTCGCGCCGAACCGCATCCGGGTGAATGGCGTCGCCTTCGGCTCGGTCATGTCTGCAAGCTTGAAGGACTCGCTCAACGAGACGGATGGACTGCGACAGGAGATCCGGGAATGCACGCCCATGGGCCGCATTGCTTCGGCCCGTGAAGTCACGGCGGCGGTGCAGTTTCTGGCCTCTGACGGGGCAGGCTTCGTGACCGGAGAGGTGATAACCGTCGATGGAGGGCGCACGCTTCTGGACGCGGTGACAACGGCGGCCCACTGAACGAAGGGACTATCCAGCCGAAAAGCTACAAACGTCACCCATGTTGCGGGGCGTATCCTGGTTCCATCCATGGGTCACAAAGGTACCCTCTTCATCTGAGACCTCAAGATACTCCCACTCACCGCGCAGGCCTTGGTGCGCCAGTGAGAACGAATTCCCCGGCTCAATGGAACCAAGTACGGCCATATTGCTGGAAATCCCGGTGCGTAGCGGGATCGGCGGGCCAGAATAACCGCCGCAACCATGCTCCGTATCCGCGCGCACGGGGATCGTGAAGAGTTCCATCACCTGGGCGTGAAACTGTTGGGCACGGGGGGGCGAGATGGTTTGCCCCGATGTCAACACGGCACCGGGCCCGTGCCTCCGCTTCTCGCGCCATACGCACGATCTCGGCGTCCAGAGGGGTAAGGCGAATGTCGCCTTCCATACAGTCGGAATTGTCGAAAACGGCTTGCCCCAGCGGCGTGCCGAAACACTGCCCGGCACGGTCCATGATCGTATTGCGGCTAAGCCATAGCTCTTGGCAGAACGCTGAATTCTGGGCCGAGACGGGGCTGGCGACAACGGCCAGCGCAAGTAGGGAAGTTAAACGCATCATGGCGCAATCCTAGAAGGTCTTCGCCCCGGAAGTCCCCAAAGGGCTAGCGCCGCTCCACGACCAGGTCGCGGAACCAGAAGCGCCGCCCGTCCGAGGTCATCAACCGCCGCCCGTGGAACCGCGCGGTCACGATCCCTTGGGCCTGCGTGCTTTGCGCGAAGTCACGCCGCCATGCGCCAAGGCGCTTGCTCTGCCAGGTGATCGCGTGGAAAACCTCGCCGTCCGGCGTGGTCAAGCAACAAGCGTTCTCTACCGCGACCCCGTCGGTCGAGCGTCGCGTCTCTACGCCAGTGAAGAGCTTTTGGAAAATGGCTTTACGGTCAGCCCCGTCCGGGACCAGAAAGAACGCCGTCTGCCGGTTGCTGGCGTACCATACTCCAGGCAGACGGGGCTCCATCATCGGGCTTCAGCTTTCGTCATCATCCTCGTCTTCATCACTGCTTGCTGGCAGGTTGAAGAAGGTTTCGGCATCTGGCGTTTCTTCGGGCTTGTCGTCTTCATCGAGGGTCGACAGCGTGAAGGTCTCCAACCCCGCGATCGCGGACGGTACGGCCGGCTCCGGTTCCATCCCGAGAGAGGTCTGGGTCGAGACCAGCTTGCGCCGTTCATCATCGGTCATTGCAGCGCCTTCGGCCAGCTTCTTGGCGTTGGCCTTCTGTACGGCGGCGTCCAACTCGGACTGCTTGCACAGGCCAAGGGCCACGGGGTCGATTGGCTGGATGTTGTTGATGTTCCAGTGGGTCCGCTCGCGGATGGCCTGGATCGTGGGCTTCGTGGTGCCCACCAGCTTGGAAACCTGACCGTCGCTCAGTTCCGGGTGAAACTTCACCAGCCACAGGATCGAGGCCGGGCGATCCTGGCGCTTGGACAACGGCGTGTAGCGGGGCCCCCGGCGCTTCTCTTCGCCGACAGCGGCGGAGTAGAACTTCAGCTTCAACTTGTGGTTGGGGTCTTTCTCGGCCGCGTCGATCTCTTCCTGGGTCAGTTGGTTGTTGACGAGCGGGTCAAAGCCCTTCACGCCCGTCGCCACATCGCCATCGGCGATGCCCTGGACTTCCAGCTCGTGCAGGCCGCAAAAATCGCCGATCTGCTTGAAGCTCAGCGTAGTGTTGTCAACCAGCCAGACGGCGGTGGCTTTGGTCATGATCGGTTTGTTCATCTCGGGTCCTTCCGGGTGCGCCTGAGCACGGGGAACAGGGCCGGTGGAAGCGGCTGCAAAGCGGGGCCTTGCGGTTCCTCGATTTCAGGAAAATCACGGGTTATATAGGCGGGAACAGGCGCAGAGGGAAGCCTCAAGTCGCAAAGACCTATGGAAAACTGAGAATCAGATGAAACGATGGTTATTGGCACTGATCTGCGCCGCGGGGATGGCGCAGGCCGACGGAGAGCCCGCGGGCGTGTTCGATTACTACGTCATGGCGCTCAGCTGGACGCCGACCTGGTGCACCCTGGAGGGCGATGAACGCGGCTCGCCTCAATGTGGCGACGGGCAGGGCTTTGGCTTCACGCTACACGGGCTGTGGCCGCAATATGAAAGCGGCTGGCCCGCCTATTGTCCCACGGTGATGCGTGCGCCCTCGCGCGGGATGACCGGCGATATGGTGGACATCATGGGCACATCCGGCCTTGCGTGGCACCAGTGGCGCAAACATGGCGTGTGCTCAGGGCTGGAAGCGCGGGACTACTTCGCGCTTTCGCGGCTTGCCTATGAGAGTGTCGAGCGCCCTGACCTGTTGCGACGCTTGACGTCCGAGGTCCGCGTGGCGGCCTCGGTGATCGAAGAGGCGTTTCTTGAAGTGAACCCCCAGCTAGAGCCCGACATGCTGACCGTCACATGCCGTGCCAACCGCATTCAGGAAGTGCGCATCTGCCTGACCCGCGAGTTGGAGCCGCGCACTTGCGGTGCCGACGTGATCCGCGATTGCCGCTCGCCGGATGCGCTCTTCTCACCGATCCGCTAAGGCCCATCCGGCGAAGGGGGCTGTCTGCCCCCCACGCATCTTCTTCACGAAAATGATCGCCCCCCCAGAGGCTTTCAAGCAAGATTGAGGGGTGGCATTAACTGGGCGTTAAGCACAATCAGTGACCGTAGAGGCGTGCCGATAGGTGGAGACCGAATCGACATGCAAGGTGAAAGCTTCCATCCGCCGAAGAAGCAGGCCACGTTTGAGCCCCGGTCGTCGGATGGAGGTGGCCACTTGAACCTTGCATACTTGTGCTTTCATCTTGCCAA
The DNA here is from genome assembly GCF_019195455.1 of Gymnodinialimonas phycosphaerae. Lineage (NCBI taxonomy): Bacteria > Pseudomonadati > Pseudomonadota > Alphaproteobacteria > Rhodobacterales > Paracoccaceae > Gymnodinialimonas > Gymnodinialimonas phycosphaerae. Next base: position 2,703,609 of record NZ_JAIMBW010000001.1, on the reverse strand, counting down.
AAAAACTCAACCCCAGAGAGACCAACACGCGCTTGCTTCAGTCAGCTGCACGCCCATGGCAACACGCGCCAAATGAAAGATGTAATGCAGCGTAGCTGCGCTATTTTATTGAGGTCACAGGCTTTTGCGGGCGCGCAACGCGGCGGAAATCGTCCCATCGTCAAGGTAATCCAGCTCGCCGCCGATCGGCACGCCTTGGGCCAGCGACGACAGGCTGACGCCCGTCGCGGCCAGTTCGTCCGCAATATAGTGGGCGGTGGTCTGTCCATCGACGGTGGCATTCAGGGCCAGGATCACCTCGGTGATCCCCTCATCGGCCATGCGGGCGCGTAGCTTCGGGATGCGCAGGTCCTCGGGGCCCACATCGTCGAGCGCCGACAACGTTCCCCCCAGCACGTGATAGCGCCCCTTGAAGGCCTGCCCCCGCTCCATCGCCCAAAGGTCCGCGACGTCCTCCACCACGCAGATCTCTCCGGTGGCACGGCGCACATCCATGCAGATGTCGCAAAGGTCTTCGGTGCCGATGTTGCCACAGTTCACGCATTCTCGCGCGGTTTCTGCGACGCGGGCCATGGTCTCGGCCAAGGGCCGCATCAAGGCGCCGCGCTTCTTGATCAGGGTCAGCACGGCACGCCGCGCAGACCGGGGCCCAAGACCCGGAAGCCGGGCCATGATCCCGATCAAGTCTTCGATATCTTTAGGGGTGTCTGCCAAGCCCTTGGCCGAGACTCTAGAAGGGCATCTTCATGCCCGCGGGCAGGCCGAGCTCTTCCGTCATTCGCTGCATTTCTTCGTTGTGCTTGTCCTGCGCCTTGGATTGCGCATCCTTGATCGCGGCCAGGATCAGGTCCTCGACCACTTCTTTTTCGTCCTGGTTGAAGATTGACGGGTCGATGTCCAGCGCCGTCAACTCGCCCTTGGCTGTCGCCGTGGCCTTGACCAAACCCGCGCCGCTTTCGCCCTGCACGGTCATCGTGTTCAGGCTTTCCTGAACCTCGGCCATCTTGCCCTGCAGTTCCTGCGCTTGCTTCATCATCTTGGCCATGTCGCCAATGCCGCCCAAACCCTTCAACATAACTTTCAACTCCTATCTGGTTGCCGCTACAGATACGTGCGGGAGGGGGCGCGGACAAGGCCGTGCCCCGCTTCATTCGTCCTCAAATGGATCCCAATCATCCGCTTCTTCGGGGATCTCCTCCAACGCCGTGGCGGCTGCTTCCTGCTCCAGATCCGCATGGCTGCGGATCTCGGCGATCCGCGCTTGCGGGAAGCGGGCCAGCACGGCTTGCATCAGCGGGTGCTTCGTGACCTCTGCCTCCACTTCCCTTGCGGCAGCTTGTTCCTGTTCCTGGATCGTTGCGGCACCGCCGCTTGACGTGACCGAGATCCCCCAGCGCACCCCCGTGGCCGTGTGCAACATGCGCCCGAGCCGCTGGATCAGGTCGCGTGGCGCGGCGTCGGTCACCTCTACCTCCAGCCGTCCGGGTGCGTAGGATACAAGACGCAGAGCGGTTTTCACTTCGATCAGCAGCTTGATGTCACGGGCCGACTCAATCAACGCAACAAGAGATTCGAAGGTCGGGTAGGCGGACAAGTCCGGTCCCGTCTGCATCGCCACAGCCGCTTGAGGTCCACCGCCCCCCATCGACGCAGGCCCCGAAACCCGCGCCGTGGGCCCCGCGCCAACCGGAGACTGCCCTCCGCCACCGGACGGCGCACTGCCCGAAGGGCGTGGCGTCTCGGCCAGTTTTTTCACCAAATCGCCCGGCGTCGGCAGGTCTGCCACGTGAGTCAGGCGGATCACGGCCATCTCGGCCGCCATCATGGCGTTGGGGGCCATCGCGACTTCTTCCAGCGCCTTCAACAGCATCTGCCACATGCGCGTCAGCACCCGCATTGGCAGGCTTGATGCAAGGGCCAACCCTCGCGTCCGCTCATCGGGCGAGATCGTGGGATCTTCGGCGGCATCGGGCGTAATGGAAATCACGCTCAACCAATGGGTAATCTCGGCCAGATCACGCAGCACGGCCACGGGATCTGCGCCATCGGCATACTGCGCGCCCAGTTCGTCCAGCGCTTTCGCCGCGTCGCCTTTCATGATCGCCTCGAACAAGTCCAGCACCCGGCCCCGGTCGGCGAGGCCTAACATCGCGCGGACCTGATCGGCGGTAGTTTCGCCCGCGCCATGGGCAATCGCCTGGTCCAGCAAGGACATGGCATCGCGGACGGAACCCTCGGCCGCGCGGGTGATAAGGGCCAGCGCATCCTCGGCAATTTCAGCGTTTTCCAACCCGGCGATGCGCTGAAGATGCGCTATCATCACCTCGGGTTCTATCCGACGCAGATCGAAGCGTTGGCAGCGCGACAGGACCGTGACCGGGACCTTGCGGATCTCGGTCGTCGCGAACAGAAATTTGACGTGGGCGGGCGGTTCTTCCAGCGTCTTGAGAAGCGCGTTGAAGGCGCTGGTCGACAGCATGTGAACTTCGTCGATGATGAAGATCTTGTAGCGCGCTTGCGCCGCGCGGTAGCTGACCGTCTCAATAATCGCGTCGCGGATGTTCTGCACGCCGGTGTTTGACGCCGCGTCCATCTCCATCACGTCGACGTGGCGGCCTTCGGTGATTGCGACGCAATTCTGGCAGACGCCACAGGGGTCCGTCGTTGGCCCACCCTCACCATCGGCACCGATGCAGTTCAAGCCCTTCGCAATGATCCGGGCTGTCGTCGTTTTGCCCGTTCCCCGGATACCCGTCAGCATGAAGGCCTGCGCGATGCGGTCGGCATCAAACGCGTTCTTCAGCGTGCGCACCATTGCCTCTTGCCCGATCAAATCGGCAAACGTCGCGGGGCGGTATTTCCGCGCGAGGACTTGGTAGCCTTTTTCGGGGGTCTCGGTCATATCGCCTCACGCTTTCGTCGGCGTCAAACTAGGCCCCCGCTGGCGCGCCGTCCACCGGATTAGCAGAGCAGATGCTGCGCGGCGCGATCTGATACGGCAACACACTACTTGCACTTGCAAGGAACAGGGCTAGGTTTTATTCTACGGGTGCTGCTAGGGGCAGCATCCAGATCCGCGGAAAGCCGTCATCGGCACCCCTTATGAGCACACGACAGACACGTTCTCGGTGTCTCTCAGCCCTTCCAAGCGGATCGTGGGGCATGATTGAGGGAACCGAATATGATGACAATCGACCAACTTCGCCGTGATGCCACGGTGCTCAAGAGGGCGTACTCAGGGCAACATCCCGACGCTCTCTTGCGCGTGGCGGCGCACCGGCCCCGGCCGGACGGCGTGGCCTTGAAACACGCTGATTTCCTCCATGTGATCGCCCGCGAGCGCGGCTTTGCCTCTTGGCCACACCTGAAAGTGTCGGTCGAGACCCAGGGCATGGACCGCGCGCAGCGGCAGCAGCGTTTGGCGCTGGCCCTGAAGAACCGGCAGGATCATGTCGTACGACAGATGTTGGATACGGATCCGAGCTTGCCCGAGGGCAACCTTGCGCTGTCTTTGCTGATCTATGACCGCGCCGCCGTGGCGCAGATGATTGTGGAGGATCCGTCACGCGCCACGGCGCCTGCGCCGTTGATCCCACCCCTGACGGTCTTGGCGCAATCCACGGCGATCCACCTGTTCCCGGACCGCGAGGGTGAGATGCTGGCAATCGCCGATCTCTTGCTTGCCAACGGCGCGGATGTGAACCATGGGGTGCCGGAAGAAGACGGTCACGCCCTGTCGACCCTTTATTTTGCAATGGGCCACGCCAACAACATGGCGCTGTCGGAATGGCTGCTGGATCACGGCGCGGACCCGAACGATGGCGAGTCCCTCTACCATGCGACGGAGCTTGGGCATCACGGGGGCTTGCGGCTTTTGCTGGCCCACGGCGCTGACCCCAGGGGCAGCAATGCGCTGCTGCGGGCGATGGATTTCCACGATGTGGACGCCGTGCAGATGCTGCTGGATGCGGGCGCGCGGGCCGATGACTTCAACCCCGAGGAAGTCGGTGGCGAGGCCCCTTGGACTGTACCCGCCCTGCATCAGGCCGCCCGCCGCATGTCGCCGCCCGAGATGGTGACGCTTCTGCTGGACAACGGCGCTGATCCCCAGCGGATTTATGATGGGGTCACGCCCTACGCCTATGCGCGGATCTTCGGGAACACCGCCCTCGCGCAGCAGCTGGAGGCGGCGGGCCATGCCACTCCTCTGACGGAAGTCGAGGCGCTTCTGGCAGAGGTCGCTGACGGGGTAGTACCGGAAGGACGCTATATCGATCCCGCCAAGCTGCCGCCCGCCGCCCGCAACATCATCCGCGATATCCTGCATCTGCCGGGGAAGCTGCCTCATGTGCAGCGTCTGGTTGCAGTGGGGGTGGAATATGACCGCCCCGACGCTTCCGGCGTGACCCCGGTGCAGGCCGCAGGCTGGAGCGGTCTGCCCGACGTGATGGCGACATTTTTGCACCTGAAGCCGGATTTGGCGCATATCAACAGCTATGGCGGCACCCTTTTTTCAACCATTCTCCATGGGGCCGAGAACAACCCCGATCGCGAGGGCCGGGACTACATCGCTTGTTTGCGTTTGGCGCTGGAACATGGCGTGGCCTTGCCTCGCGCCGTACCGGATCGGGTCGGCGACCCGGAGATTGCGGCGTTCCTGCGTGATTGGGCCGAGGCCAAACCGGGCCAGGTGGTGGAGAACGGCCCCGTTTGACTTGCCCCTTGCGATCACCACGTTTACAAGAGGCGCGCCCATCAGGGCGTGCTTCAGCCAAGGAAGGCCGCCATGGACGACAGCTACGAAGATAGGCTCGCGCGCGCGTTAGCCGAGTTGGATGCCTCCTCCATCAGTGCCCTCAACTACGCGCCGCCCCTGTTCCGCATTGCGCGCCGGTTGGGCCTGCGCCCGCGCCCACCCCATTACATGAGCTTCCGCCGGGCGGTCCTGCTTCTGGGCCCTGCCTTTGGCGTGCTCTGGGGTGCGATGATGTGGCTTCTTCAATGGCAGAACGCCGAGGTGCCCACGGTTGTGGTCCTGCTTGCGTCCCTCCTTGCGGGGGCGTTGTTTGGCTTGGCGATGGCGGGATATTACCGCTGGGCCGGGTCACAAGCTGGCTTGTCGAAGTGGGAAGATCTCTAGGGCTGCCCAGGCTACTTCTTCCCACGCTTGTGCTTGGACGCGGACATCGCGGTCTTCACCATTTTCTTGAAGTCCTTTTCGCGCGCGCGCCGTTCGTGGATGGCTTCTTGGTTGATCTCATCCTCTTTGACCAGCTTCATGAATCGTTTCACGCGGTCGGCCTCCAGTTCACCTGCGGCAACGGCGGCTTGCACGGCGCAGCCCGGCTCGGACGCGTGGAGGCAATCGCGAAATTTGCAGGTCTCGGCCAATTCCTCGATATCGGCGAATACCGCGCCGATGCCGTCGGCGGCGTCATTCAGACGCAACGCGCGCATGCCCGGCGTGTCGATCAACCAGCCGCCGAAGATCGTCCGCGCCAGCCCGCGCGATGTGGTCGTGTGACGGCCCTTGGCGTCATCCTCGCGGATGCCTGCCGTGGCCTCGGTCGCACCGGTCAGGGCATTGGCCAAAGTGGTCTTGCCGACGCCGGAAGACCCAACCAAGGCAAGGGTCTGTCCGTCCTTGGACCATGGCTTCAACACCTCTGCCGCATCATCTGCCTTGGCGTTCAGCGCAATGGCAGAGGCAATTGGCGACAGGGCTTCAGCCCGCCGCTCATACTCGCGGGGGTCATCGGTCATGTCGGGTTTCGTCAGGATAATCAGCGGCAGGCATCCAGCAGACGCGGCCATTGCCAGATAGCGCTCCAGCCGCGCGACGTTGAAGTCCGCATTGCATGAAGTGACGATGCCGAGCGTGTCGACATTGGCCGCGATCAGTTGCGTCTCCATCCCCGAGCCCGCGGCGCGGCGAGTCAGCAAAGTGTCCCGCTCCAAGCGTCGAAGCACCAGGCCCGCCTGCGCATCGGCTAGAACCCAATCGCCGGTGACATACGCGCCCGTGCTCTCGTCCCCTTGGGTGACAAGCCGCAGAAGGCCATCGCCAGACAGCGCGGTGATACGGGTGCGAGAGACCTTGTTGACGCGTGCAGGCGTGGCGCCTGCGTCTTCATCGGTCAGCTGCGCAATGTGCCGCTGGGTCCAGCCGAGGTCGGCAAGGGAGAGGGTCAAGATGCGCATCCAAGGGTCATGGCGCATAGGTGCCCTGTTAGCAGGGCTCGGTCAACAAGACGATGACGCCTGCCGGGTGGGGGAATGGGTGAGAGGCTGGACAACGACCCAAGCGGGAATCGTTACGGCTGCTTCCTTCCGGATCTGACCGGGTTGGCGAAGTGCTTGCCCGCGCCAACCCCTCACCCCGGTAGATAGGCGCATCCCATGGAAATCGCAAGGTGCAGTTGCAGGACCGATTTGCGCCTTGTCGAAGCGGGGTCAGGCGGTGGGGTGTTGCGTCATCCTGTGGGTCTTATCCCCTCAATAATGCCATATTGGCCGGTATTGTTACCCAAAGGTAAACAATAGGACCTGACATTTTGGCCGACATGCTGCTTGGTGGCATTGTTATCAATGAGATTCTCGTTGATCCCAATGGCGCCATGAATTTCGACACGGACGGCAATGGTACGGCCGACGCGATGGATGAATACGTCGAGCTTTACAACGATTCCAGCAGCGCGATCGATATCTCCGGCCTCGAGTTGCGGGACGCTGGTGTTGGCAATTGGTTCACGTTTCCACCAGGCACAATCTTGCAGCCCGGCGCCCATGCAATGGTCATGTCGGGTGTTCAATCCGGCGGATCCCTTCCTACTGGCGGCACGGACGACCTGTTTTTTGATGCCGGACGCGGATCGCCGCTGATCAACAACGGCGGCGACAATGTCATCCTCTATGACCCCACCAATGACGAGTACATTCAGGCCACCTTCAATGGCGATGCGCAGGACGACCCAACCCTTGGGGCGGGCGGCTACAGTGGTTTCAGTGCCACTGCGGCAAAGGTCGGCACGGGTGAGGATTTCGGCAACGACACCGACGGGCAATCCCTTCAGCGTGACGCGACGGAGCGGATACCTTTGTCGATGGGGCACCCACGCCGGGGACCACGAACATCTGTTTCGCGGGCGGCACGTACCTTGCCATGCCCGACGGCGAACGAGTGGTGGAAGAGCTTTCCGTCGGTGATCTGGTACTGACCGCGGACCACGGGCCGCAACCTATCACGTGGATCTTCGCCAAGACATGGACCCCGGTTGAGGTTGCAGCCGCACCCAATCTGGCCCCGGGCTTGATCCAAGCCGACGCGCTGGGCCCCGGTGTACCGAGCCGCGATCTGAGGGTCTCCCAACTCCACCGCGTGTCGGTGCAGGGCAACATTGCGCGCCGGATGTGCGGCACGGATGAGGTGTTGATTCCGGCCAAGGCATTGCTTCCGCTTGTCGGGGTCACGCTCGACATGCCGACCAAGGACGTCACCTATTACCACGTCATGTTGGCGCGCCATGAAGTTGTTCTCTCCAACGCCGTCCGGACCGAGAGCTTGTTTCTTGTGCAGCAGGTGCTGACGTCCGTCCCTGCCGAGGCGCTGGAAGAGATTTGCACGCTGCTGGACCTGTCTCGCGAGCAGTTGAGCGATCAGAGCGGCGTGATGGCCCCCGCCCGCGCGCTTGTCGGTGGCAGACGGGCCGCGCGGTTGGTGCATCGGCACGTCAAGAACAGCCGTGCCCTGTCTCGCGCGTATGACAAGGTTGATTGAAACGGCCGCCGAAGCGCTTGCCGAGACGCCCTGCACAGGCGTAACCCTTGCCCATGGACACACCCCAAAATCCCCTGCGCGGGATCGCGCTCAAAATCGCCTCTGTTTGCGTATTCGTTTCCATGGCGTCGCTGATCAAGTCCTCGGCGGGCGCGATTCCTCCGGGGCAGGCCGTGTTCTTTCGTTCGTTCTTCGCAATTCCGGTGATCTTAGCGTGGCTGGTGATGCGGCACGATCTGGCCCATGGGCTGGAGACAAAGAACCCCATGGGGCACCTGTGGCGCGGATTGGTGGGGACCTCTGCCATGGGCCTCGGCTTCGCGGGTCTGGGATTTCTGCCCCTGCCAGAAGTCACGGCTATCGGCTACGCCGCGCCAATCCTTGTGGTGGTTTTTGCGGCGATGTTCCTGGGCGAAGAGGTAAGGCTTTTCCGCCTGTCGATGGTTGCGCTCGGCTTGGGGGGCGTGCTGATCGTTCTGTCACCCCGCCTGATCGTTGACCCCGAAACCGCGAACGTGGGTGAAGCGCTGGGGGCGGTTTTGGTCCTTATGGGGGCGGTTTGTGCCGCGCTGGCACAGGTCTTCGTGCGCAAACTCGTCCATATCGAAAGAACGGCGGCCATCGTCTTCTGGTTTTCGGTCACGGCATCGTGCCTGTCGCTCCTGACAATGCCCTGGGGTTGGGTTTGGCCGTCGACGACCCAATTCATCACGTTGGTCGCAGCGGGCCTGTCGGGTGGCGTGGGGCAGATCCTGTTGACGTCCTCTTACCGCCATGCCGATGCATCCCTGATCGCGCCGTTCGAATATACATCGATGTTGCTGGCGATCGGTGTTGGGTACTTCGTGTTCTCCGAAGTGCCGACGGGCTCCATGCTGCTGGGGGCTGCCCTGATCGTAATCGCCGGTATCGCCATCATCTGGCGCGAACGTCAGTTGGGTCTCAAGCGTGACGCGCGCAAGGCCGGAACGCCTCAGCCGTAGCGCCGTGTTCGGAGGGGCGCCTATCCGCTACCATTGTGCACCCCAAGGCTTTTGCAAAAGCCTTAACAAAGCCTTGCAAGGCTTTGAGCGCGCTAGCTGCGGGCGCGGCGGAAATCGTCTTCGGCAAGGTTTCCTTGGCGCGCCAACAGCCCCTGCAAGCGTTGCATGACACGACCACGGGCCAGCTTCAGCGTTTGAAGCGCCAGGCGGGCCGACAGCGTGTTGGCCGACAGGTCCAACACGACCTGCACGCGGGTCATGTCATCGCGCAGCGCCAGAAAGGTCATCTCGTAGACCGCGTCCATGCCGCCGATCACGGTCGTGATCTCGCACCGTTCCGGTGCACTCAACGCGCTGATCTCGGATGACACCGGCCGAACGCGCCCCCGGACCTTGGCCGACCCACGCCAACCGCAGCCCTCGGCGGCCGTCTCCCAATTGCCAACGCGCGACAGGTCCGCACCGCCACCGGTGACTTCCGCCTCGATACCCGAAAAATCGGTAAACCGCGCCCAAGTGATGTCCGCTGGCGCGTCTACGTCTTCAGAGACCTTGAATTTCATGCCCGTTCCATTTTTCTTGCTTGCCTTTGATCTGCCCGCCCCGGACCCTTTGCGTCAAGCCCGCTCTGGCTTGAAACCCGCCGGATCGCGTCAATCAAGCGTATCGGCAAGCCAATGCTGCAACAGAAAATGTGCAATGGCACCTTTTCGGGCGGGCAGCATGGCGGGATCATTGCCCGCGAAGACCTCCAGCATCTGCGATCGGGTGACCCATTTGGCGTCCTCGATCTCATCGGGATCAATCTCGATTTCGGTGCTGAGTGCCTCACCGCTGCAACCGAACATCAGCGAGGCCGGGAACGGCCACGGCTGGCTGGCAAGGTAATCGACCCGTCCCACGCGAATACCGGATTCCTCGAACACCTCGCGCCGAACTGCGGCCTCGATGCTTTCTCCGGGCTCCACGAAGCCTGCCAGTAGTGAGTACATACCCTCGGGCCAGCCGGGCGAGCGGCCCACCAGAACGCTGTCGCCGTGGGTGATCAACATGATCACCACCGGGTCGGTGCGGGGGAAATGCTTGCCGTGGCATGCCGCGCAATCGCGCTGCCATCCTGCTTGGGCCATGGCGCTTTTCGCGCCACATTTGGCACAGAACTGATGGGTCGAGTGCCACGTCAGGATCGCCCGCGCGGTGGCGGAGATCTCGGCCTCGCGACGGGTGAGGTGTGTCATCGTTGCGCGCAGCTCGCGAAATCCAGCGCTCGACAGGCGCTCGGCCGGATGGACCTGAACCGAGGGGTCCAGGAAAGCGTTCACTGCCGCCTGATCCACCGTCTTCGGGGTCCATGCTGAAATATCGAGCGCGAAGACCGGCGTTTCACCGTCCTCATGCAGGCCCAACAGGACTGGCATCTCGTCCGCTTTCGACAGGACCGGGTCCGCCATCGTGCGAAATGCCAAGGCCATATCGCCGGCCTCAGGCGTGCCCTCGACCATGATCTTTCCACGCCAGACGGGCAGAACCGGGGCGCCTGCTTTCAAGGTGGCACGCAACCGCTCGGGGTCTGCGCGCAGCGCCGCGGCCCGATCGAGGCCAGAGGTCCCGAAAGTCACATCTTCACTCACGCGCATGGGTTCCCTTCCCGTAAACGTAACCTGCCTAAGCTATGGCAATGGAGCAACATTGACGCCATTGCCACACCTATTTGGGGGCAGAAAGCGTGTTGTTTATCGACTTTGCCGCGCCGCAGATCATCTTTAGATCAAACAAGAGGCAAGGGCGAAGATGACCCTCCCAAAGCATATTGCAACCGCGCAGGGGACAGCGGCGGGCGTGACGGTGCACCTTCGGGTGCTCGGCACTACCGATTTGCATGCTCATCTTCTGCCCTATGACTATTTCACCGATAAACGCGACACGACTGTCGGTCTTGCCCAATTGGGTGAGATGATCGCCTCGGCGCGGGTGACTTCGCCCAATGTGCTTTTGCTCGACAATGGCGATACCTTGCAGGGCGCGCCGTTGGCGGACGCCGCCCTGGCCGAGATCGTGCCCGCCGGTCGCCTGCATCCCATGATCGCGGCGATGAATGCCTTGGGCTACGATGCCGCGACACTTGGCAATCACGATTTCGACTTCGGGCTGTCGCATCTGATGACGTCGCTCGGTGGTGCCGCCTTTCCGATCGTTTCCGCCAATACCCATCGCATGGACGGAACACCTCTTGTCCAGCCCCGGTGCCTGCTGACCCGAGAGCTCACCGATAGCCTTGGCGACACGCAGACCGTGCGGATTGGCATCACCGGGGCGGTGCCCCCGCAGGTGGCCCTGTGGAACAAGCCGCATCTGCACGGTCGCGTGGTGTTCGACGACATGGTCGCGTCTCTTACCACCGAGGTGGCAACCCTGCGTGCGGAGAGGGCGGACATCGTCCTTGTCCTCGCCCATTCCGGATTAGGCGCGAAGGACGCGCCCCCCGGCGCCGAGAATGTCGCACTGCAAGTATCACAGATCCCGGGTGTCGATGGGGTGATCGCAGGGCATACCCACAAGATCCGAGCCGAGTCCGGATATTCAGGTGTGCCGATTGTGCAGCCCGGTGCTTTCGGGTCACACTTGGGGTGTATCGATCTTGTCATCACACGCGACGATGCCACGGCGCCGTGGCAGACCCGCCAAAGCTTCGCCACCACTTTCGCAACGACCCAGCGACGCGCCTTGGGCGCGATCCCCGTGCGTCGGATGCTAAGTGATTATCCCAAGCTGCGCCTTGACGTGGCGCGTGAACACGCGGCCACCCGCCGCTACGTCGCGCGCCCCTTGGGTAAATGCGGCGTCGCGCTGGAGACCTACTTCTCGGTCCTCGCGCCCTGCGCTGCGACGCAGTTGATCGCCGAGGCGCAATGGGACGCGGCGCGCCCGCTGATCGCGGACACCCCGGCCTTGAAAGGCCTGCCGATCTTGTCGGCGGTCGCCCCCTTCAAGTCGGGCGGTCGCTCTGGCCCGCGTAGCTACACCGATGTGCCTCCGGGTCCCCTGCGCCTGCGCCACGCGGCGGATCTGTACCTCTATCCCAATATGCTCAGCGTGTTGCGGATCAGCGGGCAGGGCGTGCGCGATTGGTTGGAGCGCTCTGCCTCGCTTTTCCGCCAGATCGATCCCGGCATGGACCAGCCGCGACGACTGATCGACCACGATTTTGCACCCTACAATTTCGACCGCCTCGCGGGGTTGCGCTATCAGATTGACGTCTCTCGCCCCGCTCGCACCAACGCCGAGGGGGATGAGGTCCGCGACACGCCCGGCCGCATCCGTAATCTAACCTTGGCTGATGGGACGCCTCTGGGCCCACATGATGAGGTGGCCGTAATCACCAACTCCTACCGTTCCGCGGGGGGCGGGCACATGAAAGCGCCGCAGCAGGCAGAAGAGGTGATCGTTGCCCAATTCTCCGTCCGCGACGCGGTGGCACAATATATCAGCCACAGCGCAAGTGCCATTCATCCCGTGGTCGAGCGGACGTTTTCGCTGATGCCGCTGGGCGGAACCCAGGTCGTGGTCGAAACGGGTCCGGGCGCTTTGCAGCACAGATGTCGGCTTGACGCGCTCGGGTTGACGCCCATGGAAGGAACGGTCACCGACGACGGATTCCAGCGGTTCCTGATGCGGCTCTGACCCTCCTGACGATAGGTGTGCAACCTTTGAGTTGTCTGACCCGCGCCTGTTTGTTCAAAAGCTTTGCCAAGACAGGTCATCACGCCGAGCTTGTCCTGCTCCCCGGTCGGACCCGTTGGTTCCATGAGGGCGAACCCTTCGGGTTAATCCCGCGCGGTCGCCGTCGGGTACGTCCCGAGTATCTTCAGGTGGTCGGTGAAATACCCCAACTCTTCCATCGCCAGCTTCACGTTGGCATCATCAGGATGCCCTTCGATGTCCGAATAGAACTGTGTGGCCGTGAAAGACCCATCCACCATGTATGATTCGAGCTTGGTCATGTTCACGCCGTTGGTCGCGAAGCCGCCCATCGCCTTGTAGAGGGCGGCGGGAATGTTGCGCACGCGGAACACGAAAGTCGTCATCATCCGATCCGCGCGCCGGGTCATGTCGGCCTCGGGGGCCATCACCAGGAAGCGCGTGGTGTTGCGGTCGTGATCCTCGATGTGGCGGGCCAGCACGTTAAGGCCGTAGATCTCTCCGGCCAACTCGGACGCCAGCGCGGCCTTCGACAGATCACCCCACCCGGCCACATCGCGCGCGGCGCGTGCGTTGTCGCTGCTGACCTTTCCCTTGATGCCGTTCTCGGCCAGGAATTTGCTGCATTGAGGTAGTAAAACAAGGTGGCTGTGTGCCTCTTTCACGTCCTGCAACGTGGCACCAGGGACGCCTAGAAGATTGATATGCACCCGCACAAACGCCTCATCCACGATGTGCAGTCCCGATTCGGGCAGCAGGCGGTGGATGTCCGCGACGCGCCCATAGGTGGAGTTCTCGACCGGCACCATCGCCTGTTGCGCGGCACCCGATCGCACCGCTTCAATCACATCCTCGAAGCTGGCGCAGGGCAGGGCCTCCAGGCCGGGACGGGCGTCAAAGCAGGCCTGATGGGAATAGGCGCCGGGCTCTCCCTGAAAGGCGATACGGGCGGTCATAGGCAAATCCAAAGCAAAAAGGTCGTTTCGTCGCGCTCCCTACACCTTGCCATAGGCAGACGGAACACAATAGATACCCGCAACTAACGACATTCCCGTGGAGCCGACATGTTCGACACGATGACGATTACAAAAGCAGGTGCGTCCCTGTGCGCCGCCTTTCTGGTACTTCTTCTGGGCGGTTGGGCCGCGGAAGGACTCTATAACGTGGACACCCATGGTGAAGATCACGTCAGCGGTTACCGCGTGGCACTACCTGATGCCGATGCCCCCGCAGCAGAGCCCGAGCCCGAGATCCCGTTTGAGGAGGTCTACGCCGTGGCCGATGCCGGCGCCGGAGAGCGTTTGTGGCGTCAGTGTTCCGCCTGCCACGCGCTGAATGTCGGCCAGAACGGTGTGGGTCCATACCTTGCCGGCATCGTGGGGCGCCCCAAGCACACGGCCGAGGGGTTCGATTATTCCGACGGTCTGTTGGCGCTGGAAGGCGACTGGACGCCCGAGAATATCTCGAGCTTTATCGCAAACCCGCGTGGATACGCGCCCGGCACGTCCATGAGCTATGGCGGCATGGACGACATTGAGGATCGCGCCAACCTGATCGCATACCTCGCGACGCAGTAAGCGCGCGTCGCATGGCCGTTGAATGTGTAGAAAACGCCGCCCCCTGGGGTGGCGTTTTTATTCGACCGGTGGGCGGGCCCGGAAAATCGGGACTTCACCGCTTGATCACGAAATCTCAACTTGAACCTTGGGGGGGCTGGTCACTAACCTCACACGACCCATAGTATTGGGAATGAGACGTGCAGTAGCCGTCCAATGAACAAGACGCCCAGTGGGAGGTGCAGATGCAGAACCATGACGCCCCGAAAGTCGCCGTGAAAGCGCAGGTTGATACGCGCAGCCCATGGGCTGGCGCCGCCCTTCCGTTGGCAGGTGCCGCCTTGATCCTTGGGCTCACCGCCCTTGGCGCGAAGGCGCAGGACGAATTGATCACCACCCATGGCATCTCCACCTTTGGGGAACTCGCCTATGGCCCCGACGCCCCGCATCTGAACTACGTGAACCCCGACGCGCCGCGCGGCGGCGAAATGTCTTTCGCCTGGTCGTCCGGCTCTTTCGACAGCATGCATCCCTACACCCGCGTGGGCCGCCCCGCGATCTTGTCGAGCGTGTTCTTCGAGTCGATGCTGGAGGCCACCGCCGATGAAATCGGCTCTGCCTACTGCTTGCTGTGCGAAAGCTTCTCTTATCCTGAAGACCGCTCCTACGTGATCTTCACCCTTCGTGACGGCGTGACCTTTTCGGACGGCACGCTGATGACGGCGGAAGACGTTCTGTTTTCTTACGAGATCATGCGGACCGAGGGCCTGCCATCGTTCCGCGCCTCAATCCCGTTGACCATTGCGGGCGCGGAAATCGTGGACGACCGCTCTGTCCGGTTTGACTTCAACCCCGAGGCGCCCCTACGCGGCCGTATTGAGGCCGCGGGTGGCCTGCCGATTTTCTCGGAGGCCAGCCACATCGCCGCCGGTATTCCCTTTGAGGACAGCCGTCTGGAGCCGCTGATCGGGTCCGGTGCCTACGTATTGGGCGACGTCGAACCCGGCCAGCGCGTCGTCTACACCCGCGACCCGGACTATTGGGGCGATGACATCTGGATCAACCAGGGCCGCAACAACTACGACAGCATCCGCATCGAGTTTTACGGCGACAGCCTCGCCGCGTTCGAAGGCTTCACAGCCGGCAATTACACGTTCCGTCAGGAAAGCTCGTCTCAGGCATGGGCCAACAACTACGATTTTCCGGCCCTGCTCAACGGAACCGTGATCCGCGAGGAACTGCCCGATGGGTCCATCGCGCCGGGCCAGTCGTTCATGATCAACTTGCGCCGTCCGCAGTTCCAGGACGTCCGTGTGCGCAGCGCCATCGCGCATATGTTCAACTTTGAATGGACGAATCAGACGCTGTTCTACGGCCTCTATTCCCAGATCGACAGCTTCTGGGAAAACACCTGGATGGAGGCCGAAGGCATGCCATCGGAGGCGGAACTGGCCCTACTGGAACCCCTGCGCGACCGGCTACCTGAAACCGTCTTCACGCAAGAAGCCTTCGCGGTTCCTGCTTCGAACCCCGACCGAACGCTGGACCGCCGCCAATCGCGCCGCGCCACGGCCCTGTTGGAAGAGGCAGGCTGGACCCCCGGCGATGACGGCATGCTGCGCGATGCGGCGGGCAACACATTGGACGTGGAATTCCTGAACTCCTCGCCGCTGTTCGACCGCATTATCAACCCCTATGTCGAGAACCTGCGCGCCATTGGTGTTAACGCCTCACTCAATCGCGTTGACAACGCGCAGTTGCAGCAGCGCGAGCGGGACGCCGATTTCGACATGGTCACGGGTCACTTCCCCATGGGCTACGAACCCGGATCGGGTCTGCGCCAATACTTCGGCTCTCTCGGTGCTGATGAAAGCCTGTTCAACCAGCCGGGCCTTGCGGATGAGGCCATCGATGAGCTGATTGAAGTGGTCGTCAATGCGGAAACCCGAGAGGAATTGGACGTCGCCGTCACCGCGCTGGACCGGGTGCTGCGCGACCGGGTGATCCGGGTTGGCCAGTGGTACAACCCGAACCATTGGGTCGCCTACTACGACATGTACCGCTACCCCGAACAGCTTCCGCCCTATTCGCTTGGCTTCCTCGACTTCTGGTGGATCGACCCCGAGGCCGAAGCCGCCCTGCGCGAACAGGGTGCGTTCTAAGCCACCATGGGATCCTATATCCTCAGACGCCTGTTGCTGATCATCCCGACGTTGCTTGGGGTGATGATCGTCAATTTTGGCCTGATCCAATTCGTGCCCGGCGGCCCGATTGACCAAGTGATCGCGCAGTTGGAAGGCGAGGGCGACGTCTTCGCCGGGATCTCGGGCGGCGGGTCCGAGAACGTCGGTGAAAGCGACTTCGACAGCGGCTACCAGGGCGCGCGCGGCCTGCCGCCGCAGTTTCTCGAAAGCCTTCAGGTCGAATTCAACTTCGCCCGCATCGTCTGCGAAGAAGGCTATACCGGCGAGCCCGATCTGGAGGCCGAGGAATGCTTCTCTGAAGAAATCCCTATGGTGGAGCGTTTTGTTCTGATGATGGGCGACTATCTGCGCTTCGATTTCGGGGAAAGCTACTTCCGCTCCATCGGTGTTTTGGAACTGGTGAAGGAAAAACTTCCCGTCTCGATCACCCTGGGCCTCTGGTCGACGCTGATCGCCTATGTCGTCTCCATTCCACTTGGCATCCGCAAGGCGGTGCGCGACGGCTCTGGCTTCGACAGCTTCACCTCGGCGCTGATTATCGTGGCCTACGCGATCCCCGGCTTCCTCTTTGCGATCATGCTTCTCGTGATCTTTGCGGGCGGGCGGTACCTGCAGTGGTTCCCGCTCCGCGGGCTCACGTCGGATGGGTTCGAGGACATGACGCTGATCCAGCAAATTGGCGATTACTTCTGGCACATCACCCTGCCGGTGCTGGCATCGACAATTTCCGCCTTCGCCACGCTGACGCTTTTGACGAAGAACTCCTTCCTGGACGAGATCAAGAAACAATACGTGATGACCGCCAAGGCCAAGGGCTTGGCCGAGCGCCGCGTGCTTTATGGCCACGTCTTCCGCAACGCCATGCTGATTGTGATCGCGGGTTTCCCTGCCGTATTTGTCGGCGTCTTCTTTGGCGGCAGCCTGATTATCGAGACGATCTTCTCGCTCGATGGTCTGGGTCGCCTCGGGTTCGAGGCGGCTGTCAGCCGCGACTACCCGGTGATGTTCGGCACACTCTATGTCTTCGGCCTGATCGGCCTGACCGTCGGCATCATTTCGGACCTGATGTATGTGTGGATTGACCCGCGCATCGACTTCGAAACGCGGGAGGGGTAGCACCATGGCCCTTCCGTCGGATCAGCCCGTCTCGCCAGCCATCCCCGATGATACGCCGCCCCCGCCGCAGCGGCCGTTGGACGCGCCGGGGGGATGGATCAGCCCGCTCAACCGGCGCCGCTGGCGCAACTTCAAGGCCAACCGTCGGGCGCTGTGGTCGCTGTGGATCTTTGTGGTGCTTTACGGTCTCAGCATGTTCGCGCCCCTTCTGGCCAACGACCGCCCCCTGATGGTCACCTATCAGGGCGAGCGGTATTTCCCGATCTTCAGCTTTTACCCCGAGACCACCTTCGGCGGCGATTTCCGGACCGAGGCCGTCTACCGCGATATCGAGGTGCAATGCCTCATCATCTCGGCCGGGCTGGAAGACTGCTGGGATGACCCCGACGGCGTCATCGAACAGGTCGAGACGACGGGCCAATTCGCGGGTACCGATGTATCCGTGGGTGCGATCCTCTGGCCGCCTGTACCCCACGACTTCTCGTCCATCGTGGACCGCCCCGGCGTCGCGCCTGCGCCGCCCAACATCATCAACGGCTGGTACACCTCCGACGTGGACCCGGACGCTCCGCCCGTGTTCCAACTCCCCCCCAATGCCGATCGCGACGAATGGTCTTACCACTTTGGCCTCGTGCCAGAGCCGTTGGCGGGCACCAACCTACTGGGCACAGACGACACGTCCCGCGATGTCATGGCGCGGGTGATCTACGGGTTTGAGCTCTCAATCAGTTTTGCGCTGATCGTGACGGTGGTCGCTTCGGTCATCGGTATTGCGGCGGGGGCCTTGCAGGGCTTCTTCGGCGGCTGGGTCGATCTTCTGTTCCAGCGCGTGATCGAGATCTGGTCGGCGGTTCCAATGCTTTACGTAATCATCATCGTCGCCTCGATCTTCACGATGAATTTCTGGCTTCTGGTCTGGCTGATGGTGGCCTTCGGGTGGACCGGCCTTGTGGGTGTGGTGCGCGCCGAGTTCCTGCGCGCGCGCAATTTCGAATACGTCCGTGCCGCCCGGGCCCTTGGCGTCGGGTCGATGACGATCATGTACCGCCACGTCCTGCCCAACGCGATGGTCGCCACGCTCACCTTTCTGCCCTTTATCGTGACGGGCACCATCGGAAGCCTCGCCGCACTCGATTTCCTGGGCTTCGGCCTGCCGTCTTCCGAGCCTTCGCTTGGCGAGATGACCCTTCAAGCCAAGAACAACCTGCAAGCACCCTGGCTAGGCTTCACCGCGTTCTTCACGCTCGCCATCATGCTCTCGCTTCTGGTCTTCATCTTCGAGGGGGTCCGCGATGCGTTCGACCCCAGAAAGACCTTTTCATGACAAAGCGCGTTCTGGACGTCCAAAACCTCTCCGTCGATTTCGCCCAGGACGGGCGCACCGTCCACGCCGTGCGCGGTGTGTCCTTCCACGTGGACAAGGGCGAGACGGTGGCACTGGTGGGCGAAAGCGGCTCGGGCAAATCCGTTACGGCGCTGTCGTCGGTGGACCTGCTGCCGCCCTCGGCCACGACCAGCGGGTCGATCACTTACAACGGCGCCCAAATGATCGGCGCGTCGGAGGCCGAGTTGCGCCGCGTACGCGGCAACGACATCAGCTTCATTTTTCAGGAGCCCATGACCTCGCTCAACCCGCTCCACACGCTGGAACGCCAGATCGCCGAAAGTCTCTCGTTGCATCAGGGCCTCAGCGGGCAGGCGGCACGTGAGCGGATCGTTCAATTGCTCCACAAGGTGGGCATTCGCGACCCTGAAAGCCGTCTTGGGGCCTATCCTCACCAGCTGTCCGGCGGGCAACGTCAGCGCGTGATGATCGCCATGGCGCTGGCCAATGGGCCGGAACTGCTGATCGCGGATGAGCCGACGACGGCGCTTGACGTCACCATTCAGGCGCAGATCCTGGAGCTTTTGGCCGACTTGAAGCGCCGCGAAGGCATGAGCCTTCTGTTCATCACCCACGACCTTGGCATCGTGCGCCGCATCGCGGACCGTGTCTGCGTCATGCAAGGCGGTGAGATCGTGGAACAGGGGCCCACGAAAGAGATTTTCGACAACCCCACTCATCCCTACACCCGCAAACTTCTGGGGGCAGAGCCGTCAGGCACGCCCGAACCGGTGCCGGAGGATGCGCAAGAGATCCTGACGACCCATAAGTTGCGCATCTGGTTTCCGATCACCCGCGGCCTTCTGCGCCGCACGGTGGGCCATGTAAAAGCGGTGAACGAGGCCACGATCTCTGTCCGTCAAGGCGAGACCCTGGGCATCGTCGGCGAAAGCGGCTCGGGCAAGACCACGCTGGCGTTGGCGATCATGCGTCTGATCCGGTCAGAGGGTCCGATCGATTTCCTGAACCAACATGTGCCGGACCTGGGCAAGGCCGACTTGCGGGCCCTGCGCCGTGACATCCAAATCGTGTTCCAGGACCCTTTCGGCTCTCTCAGCCCCCGCATGACGATCGAACAGATCGTGGCCGAGGGTCTTACGGTGCAAAACGTCAACAAGACGGGGCGCCGTCGGCGGGTCGGCGAAATCCTTGAAGAAGTAGGGCTCGATCCCGCGATGATGCACCGTTACCCGCACGAGTTCTCGGGCGGGCAACGCCAGCGCATTGCCATCGCCCGCGCGATGATCCTGCGCCCGAAACTGGTGGTGCTCGACGAGCCGACGTCAGCACTCGACATGACGGTTCAGGTTCAGATCGTGGACCTGCTGCGGCGGCTGCAAAAGGACCACAAGCTGGCGTACCTGTTCATTTCCCACGACCTGCGCGTCGTGCGCGCACTCAGCCATCAGGTGATCGTGATGAAGCAGGGCGATGTGGTGGAAGCCGGCCTTTCCAAGGACATCTTCGCCAGCCCGCGCACAGCCTATACCCGCGAGTTGATGAAAGCCGCTTTCGGGGATGTCAGCGTCGCCTGAATGGGGCGCGCGCTTCCGCCCCAGCTTGATCGTCAGCCTTCCTTGGTGGGCTTGGTATAAGCGTCCAGATCCCGTGCGATCACGCGGGCCAGCGGCTTGGCGTGACGAGGGATGACGATTCCGTCTGGCGTGGGGATGACCTGGCCTGTGAAGGTGCGCACCAACTGCGCCAGCAATTCGGTGATCAAACGTTGCGGGCCAAGCCCCTCGGTCAACAACTGCGCTGTGTCGATCCGGAAATCGCACAGAACCATCTCGATCATCCTTCCGCGCAAGGCGTCCTCGCCCTGCGTCTGATGTCCTCGCGTAATTGGCAGACCTCCGGCGGCGACGGCCTTGAGGTAGGCGGTCGTGCTGGGAGCGTTTTGGGCGTAGCCTTGGGGAAACCGCGAAATCGCGGAGGCCCCAAGCCCGATCAGCACGCCGTCCGTGTCGTCTGTATAGCCCTCGAACGACCGGCTTAGGCGTCTCACTTTCGCGGCTTGCGCCAAGCGATCCGAGGGCAGCGCGAAATGGTCAATGCCGATCGGCTCATACCCGTCCCAAGTCAGGATCTGGCTAGCTGTATCGAACAGTTGCAACTGCGTCTCGGGCGGCGGCAGATCTTCGGTGGGGATCAAAGACTGTCGTCGCGCAATCGTCGGCACGTGGGCATAGGGTTGCACCGCCACCCGGTCTGGCGTCAGTGACAGCATCATTTGGGTCGTCAGTGTCAGGCGTGCGCGGGTCTGTCGGGGCAGACCGTACAGAAGGCCCATGGTGAGCGTCCGCAGGCCGCGCGCGCGCAACCCCTCGACCGCCGCTTTCGTGGCCTCGAAACTCTGTTCGCGCCCGATGAGCTTCTGAGTTTCGGGATCAAAATCCTGCACGCCGATAGAGGCATGGGTCAGGCCCATCGCGGCCAACGCATCGAGGCGCGCGTCATCCAGCTCGGTTGGGTCGATCTCGACCTTTAAGTCAGAGGTATCGCTCAGCGGAAGCGCCTCGAACAGTGCGGTAGACAGGCGATTGATGTCCGCCGGGGACAGAATCGTCGGCGTTCCGCCACCCCAGTTGACACGCTTGGCATGGACACCCTGCGGCAAAATCGCACGTAATGCATCAATTTCTTGAAGCAATGCATCGACATAGGCGGCTACAGGCGCGCCCCCCGGCGCACCTTGGGTCCGAGCCGAGCAAAACCAGCATAACCGTTGGCAGAAAGGGATATGCAGGTAAATCGAGACGCCCGTGTTCGCCGGGATCTGTGAAACCCAAGCGCTAACATCACGGGATTTCACGCCATCCGTGAACCGCGGGACAGGCGGATAGGAAGTGTACCGCGGCAGATTTGCGTCGAGGAGTCCGAAACGCCGCAGTTGAGAATACTGATCCATATGGTACCATTTCCACACGACCGGACCAACTGCTTTGACATGGATCAAGCAGAGACATCCGTGGTTCACGCGAACAGGAGCCACGCCATGAACGACAGACCGATATCCTTCAGGGTCGGCACTGATTGTGCCGACTGCCCTATTCGTCACAAAGCCGTCTGTGCCCATTGCGACGCGGATGAGTTGGTGCGGCTTGAGCAGATCAAGACCTATCGCACCTACTCGGCTGGCGAGGTGATCGTTTGGGCTGGCGACGAGATGGATTTTGTCGCCTCGTTGGTGTCGGGTGTTGCGACCTTGACCCAGACCATGGAAGACGGTCGCCGCCAGATGGTGGGTCTGTTGCTGGCGTCGGATTTCATCGGACGCCCCAATCGATCATCGGTTTCCTATGACGTGACCGCGACAACGGATGTCACGCTTTGCTGCTTCCGGCGCAAGCCGTTCCAGGAAGTGATCACGAACACACCCCACGTCAGCCAGCGCTTGTTGGAGATGACGCTGGACGAATTGGATGCGGCCCGCGAATGGATGCTGATCCTTGGCCGCAAGACGGCCCGAGAGAAGATCGCCAGTTTCCTTGCGATCTTGGCACGCCGCAATGCTGGCGCCTCGGACTTGGGTCCCGGCATCGACATTCAGTTTGAATTGCCCCTGACCCGAGAGGCGATGTCTGAATACCTCGGCCTAACGCTTGAGACGGTGAGCCGGCAGATGTCCGGGCTGAAACGCGACGGTGTGATCTTGCTGGAAGGCAAGCGCCGGATCGTGGTGCCGGACTTCGATGCGCTTCTCAACGAAACCGGCGATGACGCCGATGGCGGCATGCTGGCCTAGCGTGCCTGCCCCTCTTTTTGGGGCGTTTCCCAAGAACCTTCCTCGGTAAATCACAACGCCTTTCGGGCGAAGTGGTTGCTTTTTAATCGTTTTCAAGGATGAGCAGCAGCCGACGTATTCTCATACGTAGCTTGACCCAGATCAAGGTGCGTTGCGACGCGATCCGCGATCAAGGCCCTGATGGAACAGCTTTGGCGACTCGCATTGGGACTCCCCGATTGCAGGGCCAGGGCACGAACGAAGGGGACGATCGATGCTTGATTACGTGAAGCTTGCGATCCTTGGGCTGATTGCGGTCCTGGCGGCGATTGCCGCGAATTACGGACTGGACCTGGCCTACAAGGTGCATGCGGTCCTGATCATGCTGGTGGCTGGTGGCCTTTTCCTGTGGCAACTGCGCCGCACCGGGGAAGAGAAAGTACCAGCACCTGTTGGAGAATACATGGATGGCCCGGTGAGGGCGGCGGCGATTGCCACCGTGTTTTGGGGTTGCACGGGCTTTCTGGTGGGGGTGTTCATCGCCTTCCAACTGGCATTCCCGGTCCTCAACTTCGAGTGGGCGCAACCCTACCTCAACTTCGGTCGCCTTCGGCCCCTTCACACCTCTGCGGTGATTTTCGCGTTTGGCGGTAACGCCCTGATCGCAGCCACCTTCTACATCGGCCAACGCACCTGTGCGGTCCGCCAATGGGGCGGCAACCTAAGCTGGTTCGTCTTCTGGGGCTACCAGCTGTTCATCGTTCTGGCAGCGACCGGCTATCTTCTGGGCGCCACGCAAAGCCAGGAATACGCAGAGCCCGAGTGGTACGTTGACCTTTGGTTGACGGTCGTCTGGGTCGCTTTCCTGATTACCTACATGGGCACCATCCTGACCCGGAAAGAGCCGCACATCTACGTGGCCAACTGGTTCTTGCTGTCGTTCATCGTAACGGTCGCCATGCTGCACCTGGTCAACAACATGTCGATCCCGGTCAGCATCTATGGCTCCCGCTCGGTGCAGGTGATGTCGGGCGTGCAGAACGCCATGACGCAATGGTGGTACGGCCACAACGCCGTGGGCTTCTTCCTGACGGCGGGCTTCCTTGGCATGATGTACTACTTCGTGCCGAAGCAGGCAGGCCGCCCCGTTTATTCCTACAAGCTGTCGATCATCCACTTCTGGGCCCTGATCTTCTTGTACATCTGGGCGGGTCCGCACCACCTGCACTACACCGCTTTGCCGGATTGGGCCTCGACCCTTGGCATGGTGTTCTCGATCGTGCTGTGGATGCCCTCCTGGGGCGGCATGATCAACGGCCTGATGACCCTGCAAGGGGCATGGGACAAGCTGCGCACCGACCCGATCCTGCGGATGATGGTCACCTCGCTGGCGTTCTACGGCATGTCGACCTTTGAAGGTCCGATGATGTCGATCCGCGCCGTGAACTCCCTGTCGCACTACACCGACTGGACGATCGGCCACGTGCACTCCGGTGCGCTGGGGTGGAACGGCATGGTGACCTTCGGGATGCTCTACTACCTTTTCCCCAAACTGTGGAACCGGCGGGCGCTCTATTCCATCAAGGCAGTCAGCATTCACTTCTGGCTCGCGACCGTGGGGATCGTTCTCTACGCCTCGTCGATGTGGGTGAGTGGCATCATGGAAGGCCTGATGTGGCGTGAAGTCGATGCGCAAGGCTTCCTCGTGAACTCGTTTGCCGACACGGTGGCTGCGAAATTCCCGATGTATGTGGTCCGGGGCTTGGGTGGAATCATGTTCCTCGCCGGTGCGCTGATCATGGCCTGGAACCTGTGGATGACTGTCAGAAGTGGTGAGGCTGTAGCCGACACCAACTCTGCAGTTCCAGCAGAATAAGGAGATCCGGAGTTATGGGAATTCTAGACAAACACAAGAAGATCGAGACCAACGCAACGCTGCTTCTGGCGCTGAGCTTCGTGGTCGTGGCCGTCGGTGGCGTGGTGGAGATTGCGCCGCTGTTCTACCTGGAAAACACCATCGAGGATGTTGAGGGCGTTCGCCCCTACTCTCCGCTGGAGTTGGCAGGGCGTGAGATTTACATCCGGGAGGGCTGCTACAACTGCCACTCCCAGATGATCCGCCCGATGCGCGATGAGGTGGAGCGGTATGGTCACTACTCTCTGGCCGCCGAAAGCCGCTACGATCACCCGTTTCAGTGGGGGTCGAAACGAACCGGGCCCGACTTGGCCCGGGTCGGGGGGCGCTACTCGGATGAATGGCACTATGATCACTTGATCAGCCCGCAATCCGTGGTGCCCGAAAGCGTCATGCCTCCCTACGCCTTCCTCGCGGACGTGGACGTCGATGGCGCGCGGATCGCCGATCTGATGACGACCCACCGCTTCGTGGGCGTCCCCTACACCGATGAGATGATCGAGAACGCGCAGTTCGACTTCATCGAACAGGCCACCGACTTCGGTGACGGGGGTGTGACGGATCGCTACCCCGGCGCGCAGCAACGCGACTTCGACGGCAACCCGGACGTGACAGAAATGGACGCGCTGATTGCCTATCTGCAAGTGCTCGGCACGATGGTTGATTTCTCGACCTTCACGCCGGACGAAAGCCGCTAGGGGAGGGGGGAGCCATGCAAGACTATACCGTTCTCCGCGAGCTTTCCGGCAGCATCGGCACCGTGTTTCTGGTGCTCAGCTTCCTGGGCTTCGTCCTCTACGCCTTTCGGCCGGGATCTCGCTCTGTCCATGAGGACACCGCCGATATTCCCTTCCGTCACGATGACAAACCCGCGTCAGATCAAGACATCTCTGCGGCCCATTCCAAGGAGGCCCGCCAATGACCGACAAGAAAACCAATCCCTCGAACCTTCAAGAGGGTGATCCCGAAACGACGGGTCACGTCTGGGACGGCATCCAGGAATTCAATAACCCGCTGCCGCGTTGGTGGCTGTGGTGTCTCTACATCACCATCGCCTGGGGCGTGGTCTACACGATCGCCTACCCCGCATGGCCGATGATTTCCGGGGCGACGCCGGGCCTTCTCGGGTTCTCCACCCGCGCCCAAGTTGCCGAAGATATCGAGCGTTATGATGCGCTTAACACCAATCTGCGTACGCAGCTGGTCGATGTGGAACTGGCGTCTGTGACGCAGACTGACATGCCGGACCTCTACAACTACGCGATCCAGTCCGGCAGCTCGACCTTCGCCAACTGGTGTTCCCAATGCCACGGTCGCGGTGCGGCTGGCGTGCAAGCGGGTGGCTATCCGAACCTTCTGGACGACGATTGGCTCTGGGGCGGCACGGTGGAGGACATCCAGATGACCATCGCCCACGGCATCCGCAACGAGGATGACCCCAGCGCGCGTTGGTCCGAGATGACGGCGTTCGACGAGATACTGACCGATGAAGAAGTCTCTCAGGTGGTCAACTACGTCTTGAGTGTGTCCGAACAAGAAGCCGACGCGACCCTGGCTTCGGCGGGGGAAGAGGTCTTCCTCAACAATTGCGCCGCCTGCCACGGGGACAACGCCATGGGGGACCGCTTCCTTGGCGCGCCGAACCTGACGGACCGCATCTGGCTTTACGGTGGTACGCCTGAGGCGATCGAGGAAACGGTGCGCTATTCCCGCTTCGGCGTGATGCCCCCGTGGTCCGGTCGTCTGAGCGAGGCCGAAGTCAACGCTGCGGCGATCTACGTTCACAGCCTTGGCGGCGGTGAATAACGCGGCCGCGTGAGTTTGCGACCGGGGGCGGTGATCCAAATCGGCGGCGCCCCTCGATACTGGACAACCTGTGGCTTCCATCGCCGCAGGTTCAGCACCAGCCCCCTCGTCCTGTTCGCGCTTTATCGGGGGAGCTGGTGTTTTTGCTTTTGGGGCACCTGTCAGCCCGCCTTTCCTGATTCTGATGAGCTACCGCAAACAGATGAAGCACCGCAAATGATCGTGTGCATCTCGGCGCGCGTGAGGCGCTTGAACCAAGATCAGTGGCCACGACATGTGGCCTTTACCGCCCTCCATATCGGGGGGCGCTTTGCGTCTGGCCTTTGATCCACGTCAAGGTTGCGCAAGGGGATGGCAGCTACACCTGAAGAGCGAACAGAAACCGATTCTCAGGACAACCAGAACATGTCATCTACTGACCTCCCGCCAAAGCTCTATGCGGCGCAGGAGCCGATCTTTCCCAAGAAGGTCAAAGGCAATTTCCGAAACCTCAAGTGGGCGATCATGATCGTCACTCTCGGGATCTACTATATCACGCCATGGATCCGTTGGGACCGGGGTCCCAACCTGCCTGACCAGGCTGTCCTCGTTGATATGGGAGGCCGACGCTTCTTCTTCTTCTGGATCGAGATCTGGCCCCACGAATTCTACTTTGTGGCGGGCCTTCTGATCATGGCGGGCCTTGGGTTGTTCCTGTTCACCTCTGCACTGGGTCGGGTCTGGTGCGGCTATACTTGCCCGCAGACTGTCTGGACGGACCTTTTCTACACGGTAGAACGCTGGATCGAGGGCGATCGAAATGCCCGCCTGCGCCTGTGGAAATCGAAATGGGATTTCCACAAATGGCGTCTTCGCGTGACCAAGTGGATCGTCTGGCTGCTGATCGCGGTCGCCACCGGCGGCGCCTGGGTCTTCTATTTTGCAGACGCGCCCACGCTGTTGCGTGACCTTCTTACTGGCCAGGCCGCGTTCGTGGCTTATGCCACCGTGGGTGTTCTGACGGCCACGACATTCTTCTTCGGCGGCTTCGCCCGCGAGCAGATCTGCATCTACGCCTGCCCATGGCCCCGTATACAGGGGGCCATGATGGATGAGCATTCCATTACGGTCGCCTACCGCGATTGGCGCGGTGAGCCTCGGGGCAGGGGCAAGGACCGCGATAACCTGGGCGATTGCATCGACTGCAACGCCTGCGTGAACGTCTGCCCCATGGGCATCGACATTCGCGATGGTCAACAGATGGAGTGCATTACCTGCGCGCTTTGCATCGACGCCTGCGACGAGATCATGGACAAGACGGGCCGCGAGCGTGGCTTGATTGACTACCTCGCGCTGACCGATGAAGCCTACGAGCGCGCGGGCAACAAGAAAATCCCGATCCTGCGGCATATCTTCCGCCCCCGGACGCTGATCTACACCGCCCTGTGGTCCGCTATTGGCATCGGACTTGTGGTCGCGCTGTTCATCCGGTCCGAGATCGATCTGACCGTCGCCGCCGTGCGCAACCCGCAGTTCGTGACGCTGTCCGATGGTTCAATCCGCAACACCTACGACCTCCGCATCAGGAACATGTCCGGCGACGATACCGTGTTCCGCGTCGGCGTCACGTCGGAAGAGATCCTGCGCGTGGATCTGGAAGGGAGCCAGGACTTGATGGTAGAGGTTCCGGCAGATGAAAGCTTCCTTCAGCGGGTCTACGTGATCGCGCGGCCCGACGATCCCGCCGCCACGCAAGAGCGCACAGACCTCCGCTTCTGGGTCGAGGAATTCGGTACCAATGAGCGTGCCTATCAATCGCAAACCTTCTTTGGACAGGCAGCACAATGACCACAGATACGCCCACTACCCCGCGCAAACTCAACGGCTGGCATGTCCTCGGAATCTTCGGTGGCGGCTTCGGTATCATCATCGGCGTGAACCTGTTCATGGCGTTTCAGGCGGTTTCGACTTTTCCGGGGCTGGAGGTGTCCTCCAGCTACGCCGACAGCCAGACCTTCGATGTCCGCCGCCATGCCCAAGAGGCGCTTGGATGGGAGGCCTCGGTCGAGACCACTGAGACCCAACTGACCCTTACGCTTGTCGATACGGAAGGACGGCCCGTCTACCCGGCCGAATTTGAAGCGTTGTTGACCCGCCCCACCACGCGGGCCAACGACCAGATGTTGGAACTGACGCGGGGTCCCAATGGCACCCTCATCGCCCCGGCCGAGCTTGACGTGGGCCGCTGGCGTCTGCGGATGACCGGAACGTCGCGTGACGGGATCGATTATCGCCACAACATCACCTTCACGATCCCGGCCCGATGACCGCCTTCGCAGACCCCGCGCGCCCGTCAGCCTGCCCCGCCTGCGACGTGGCCCCATTGGCCGAGCAAATCGCAGGCTCGGCGCCGACCGAGGCGCGCCTGATGCTGGCCGTGCCCGGAATCCATTGCGCGGGTTGTATTTCGGGGGTTGAACGGGCGCTGCAAGCCTTGCCCGGTGTCCATGACGCGCGCGTAAATCTGACGCTCCGCCGCGTGGCGGTGGAGGCGGATCTTGACGTTGACGTCGACACCCTTTGCGCGGTGTTGACCGAGGCGGGCTATGAAGCCCATGAACTTGATCCTGGCGTCCTCGCCGCGACCGAGGTTGACGCGCGGGGTCGTGCCCTTCTGATGCGTCTGGCCGTCGCTGTTTTCGCGATGATGAATGTCATGCTTCTGTCCGTGGCTGTCTGGTCCGGCGCCGAGGGCGTGACCCGCGACATGATGCATTGGATCAGCGCTGCAATCGCCATTCCAGCGGTGATTTTCACCGGCCAGCCGTTCTATTCCTCGGCGCTTCAAGCGCTCAAGGCGGGCCGTCTGAACATGGACGTGCCGATCTCTCTTGCCATCATTCTTGCCGTTGGCACTTCGCTCTATGAGACGATGCTGTCGGGCGAGCACGCCTATTTCGACGCCGCGATCGCGCTGTGCACCTTTCTTCTGGCGGGGCGCTACCTGGATCACCGCACCCGCGCCAACGCGCGCTCTGCCGCACAGGAATTGGCCGCTCTGGAAGTCCCGCGCGCCCTGCGTCTGAACGGGCAGGTGACGGAAACCGTCGGCGTTGCCGACTTGGCGCCCGGCGATCTGGTGCGCGTGTTGCCCGGTGGTCGCATCCCTGTCGACGGGGTGGTGACGGAGGGCACGACCGAGCTGGACCGCTCTTTGATGACCGGTGAAACGCTTCCTGCTGCCGCCGCTCCCGGCGACGCGGTGCACGCTGGTGAGTCCAATCTGACCGGCCCGATCACGGTCGAAGTGCAAGCTGCGGGTCGTGATACGGATCTTGCACGGATCACTGATTTGATCGCCGTGGCCGAGGCCGGGCGCAACAATTACACCTCTCTCGCGGATGCCGCCGCCAAGCTTTACGCGCCGGGTGTCCACATCATCTCGGCCCTTGCGGCCATCGGTTGGTTTGTCGCCACATGGGACCTGCGCGTGGCGTTGAACATCGCGGCGGCGGTGCTGATAATCACCTGCCCCTGTGCGCTTGGGTTGGCCGTGCCAGCCGTGACCACTGCGGCCTCGGCGCGCCTGTTTCGCAAGGGCCTTCTAATCAAAAACGGTACCGCATTGGAGCGGCTGGCCCAGGTCGACACGGTGGTGTTCGACAAGACCGGCACGCTAACCGACGGCGCGCCCGAGCCTATGGGTCTTGATCAGTTTGATGCCCAAACAGGCGGCATTGCACTCGCCCTTTCGCAGGGCTCTGCCCATCCGTTGGCTGCGGCCATTGCGCGGGAATTGACCGCGCAAGGGGTCCGGCCCGTGCAGGTGGATGACATCCGCGAGCAGCCGGGGTTTGGTGTGGAAGGTCTGTGGGAGGGAAAACCCGTTCGACTGGGGCGCGCGGCCTGGGTCGGCGGCGGTGAGGCTGTCGGAACAACTGCCACGTACCTTCGCATCGGCGAGGCACCCGCACAGGCCATCACCTTCACCGATACCTTGCGCGAAGGCGCGGCAGAGCTGGTCGCGGGCTTGCAAGCTCAGGGCAAGCGCGTCGTGTTGGTGTCCGGCGATGTCGAGGCCGCCGTAACCCGCTTCGCGGCCCGCATCGGCATTGAAGAGGTCATCTTCGAGGCGCACCCTGCCGCGAAGGCCGAGGCGATTGCGGCCTTGTCGGCCGAGGGGCGGCGCGTTCTGATGGTGGGTGACGGGATGAATGACACGGCGGCGCTGGCGGCGGCGGATGTGTCGATCTCACCGGCCTCGGCGTTGGAGGCGGCGCGCGCTGCATCGGATATGGTGTTGACGGGCGGCAGCCTTGCGCCGATCCTGGATGCCATGGCGACAGCGGTTTCTGCTCGTCGCCGCATAAAGGAGAATTTCACCATCGCCTCCGTTTACAACTTGCTCGCCGTGCCACTGGCGGTTGCGGGCCTCTGTTCGCCGCTGATCGCGGCTTTGGCGATGTCCAGCTCGTCTCTGACCGTGTCGCTAAACGCCTTGCGACTGCGCTGATGGATGTTTTGGGCATACTGATCCCCGTCAGTCTGGGTTTGGGGGCCGTGGGTTTGGCCGCGTTCTGGTGGTTGTTGAAAAAGGGTCAGTTTGATGACCCGGAGGGCGACGCGCACCGCATTTTGCGCGATGACTATGACGATAAGCCGAAATAGGGACGGGGAGACGCTGGTCTACGGTTTTTGCTATACAAAAACGTAGACCTCGCCCCTCCCACCGTCCCGTAGGGGCGCGAGGGTATCGCCCCGAAGGGGCGTGTTGAAGCCAGTCCCGAGGGGGCGCGTTGAAGCCAGTCCCGAAGGGGCCTGGAGCAAGGAGCTCCAAAGGCGCGCGCGACCTGAACCCCGGAGGGGCATACAACGAAAAACGGCGACCGATCAGGCCGCCGTTTTTTGTTTTGATGGGTGGCCCGTCAGGGCCCGAAGGTCTCACATGGCACGTCACGCGCTGACAGGCGAGCACAGGCCCGGCTGGCTTGATCTTCGGTCATGCCGGCAAAACGCGCGTCGTAGCCTCGGCTCACGTTGACCACACGCCTCAGGGCGGTATCGAAGGTGCCCAACTCGGCGAGGGCCGTGCGCAACAACAGCCGCTCGGCGGCGTGGTGCGAAACTTGCGGCCCCAATGACACGCCATAAAGACGCGACCCGGTGGAAGACGCCCGCGTCACCAATTCGGGCTCGGGCGGTGGGATCGGGGCGGGTTCCGGCTCTTGCATAGCTTGCGGCTCGGGACGGGGCTCTGGCCTGTCGGAGGGGACTTCCAATGCGCTCAGCGCCGCTTCCACGGCGGCAGCGACGTCTGCGCCAGGCTCCAGCGCTTCGCCTACTGCATCATTGATCGCGGCTAGGACTTCCGCGTCCACACCGCCGCCCCTGGGACGTACCATGGGTCGCACCGACCGCTCGGGCGCGCGTTGCCCTCGAGGGGTGGAACTGGTCCCGGACGGCCCGCCATCGTCGGCGTATGTCGGCAAAGGCGGGGTACGCAAAGCCACCGAACTGGGCGCGCGCTCGAACCCCATATCCAGCAGATCCATCACCCGTTGGTTGCGCCAGGCCGAGCTTCGCCCGCCAAAGACGGTCGCGATGATCCGCTCTTCGCCGCGTTGGGCCGAAGCCACGAGGTTGAACCCCGCTGCGCGGGTATAACCCGTCTTGATCCCGTCCGCCCCGCGGTAGGTCGTCAGAACGACGCGGTTGGTGTTGCGCACCGTGGCGATCCCCGCATCGGCGGTCACGCGCGAGAACAGGTTATAATACTGAGGATAATCGTAGATCAGCCGCCGTCCCAACATCGTCATATCACGCGCTGTGGACAGGTGTCCTTCTTCCGTCAGCCCGTTCGCGTTGCGGAAGGTCGTCCGGGTCATTCCCAACGCGCGCGCCGTACGGGTCATGCGCCGTGCGAACGCTGCCTCGGAGCCCGAGATCGCCTCACCAATTGCGGTGGCCGCATCATTGCCAGAGCGAATTGCCGCCGCGCGGATCAGATAGCGGAATCGGATGGTGGAACCCGCCGTCAACCCCAAGCGAGAGGGAGGTTCGTTCGCGGCATTTGCCGAGATCCTCACTTCCGTATCAAGGGTAATTTCCCCCAACCGGATCGCTTCGAATGCGATGTAGATGGTCATCATCTTGGTCAGCGATGCGGGATGCAGCCGGGTATCGGCGTTGCGCGAATGCAGTACCTCGCCGTTGCGGGCGTCCATCACCATCGCGGCGTAGGGCGCGGCAACGGTTGCCCCGGGCGCCAAAACGCCAAACACGATAAACACACCCAGAAGGGCGGCGTAAAAATTCCGTACGAACATGAGATGCTCTATCTGCCTCTGGTGCCGTCTGATGCGGCGATTGCCTACATTTGTAGGATAAATGATTTTGAAAATCCATGCTCTCGTGAGGAAAATCCCAATAGATGCAAGGAATTGGCAGATGTGGTTCTTCGGGCAACACTTGGGCCAAGATGTGGCGCTGCAAACACGCCCCAGTGTGTGGTGAAGGCGGATTTGCTCTGCTAATAGTTGACTGACTGTTGCAAAAGGATCGCCCCCAAGATGAATGACCTGTCCCCCGACCACAAAACGCGGGCAGCCGCCTGGTTCCGCAGCTTGCGCGACGAGATCGTCGCGGCGTTCGAGCAGGTGGAGCAGACCCAGGGGGGCGATGCAAAGCCGGGTACGTTCGACGTCTCGGAAACCAAGCGCACGTCCGAAGATGGCTCGGACGCGGGCGGCGGGTTGATGAGCGTCATGCGCGGGGGCCGGGTGTTCGAAAAGGTCGGCGTCAACGTGTCCGAGGTCTACGGAGAATTGGGCGAGCGCGCCCAAAAGGCCATGGCAGCGCGCGGCGTGCCGGGTATGGCGGACGACCCACGGTTCTGGGCCTCGGGCATCAGTCTTGTCGCCCACATGCAGAACCCGAGGGTTCCCGCCGTCCACATGAACACGCGGATGTTCTGGACGCCGGGCGCGTGGTGGTTCGGCGGCGGGTCTGACCTGAACCCGGCGATTGAATACGACGAGGACACCGCGTTTTTTCACAAGACCTTGAAGGATCACTGCGACCCCCATGGGCCGGACCTGTATGATCGCTACAAGAAATGGGCGGATGAGTATTTCTACGTCCCCCACCGCAACCGCGCCCGCGGCGTCGGCGGCATCTTCTACGACGACCACAATACCGGTGATTGGGAGGCTGATTTCGCCTTCACCCAAGACGTGGGCCGTGCCTTTTTGCCCGCCTTCCTCGGCTGTGTGGAGCGCAGACGGCACGAAGTCTTCACCGAGGAAGACCGCGAAAAGCAACTGGTCCACCGTGGCCTCTATGCCGAGTATAACCTTGTCTATGACCGGGGGACCAAATTCGGTCTTGAAACGGGCCACGACGCCAACGCCGTCCTGATGTCTCTGCCGCCGATTGCCAAGTGGACCTGAACCCCAAAGATCTTGACGTCTTGGTGCCGAACTTCAAGAAGCGTCTCAGCGGGGTCACAGCCACTATCGTCCGTCTTGTGCCCATTCAGGCGCAACAGATGGCGGTTGCTGCCGTCTCCCCCGATTTGCCCGATCACGTCCCCCAGATCCGCCTTTCGCAGCTGCTGACAATGCCCCGCAACGGCCCCCACGGTGCCCGCATCTGGCATGCCCGCCGCAACACGGAAATGCTGGCGGGCCTCGCGTTAAAGCACCTGTTGCGCAAGCGGTTGAAGCTCGTCTTCACCTCAGCCTCGCAACGCAAGCATACCGGCTATACCAAGTGGCTTATCGGGAAGATGGATCACATCATCGCAACGTCCAAAAAGACCGCCAGCTATCTGGAGCGTCCCGCTGATGTCATCCTTCATGGCATCGATGTGGACAGCTTCTCACTGCCCACCGACCGCGCGGCACTGCGGGCGCGTCTGAACCTGCCCGATGCTATGCTGATCGGCTGCTATGGTCGCATACGCGCCCAGAAGGGCACGGGCGATTTCGTCGACGCGATGGTCCCGGTCCTTCAGCAAAATGCAGGCGTCCACGGCCTTATCATGGGTCGCGCAACCTCGGAACACGCGGAATACTTGGAAGCGCTTCGCACGCAGATTGCTGAGGCGGATCTGACCGACCGCCTTCATATCCTGCCAGAGGTTCCTGTTCACGAGATTGCTGATTACTACCGCGCCCTCGACCTTTTCGTCGCGCCGCAGCGGTGGGAGGGCTTCGGCCTGACGCCACTTGAGGCCATGGCCTGCGGCGTTCCTTGCGTGGCCACCACCGTCGGCGCGTTTCCTGAGCTGATCACCCCGGAAACCGGCAGCCTGATCCCGCCCCAAGACATGCCGGCAATGACCCGGGCCGTCACCCGCTATGTGGATGACCCGGCACTGCGGACGACCCAAGGCCACGCCGCGCGCGCCCATGTCGATGCGCACTTTCGCATCTCCCAAGAGGCCGAGGCGATCATGGACATCTACCGCCGCCTGCTGTCGCAGCCCTAAGCCTCTTTCCCCACGCCGCCATTCTCGCTAAACGACAAGCGCCCCCAAGACAGGTGAACCCATGGCCGACCCCCTCCGTAATCTGCGCCGCGCGTGGCACCTTGGCCTCGGCACGGCCCGATATAGCCACTTCGGCGTGCGCCTGAAGACAGGGGCCTCGGACCTGCCTAAATCCGTGCGCGGTCATATTTTCAAAGGTGGATATGAGGACGTAGAGGCCGAACTGGCCTTGGCCATCGTCAAACCCGGTGACCGTGTGCTGGAGGTCGGCACTGGCATCGGCTTCGTCTCCATCCTCTGCGCCAAGCTGGCGGGTGAGGGGCGGGTGACCTCATTCGAGGCCAATCCTGTGCTGGAACCGATGATCCGCGCCAACTATTCCGAGAACGACCTGACCCCGGATTTGCGCATGCGCGCCGTCACTGTCGACGGTACACCGATCCGTTTCTTCGCGGATCCCGGCATCTTGTCGTCTTCGATGATCGACAGGGACCTCCCGTCCGACGAAATCACTGTCGAAAGCACCCCCATCGCCGACGCGATGGCAGAGGTCGCCCCCGACGTCATCGTCATGGACGTGGAAGGGGCCGAGGTGGACCTTCTCACCGCCGCGGATCTTTCCGGCGTGCGCGCCCTGATCATCGAGGTTCACCCCCATATCGTCGGGCCCGACCAGATCGCCGCGATGGATGCATCTCTTGCCGAAAAGGGTCTTCACCCCACGGAGAAGCGCCATAAAACAGTTCTGTATCAGCGCCGTACCTCATGATAGAGATCTGGCCCTCTTACGTGATCAACCTCGCCGATAACGTCGCGCGGATGCAGAACGCGCGCGCGCAACTCGATGCCGCCATGCTTCCTTTCCACCGCATTGATGCAGTTAACGGCTGGCAACTTCCCCCGGACGAGATCACCCGCGTTTACGACGCGACCGCCAACGCCAAACGCGCGCGCCATGACCTCGTGCCGGCCGAAATCGGCTGCTACCTTTCCCATATCGATGCATGGCGCGCGATCGCGGAGGGCGATGCGCCGGGCGGCTTCATTTTCGAGGATGACTTCGAGGCTGACGCCACCTTGGCACCCACCCTGAAAGCACTGACCGAGGATGGCGGGAGCGACTGGGATATGGTGAAACTCTTCACCTTCGACCCCGACGCCAAGACCGTCAGCAGCCGTCGTCTGACCGACACTATCCGCCTCGTGATCCCTTTCCGCGTGCCGACCTGCCTTATCGGGTACGGCCTTACGAAACCCGCCGCGCAGCGCCTTGTCGCGCGCGCCGTCCCCTTCTTCCGCCCCGTGGACGAGGACCAGAAGTATTTCTGGGAAACCGGCCTGCGCGTTGCCTTGACCCTGCCTGCGCCGATCAAGGTCGGCGACCAACAAGCCGTTACCGGGACCATCGGCAACGCCCGCCGGGACGCGGCATCCTCTGGCCCAAGACGTCTCTGGCGTGGCTTGCGCACGCAGATTTCCTATCAAATTGCCCTAAGGTGGCACCGTGCGCGAGGCCCCAAATGAGCGCTCCGAAAGTCCTCCATATTCATTTCGGCAAGGAAGGCGGGGCTGAGCGGTTCTTCGTCAACCTCGCCAAAGCCTTCGACAGGCGCGGGGTCGAGCAGCGCTTCGCCATTCGCCCGAACCGATCGTGGGAGGGGGAAATCGCCGCGCTCGGTCCGGTGATCCGCGACAATTACCGCTATTTGTCCCTGAGCCGCTTCTGGCTGGAGTGGAAGCTGCGCCAGACCTGCCGAACATGGCAGCCCGACGCTATCCTCGCCTGGATGCCCCGCGCCGCCCGCGCCATTCCCGATTGGCCGGGTGCGGTGAAAATGACCCGACTGGGGGATTATCCTCAGCACCTCGACCACTTCCAACGCTGCGACGCGCTTGTTGCCAATACGCCCGACATTATCAAGCATTGCCAGGGCCTTGGATGGAAGAAAGCCGGTCTTGTCATAAGTAACTTCGCGCGTCCCGTGACGCCCAAGCCCGTTTCTCGCGCCGCCCATGACACGCCGAACGATGCCTTCCTCATCGCCGGCGCAGGTCGTTTCGTGAACCGCAAGGGCCTTGATCTGGCGATCCGCGCGGCAGCAGGTGTCGATGGCGCCTACCTTTGGCTTATTGGAGACGGGAAGGAGCGTCCCGTACTCGAATCCCTCGCGCAAGAGGTCGGCATCGCCGAGCGTACGCGTTTCATCGGTTGGGTGGACGAGCCGGTCCACCATCTGGCGGCCGCCGACGCCGTGGCCTTCCCGTCGCGCCATGAGCCGTTGGGCAACGTCATCCTTGATGCATGGCAAGCAGGCGTTCCCGTCGTCAGCACCCGCGCCGAGGGGCCCGACTGGTTTCTGCGCAATGAGACCGATGGGATCATGGTCGAGATTGATGATCTGGAGGGTTTGACCGCCGGCCTCCAATCCCTGAAAGACGATCCCGCCTTGCGTGCCAAATACGCGGCTGCGGGTCCGGCCCGTCTTGCCGAAATGTTCAGCGAAGATGC
The DNA here is from genome assembly GCF_019195455.1 of Gymnodinialimonas phycosphaerae. NCBI lineage: Bacteria > Pseudomonadati > Pseudomonadota > Alphaproteobacteria > Rhodobacterales > Paracoccaceae > Gymnodinialimonas > Gymnodinialimonas phycosphaerae. Next base: position 2,666,463 of record NZ_JAIMBW010000001.1, on the reverse strand, counting down.
TGTCGTGGACGCTTACCTTGCGGCCTTTAGGGGGGAGTTAACCCGTTGAAGGCGCTGGTGATAAACCTCGACGGTGAAGTTGCGCGGATGGCCTTCATGGCCGAGCAATTGGCGGCCCTTGGCATTGCGTTTGACCGGCTACAAGCCACGACGCCGGACACCCTGTCGCCGCCACCAAATGACCCTTACTGGAGCCTTTGGGAACGCCCCCTGCGGACCACGGAAATGGCGGCGATGGCCTCTCACCGGGCGGCGTGGAGCCGCGTGCTGGAAGAGGACGCGCCGATGCTGATTCTGGAAGACGACGCCTTGTTGCACGGGGTAACGCCATCATTTCTTGGAGCGGTTGCGCCGATCGACGAGGCCGAATTGGTTTCTTTGGAAACCCGAGGTCGCGCCAAACTCATCTCTCGCAAGAACCATCCGCAGGCCCTCATCCATCGACTTTGGCAGGATCGCTCTGGCGCGGCTGCCTATGTTTTGCGCCCGGCGGGGGCGCGCAAGTTACTGGCGCGGGTTGCGAAGGCGCCGGGCCTCGCTGATGCCATTTTGTGTGCGGCCTACGACGTTTCAGCATGGCAAGCCGTGCCCGCGATCGCTTGTCAGTTGGACATGTGTGAAGCTTATGGAATGTCTCCGCCGCTTGCGACCGTCAGCGTCATTGACTCAGAACCGCGCCCCACAGGTCCCAAGTCGCGCTCGCAGAAGCTTAGACGCATCTGGTCACAGACCCGCATGGGCCTGCGCCAATTGATCCGCTGGCCCGGTGCGACGCGGCTTATCGTACCTTATGGAATGGTCAACAGTGACAGGTGAACCTGTCGCAAAAAGCTCGCTAGATCCGGGTTCAGTTGCGGATCGCATCCAGTAGGACGTGAACGTTTTCCGGGTCCGCATCGGGGGTGATTCCGTGGCCCAGATTGAAGATATGCGGGCCGCCTTTCAGCGCATCGCGAATGCGCTTGGCTTCTGTCACCAGGGCGTTACCGCCTGTCACCATCAGTTTGGGGTCGAGGTTGCCCTGAACGCAGCCGTCGACCTGCAGATTCTCCGCCGCCCACGTGGCATCGACCGAGGTGTCGATGGCAAGGCAGTCAGCCCCTACAGCCTTGGAAAAGCCCACATATTTCTCTCCGGCTTCACGGGGGAAGGCAATGATCGGAAGGTCTGGGTGGCGGGATTTCAGTTCGCCAATGATGCGTTTTGTGGGGGCAAGGGCGTATTTGTCGAACGCCTCTCCCTTCAGGGACCCGGCCCAGGAATCGAAGATCTTCACGACCTCGGCGCCCGCCTTCACCTGCATGTCCAGGTATTCGATCGTGGCAGCAGTGATCAGGTCCATCAGCGCGTCAAACGTTGCAGGATCACCCTCGCGCAGCTTGTGGGCAGGGGCCTGATCCGGCGTACCACGCCCGGCAATCATGTAGGTCGCCACGGTCCAGGGCGCCCCCGCAAAGCCAATGAGCGTGGTTTCCTTGGGCAGTTCTTCTGCAAGGATCTTCACGGTCTCATAAATTGGGTTCAGGTGAGCGTGCACGTCATCCGCCGTCTTCAGCCGCGCCATGCCGGAGGCGTCGGTGATGGTCGACAGGCGCGGGCCTTCGCCCGTGACGAACCAAAGATCGGCACCAAGGGCCTCCGGGATCAACAGGATGTCGGCGAAAAGGATCGCGGCGTCGAACCCGAAGCGGCGAATCGGCTGCAAGGTAACTTCTGCCGCCAATTCAGGGTTGTAGCACAGCGACAGGAAGTCGCCGGCCTGGGCCCTGGTGGCACGATACTCAGGCAAATATCGGCCCGCTTGGCGCATCAACCATACGGGCGGCACATCCATGGCCTCGCCCGCGAGTGAGCGGAGAAGTTTTTTCTTGTCGGCCATGTCAGATATCCTCAGGGTCGTAAGGGTGGTCGGGTTTCTCGCCTTATGAGTGTCACACGGAACAGCGTTGTCAACCCAAGTTGACACATCTAAAGAGGGACTATGACGACCGATTTGCCAACCCCCGCCGCACCCCTCCGAATCGGAACCCGAGGGTCCCCCCTCGCCTTGGCACAAGCCCGAGAGACCAGGGCCCGCCTGATGGCGGCTTGGGATTTGCCCGAGGAAGCTTTTGAAATCGTTGTGATAAAAACGACGGGTGATGACCGCTCCTTGATCGATGCGGACGTTGCGTTGAAAGAGCTTGGTGGCAAGGGCCTGTTCACCAAGGAAATCGAAGAGGACATGATCAGTGCCTCCATCGACATCGCGGTCCATTCGATGAAGGACATGCCGACGGTGCAACCCGAGGGGCTGATGCTCGATTGCTATCTGCCGCGCGAAGATGTGCGCGATGCCTTTGTGTCGATCAACCATGACGGGCTTCACGCCTTGCCGGAAGGGGCTGTTGTCGGCTCGTCATCGTTGCGCCGCCGCGCGCAGCTGTTTGCCCGCAGGCCTGACCTGAACGTGGTGGAATTTCGCGGGAATGTGCAGACGCGGATGAAGAAGCTTGGGGACGGCGTGGCCGATGCCACCTTCCTTGCCATGGCAGGTTTGCGCAGACTTGGCATGGAAGATGTCGTGAAGTCTGCGATCGAGGTCGAAGATATGTTGCCGGCTGTAGCCCAAGGGGCCATTGGGATTGAGCGGCGGGTGAGTGATACACGCGCCGCCGACATGCTGGCCGCGATCCATAATGTCGAGACAGGACAAAGGCTTGCGGCAGAGCGGTCGTTTCTCAAGGGCCTCGACGGATCCTGCCAGACGCCCATTGCGGCGCTGGCGGAACTGGACGGCGGCACGTTGCGGCTGCGCGGCGAAATCTTGCGCCCCGATGGCTCTGAAGTGTTGACTGACGATCGTACGGCGCCCATCGAGGACGGTGCAGCGCTTGGTGCTGATATGGCCCGCGACTTGCGCGCGCGGGCAGGGGTCGGGTTCTTCGACTGGCATTGAAGCGCCAAGGGTCCAGCCAGGCCCAAACCCTTGCAAGGGTTTGCACAAAGCCTTCGAAGGCTTTGGTTGCGCCTGTTGCGAGGGGCGCGCGCCCGTGGCATTGTCGCGCAAAACAAGCGGCAGAGCAGGCGACCCGATGGACATTGAGCAGACCGGCCTTGACGGCCTTGTGGTGATCACCCCACCGCGCTTTGGCGATGCCCGGGGCTTTTTTGCCGAGACCTACAGCGCAACCAAGCTGGCGGACCACGGCATCACCACCACTTTCGTGCAAGATAACCATTCCCTGTCGGCTGAAGTCGGTACGATCCGGGGCCTGCATTTTCAGGCCCCGCCCCACGCTCAGGCCAAGCTGGTCCGCTGTGGGCGCGGGCGGCTGTTTGACGTGGCCGTGGATATCCGCAAGGGCTCGCCCACTTACGGTCACTGGTTCGGGATCGAGTTGACGTTCGAGAACGGCAAGCAATTGCTGGTCCCGGCAGGCTTCGCCCATGGGTTCGTTACGCAAGAGCCGGGGACGGAAATCATCTACAAATGCAGTGACTTCTACGCGCCCGAGACGGAGGGCGCGGTGATCTGGAATGATCCGGATATCGGGATCGATTGGCGCCTGGAGGCCGCGCCGGTGCTGTCTGACAAGGATGCTGTCGCCGGGCGTCTGAAAGACCTCGACAGCCCTTTCACCTATGAGGCTACGCCATGAAGATCCTGATCACGGGCGGCGCGGGTTTTATCGGATCCGCCGTCGTGCGCCTTGCTGTGGCACGCGGCCATGAGGTCATCAACCTCGATGCCCTGACTTATGCCGCGTGCCTAGAGAATGTCGCACCCGTCGCCTCTTCCAACCTCTACACCTTCGAGAAGGCTGATATTTGTGATCGAGAGGCGGTCGATACCCTTCTTGCCCGTCACCAACCGGATGCGGTTCTGCACCTTGCGGCGGAATCCCATGTAGACCGCTCCATCGACGGTCCGGGAGCCTTCATCCAGACCAACGTCACCGGCACCTACACCCTGCTCGACGCTGTCCGCGCCCATTGGGAAGCGCGCGGCAAGCCCGTGGGCTTTCGCTTCCATCATGTCTCCACCGACGAAGTCTATGGCACCCTGGGCGACATTGGTCTCTTCACCGAAGACAGTCCCTATGCGCCCAACTCGCCCTATTCCGCCTCCAAGGCCGCGTCGGACCATTTGGTTCGCGCCTGGGCCGAAACCTATGGTCTTCCGGTCCTGCTGACCAATTGCTCCAATAATTATGGGCCCTATCACTTCCCCGAAAAATTAATTCCCGTGGTGATCCTGAAGGCCTTGGCCGGAGAGCCGATCCCCGTCTACGGCGATGGCCTCAACATCCGTGACTGGCTCTATGTCGAAGATCACGCCGACGCGCTTCTGTGCGTGTTGGAGAAGGGCGCGGTCGGGCGCAGTTACAACATCGGCGGCCACAATGAGCGGACGAACATCGATCTTGTGCGCACCATCTGCGGGTTGTTGGACGCTCGGCGTCCTGAAAAGGCGCCCCACGCGGACCTGATCACCTTCGTGACAGACCGCCCCGGTCACGACATGCGCTATGCGATTGACGCAAGCCGCATTCAGGAAGAGCTCGGGTGGACACCCTCCGTGACGGTCGAAGAAGGCCTTGCCAAGACCGTGGACTGGTTTGTCGCCAACGAGGATTGGTGGCGCGCGTTGCAAGCTCGCGACGGTGTAGGTCAGCGGCTGGGGACGAGCGCATGAGCCTGTTGGCGTTCGGCCAAACCGGCCAGGTCGCAAAAGAGTTGGCGCGCCTTGGGGTGCAAACGGTAGGCAGGGCCGAAGCGGATCTTAGCGATCCACAGGCCTGCGCTGATTTTATCGCGGCAACGGACGCTAATGCCATCATCAACGCCGCCGCTTACACTGCGGTGGACCGTGCCGAAACCGAGGAGGCCTTGGCCCAAACCGTCAATGGGGACGCGCCAGGCGCCATTGCGCTTGCCTGCGCGGCCAAGGGCATTCCACTGGTCCATATCTCCACCGATTATGTGTTTAATGGGGCAGGGCAGGCGCCATTCGCGCCGGATCACCCGACCGCGCCGCTGGGGGTCTATGGGCGCACAAAACTGGCCGGGGAAGACGCGGTACGTGCCTCGGGCGCTGCCCATGCAATCCTGCGCACGTCTTGGGTGTTCTCGGCCCATGGCGCCAACTTCGTCAAGACCATGCTCCGCTTGGGCGCAGAGCGGGACGCCTTGACCGTGGTGGCGGACCAGATCGGTGGCCCAACCTCGGCCCGCGCCATCGCAATGGCCTGCGTAACGATGGCCAAAGCGCTGCAAAGTGACCACTCGAAATCCGGCACCTACCATTTCTCCGGCGCGCCGGATGTCTCATGGGCCGAGTTCGCGCGGGTGATTTTCAAGGAGGCGGGGCTCAGCGTCTTGGTCACGGACATACCCTCGTCCGATTATCCCACGCCCGCCAAGCGGCCCCTGAATTCACGGCTTGATTGCGCGGCCACCAGCGCGGGCTTCGGGATCGCCCGTCCCGATTGGCGCGCCGGTCTGCGCGATGTCTTAGCGGAAATCCAAAAACCCTGAGCGTGTTCAGCACATGTAAACTCTGTCGGTGCACTAGAGGCATCGTGGTGTGCCACATTGGCAAGGCCTTCCAAACACGCTACCCGTGGCGAAAGCTCACGAGACGGAGACGCTAAGAATGGCGCGAAAAGGAATTGTTTTGGCAGGCGGGTCCGGCACGCGTCTCTACCCGGTGACGGTTGGCGTCTCGAAACAACTGCTGCCGATATACGACAAGCCGATGATCTATTACGCGCTGTCGGTCCTGATGCTGGCGGGGATCCAAGAGATTGCCATTATCACCACCCCGGAAGACCAGGCGCAATTCCAGCGCACCCTGGGTGATGGCAGCCAATGGGGCCTCAGCCTGACATATATCGAGCAGCCCAGTCCCGATGGGTTGGCGCAGGCGTACCTTCTGGCGAAGGATTTTCTCAATGGCGCGCCCTCGGCGATGGTTCTGGGCGACAACATCTTCTTCGGCCACGGCTTGCCGGAGGCCTTGGCCGCCGCCGATGCGCGCGCCACGGGCGGTACGGTCTTCGGCTACCGCGTGACGGACCCCGAGCGTTACGGCGTCGTCGATTTCGCCGCCGACGGCAGCGTGACCTCGATTATCGAAAAGCCCGAGGTGCCGCCGTCAAACTATGCGGTCACGGGCCTCTATTTCCTTGATGGCACCGCGCCCGAACGCGCCGCCGCCGTCATCCCTTCCGCAAGGGGGGAGTTGGAGATCACCAGCCTGTTGGAAAGCTACCTGAAGGAAGGCGCCTTGACGGTGGAACGCATGGGCCGGGGCTATGCGTGGCTTGATACAGGCACCCATGAAAGCCTTCTGGACGCTGGCAATTTCGTGCGCACGCTGACCCAACGGCAAGGCTTGCAGGTGGGGTCTCCGGACGAGATCGCCTTCGCTGCGGGATGGATCGACGCCGACGGTCTGGCCGAGCGCGCGAAATTATTCGGCAAGACCCAATACGGCCGCTATCTGGCGACCACCGCGAAAGGATAGACCTGCGGTGCTCCGTCGTCTCCAAGCGCTTTATCTGCGGTATGCGGCGGTCCATGAAGACCGATTGAGGGGCGTGGCCCTCGGGCGTATTGGGCGACGTATCGGACAGGTCGAGCAGGTCGTGCGCCGCGATGACCGGGTCCAGATCACCGGCTGGGCTAACGCCGACAGGATCCGTGTGACATGGCCTGACGGCGAAGTGGTGATGATCCCCGACATCTATCGCGGCGACGTGGCAGCGCAGATCGGCATTCGGCCTGACTCCGGTTTTGAGGGCGCGGTCCCCGCCGGTGCGCGCCCTTTGACCTTGCATGTCGAGGGCCCCGGCGGCGTATTCTCCGTCCCCTTGCCCCACCCGGCAGAACCTGCACCCGCGTCAGCCCACCGCCGCCTGCGTCGGGCGTTCCTGCGGGACCTGGCCCGCGCCATGCCCGCGCTGATCCGCTACCGCAGGACGCCCTCGCAGCAGACCAAGACCGCCGTGAAGCGCGACCTGGGTCTAGAGGTCGTGGCCCGGGGGCATCTCATCGATCCATCGTGGTTCTCTGCGCGGCGCGCTCCGATGGTTGCGACTGCCGAGATCACGATCGTCCTGCCGATCTACAACGCGCTGCCCTACTTGCAGAAATGCCTCGCGCGGGTGGAGGCGCATACCGATTTGCCATGGCATCTGATCGCCGTGGACGACGGCTCCACTGATCCCGAGCTTGCCCCTTGGCTTACGACCTGGGCCGCCGCCCGTCCCGGCAAGGTCACGCATTTGCCTCAAGCGCGGAACCTCGGGTTCATCGGTGCCGTCAACGTGGGGCTTGAGGCGGCAGAGGCGCGGGGCGGCAACGGCCCGGTGGTGCTGCTGAACACCGACGCCATGGTGCCGGACGGCTGGGCCAGCGGCCTGACCGCCCCGCTTAGCGACCCCAGCGTGGCTTCGGTCACGCCGATGTCGAACGCGGCAGAGGTTCTGTCGGTCCCGACCATGGGGCCAGGGATCAGCTTGGGCGAAGGCGACGGTGACGTGATCGACCGCGCCGCCGCCGCGCTGGGTGGCGAGACATGTCCCGATGTGCCCACGGGCGTCGGTTTCTGCATGGCGATGGCGCGAAGTTGGCTGGCAAAGGTGCCGCGCCTCGATCCCGCCTTCGGACGCGGTTACGGCGAGGAAGTCGACTGGAGCCAGAAGACCAAGGCGCTTGGCGCACGGCACCTTTGCCAGCCTCGACTGTTTGTAGAGCATATCGGCGGCCAAAGCTTTGGCTCGGAAGAGAAGTCGCGCCAGATGCGAAAATCCAACGCTCTGATCTCAAAACGTTATCCTGTGTTCGACGCCAATGTGCAGCGATTCATTGCTGAGGACCCGCTGGCCACGCCACGCCTTGCGCTGGGGATCGTTCTGGCCGCGTGCCGGGCAGCGAAGGCCGAAGGCGGGCGACTGCCAGTCTATCTGGCTCATACACTCGGCGGCGGGTCCGAGATCGCCATGCAGATGGAGATCGAAAAACGCGGTGTCGCTGTAATCCTGCGGGTTGGTGGCCCGCGCCGGTGGCAGGTCGATGTGCAAGTCGATGGGCAACTGATGGCAGGGCAGACCGATGATCTTGAGACGGTCGCGCGGCTTCTGAAGCCGGTGCCTGCCCTTGAGCTGATCTATTCCTGCGGTGTCGGTGATCTGGACCCGATCACCTTGCCCGGGTCTCTGATGGCCCTGCGCCGCGAGGGCGCGGGCGATACCATCGCCTTGCATTTGCATGACTTCTATTCCGTCTCGCCATCCTACACGTTGCTGGAGCAGGGCGAATTCAACGGCACGCCAGACCTCGACAACACGGACCCGACGCACACCGTGCTTCGCCCCGATGGCACAACGGCCTCATTGGCCGAGTGGCGCGCGGCTTGGGGCGCGCTTATCGCCACTGCCGATGAGGTGACGGCGTTCTCCGCTTCCTCCGCCGCGCTGTTTGCGCAGGCCTACCCTGACGCGCCTATCAAGGTGCGGCCTCATAGCTTGCCGACGCCCGTGCGCATGGCCCACCCGACCCATGCAGGCTGCATCGCCGTGTTGGGCAACATCAATCACCAGAAGGGCGCTTGGGTGTTGCGAGAGATTGCCCTGAACTCCCCCGAGCAGTCTTTCGTTGTGATCGGTAACGCAGACAGCACGATTCCGCTGCCGCGTAACGTCACGCTCCATGGGGCGTACGCACGAGAAGAGATCGCAGATCTCGCAGAGTACTATGGCGTGGCCGGTTGGCTGGTGCCCGCGATCTGGCCCGAGACGTTCTCGTTCACCACCCATGAGGCGCTGGGAACGGGCCTGCCCGTGGCGGGGTTCGCCCTTGGTGCGCAAGGTGACGCGCTGGCGGCGGCAGCCAACGGCTTTGCCGTGCCGTTGGAGCCCAAGGAGACCTGCACCGCGCGTCTGATCGAAACGCTGCGCATGCGCATTGCCTCGAAGGAAGCCGCAGAATGACCGCAACGCTCCCGCCGCTGGCCTCGGACAAGATGCCTCTGTTCATCGTCGGGTCGATGCGATCCGGAAGCACGTGGTTGCGGGACATGCTGCGGCGCGTGCCTGATTTCATCTGCCCGGAAGAGACGCATTTTCTGCGCTGGTCGGAAGCCTTCCGCTCGCCCGGCGGAATGGCGCCGCATGTCCACAATCGACTGTTGCGCAAGCACCGGGAAATGGATGGCGTAACCCAAGATGTCTTCGACCTTATCTTGAAACGCAGCCCGTCGAAGGTGCATCTGCAACGGCGCTACATCAGCGCGTTCGCCGCCGCCAAGGGCGTGTCCGAACCATTTCGCTGGTTCGACAAGACACCTCAGAACATCTACGGACTCCCGATGATCCTGTCCGAGTTTCCGCGCGCCCGCATCGTGCATCTGGTGCGCAACCCCCTCAACGTGGTGGCCAGCTTGCAATTGGGCCGCCAAGTTCTGATCCCTGACCTGCATGGCGCGATCAACTGCTGGTTGGAAGCCGTGACGATCTGGGACGCGATCGCAAAGTCAGCGCCTCGGCGGATGATCGAAGTCCGCTACGAGGATATTCTGGACAACGTGCCCGGCACCCTCTCGGATTTGATGGAATTCGCTCAGGTGCCGTGCTCCGAAGGCCTGTGGGAAGCGTCCGACGCCCGGCGCGAAAAAAACCAATGGAAGACGGTCCTGTCGCATCGTGACGCCGCCATTGTCGCGCGCCGGTGTGACAAACTGGCGTCCCTGCGAGGCTATGATCTGCCCGCGCAAGTGCGCGCGGCAGAGGATCGCTAGCGCAACCGCGCTTCCGACTTTGTGTCGAAGAAATAGGCATCGGCGACGTCGAACGCGATTCCCGTGGGCGTGCCGGGCGGTGGAGCTTCCTGGTCATGGGCCTCGACGACGATCCTGGACCCGTCGGCGGCAGAGACGTAGTGATAGCTCACGCCGCCCAACCGCTCGGACAAGTCTACGCGGTGGGTATCGCCCTCGGACAGCGTTACCTTGTTGGGACGCACGCCTACGGTCACGGGGCCGTCGCCGACCATCGACAAAGGCGCTGCAAATTCCGCGCCGCCAAGGGCAGACACAGTGATCAAGCCGCCCGCGTTCACGCCATCGAAGAAATTCATCGCGGGCGAGCCGATGAAGCCCGCCACGAATTTGTTGTCCGGATCGTTATAGAGGTCCAATGGTGCGCCGACCTGTTCGATATAGCCTGCACGCAGCACAACGATCTTGTCGGCCAGCGTCATCGCTTCGACCTGGTCGTGTGTCACGTAGATCATCGTGGCCCCGATCTCCTTGTGCAGGCGCGCGATTTCCACCCGCATTTCCACCCGCAGCTCGGCGTCAAGGTTTGATAGCGGTTCGTCAAACAGGAACACCTCTGGCCCCCGTACAATCGCGCGGCCAATGGCGACACGCTGGCGCTGACCGCCGGACAGGGTCTTGGGCTTGCGCGCCAGATAGTCGTCCAGCTTCAGGATGCGCGAGGCTTCCGCGACCTTTTCGGCGATTTCAGCCTTGGGGTAGCCGTTCATCTTCAGGCCAAAGCCCATGTTCTCGGCCACTGTCATATGCGGATAAAGCGCGTAGGTCTGGAACACCATCGCCACACCGCGGGCGGCGGGATCGGCGCGGGTCACGTCGCGCCCGCCTATGTCAATCGTGCCTTCCGTGGTTTCCTCCAGCCCTGCAACCATGCGCAGAAGCGTGGATTTGCCACAGCCCGAGGGACCGACGAAGACGCAGAATTTCCCGTCTTCAATCGTCAGGTCGATTCCGTGGATTACCTGGGTCTTGCCATAGCGTTTGATCACGTCTGTGAGTTGCAGGCCCGACATGTGCCGCGTCCTCCCCTTGGGTTATTCTGCTGCGTCGGGGAAGCGCCAGTCCTGGGCCTCCCCCGCGATGGATGAGACCGCAGCGTGGATGCGCGGCAGGTGGGCATCGAGCCCTTGAAGCGTGGTGCGTTCCGTCGAGGATGTGACCGAGACCGCGCCCAACACGCGGCCCGCACGGGTCAGGATCGGGACCGCAACGCAGATGATTCCCGGCTCGTGCTCCTCTCGGTCATAGGCATGGCCGCGCTTGGCGATGGCGCGCAACTCGGCGCGCAGGGCATCGGCATCGGGATAGGTGTGTGCGGTGAACACGTGATAGCTTTGCTGGCGCAGGATCGGCTCCAACTGCGCGTCGGGCAGGAAGGCGAGCATCGCTTTACCCACGCCCGTGCAATAGCACGGCGCCACTTTTCCGGCCTGGGAATACATCTGCAACGGGTCACGGGCGTTGATCTTGTCGACGTAAAGCACGCTGCCGCCATCAAGCTGTGCAAGGTGGATCGTCTCTCCGACCTCAGCCGAAAGGGCCTCCAGGTATGGGCGTGCCACCGGAGCCAGCGACGTCGTTTGCCACGCCGCATGGGCAAGCCGCACAAGGCGCAGGCCGGGGGAATAGGTCTGGCGATCTGGATCATAGACGAGCATCGATTGCTTGGTCAGGACCTGCACCAATCGATAGAGCGTTGCCTTGGGATAGGGGCTTTCGGTCAGAAGTTCACCGAATCGTACGGGCCGCCCGAAAGAGGCCACGGCGTCCAGCACCGACAGGGCCTTGCCCACCGTTCCGTCTTGGCTGTCGGCAACGTCGCCCACCACTGTCTTTCCTCCCTTATGGTGCTGGTTGATGTCCTCCACATCTTCCAGCCGTCTGCCGCGATTTGCGCGAAGCCGCCGCGCTTAGGTGTTGACAAGACTAGGCAGGTTCGGCCTAAGATTTCAATATAAGAAACCGAGTTTCACATAGTGGAACCAGATTTTTTACGATCCTAGGGAGGACACCATGCGATCCATTTACAAGACCGGTGCCGCAGCACTGGCTGCAGCGACCATGCTTACGGGCGTTGCCTATGCAGAAGGCCACGGCGTTTCTGGCCCCCTGCGCATCTTCTCGGACATGTCGAACCCGGCACCGCGCGCGGTCATGGAAGGCATGGTCGAGCGTTTCACCGCCGAGAACCCCGGCGTTGAGGTGGAACTGGTCATCACCGACCGCGAAGCGTGGAAGACACAGATTCGCAACGTCTTGCAGTCCGGCACCGCCGACGTGGTGAACTGGTACGCTGGCAACCGCATGGGCCCCTACGTGGATGCGGGCCTGTTCATGGATATCTCGGACCTCTGGGAAGAGGGTGGCTTGTCGGAAACGCTCGCCTCCACCCAAGGCGCGATGACCATGGATGGCGGCATCTGGGGCGTGCCGTACACGTATTACCAGTGGGGCGTGTACTACCGTGAAGACATTTTCGCCGAACTCGGTCTTGAAGCTCCGACGACTTGGGAAGAAGAGCTGGCAAACTGCGCCGCTATCGTTGAATCGGGCCGTTCCTGCTATACCATCGGCACGCAGTTCCTATGGACTGCTGGCGGCTGGTTCGACTACCTCAACATGCGCACCAACGGCTATGACTTCCACATGGCCCTGACCGCTGGTGAGGTCGAGTGGACGGACCCGCGCGTGCGCGCAACCTTCGAGAACTGGCAGACCCTCATCGACATGGGCGCCTTCATCGACGACCACCAGTCCTACTCCTGGCAGGAGGCGTTGCCGTTCATGGTCAACGGGGAGGCCGCCGCCTACCTGATGGGCAACTTCGCCGTGGCGCCGCTGCGTGAAGCGGGTCTCAGCGACGATCAGTTGGGCTTCTACCAGTTCCCACAGATCGATCCGGCGATTGAGCCGGGCGAAGATGCCCCCACGGATACCTTCCATATCGCGGCCAACGCCGAGAACGTGGAAGCGGCGGAAGCCTTTCTTCTGTTCGTGACATCCGCTGAAAACCAGACACTCATCAACAACGGTGACAACCTGGGTCAGCTGCCGGTGAACTCCGGATCCGCAGTCGATGACGACGAGTTCCTGAACGCGGGCTTCGACATGCTGTCGAACAACGCGGGCGGTGGCATCGCGCAATTCTTCGACCGCGATGCTCCGGCGGAAATGGCGCAGGTCGCCATGCAGGGCTTCCAGCAGTTCATGATCGATCCCTCCACCCTGGACCAGGTCTTGATGATCCTGGAGCAGGCACGCGGCCGGATCTACTAAAACGGCTGACACATGCTTCGGGCGGCTCCTTTCTCGGGGCCGCCCGACCGCGCGGCGGGCCAGGGTCCGCCCTACGGCTACCCCCATCGGGCGCACCAGATGGCCCATGAAAACCAACCCAAGGAGAGCTTGATGCTGCGTAATCTGCTATTCTGCTTTGCAGGCGCCCTTGGACTTTCGGCCAGCAGCGCCTTTGCTGAATTGTCGATTGACGGGCCGTGTTCCCAAGGCCACCGCTGGACTGCCACGCTGATCAACCAGGGCGGCGGCGGCATCGCGAGCTACAACACCTGCACGCCGGAATTCGACATGGTTTACCTGCGTTGCACCCCAGGCTCACCGGCTGTGGATATCACCATCGAAAACGCCTTCCCCGGCCTTGGCCCGCAAGAACGCCTGACGGCTAATGTCGTGGTGGACGGCAGCGCCTTTCCCGTCAGCGGCACGGTGGTCTATTCCGAGATGACCGGATCGGGCCACCCGGTGTTCACCCTTGACCAAGCCGACCCGCTGTTCGCTGCGTTGGGGCAGGAATCCCGCGCTTCTGTCAGCTTGGCGGGAACGACATTTGCCATGCACCTCTCGGGCTCGTCCGATATCCTGTCGGCGATGTTTGAAGGTTGCCAATAGGATCCCGATCCGACCCCACGTTAAGGACCATTCAGATGGCCACTGTCGCGACCAACATTACCAACGATCCGGCCCCACGGTCCAAGATCAGCCAGCAGGCGATCGCGCCGTGGCTGTTCCTGCTGCCAGCGTTCATCTTCTTCGCGACCTACGTGCTCTATCCGATCATCCAGTCGTTCTATATCTCGCTTTACGAATGGAACGGCCTCTACTCCCCCCAATACCGCGGCATCGACGGCTTCACCGACCAGCAATGCCTTGAGCTTGGCAACCGCGCCGGACGCGAGCCGGGGTGCGAGTTGACAGGCGACACCGTCTGGAACGCCGAATACGTCGGGATGGAGAACTACCGGAACCTCTACGCCGATCCGTTTTTCTGGACCTCACTGAAGAACAACGTGATCTGGCTTCTGCTCTACTTCCTCGCCATCCCTGGCGGACTGATGATTTCGCTGTTCCTGAATCAGAAGGTCTTCGGGATGCGGCTTTACAAGTCGCTGTTCTTCTTCCCCTTTGTTCTGTCCCAGGTCGTCGTGGGTCTGGTGTTTTCCTGGTTCATGTTGCCCGGTGCGGATGAAGGCTTGCTGAACGTGATCCTTGGGTGGTTCGGCGCAGGCCCGGTGAACATCCTTGGTAACAACGACACCGCCACCTACGGCATCATCGCCGCGGGCCTATGGCCGCAAACCGCCTATTGCATGATCCTGTACCTGACCGGCCTGAACGCCGTGGACCCCGAACAGATCGAGGCGGCGAGGCTGGATGGGGCCAAGGGGCCGAAGATGCTGTGGTACGTGGTCCTCCCGCAGCTTTGGCCTGCCACATTCATCGCCATCGTCGTCACGGTCATCGGCGCGCTGCGGTCGTTCGATCTGATCACCATCATGACCAACGGCGGGCCGGGGTTCTACAACACCTCTGTGCTGGCGTTCTACATGTACGACGTGGCGCTGTCCGAGTTCGGCTTCCGCATGGGCTACGGCTCGGCCATCGCCGTTATCCTGTTCCTGATCATGATGGTCTATATCGCCGGCTTCCTGTGGAAGATGTGGCGGGACGAGAAGGTATAGCCCCATGTTCCCACGTCCCATCGAACAATATTCCGCCCCCGTCCGCATCGGCTACCAATTGCTTTTGCCGTTCATGCTACTGGTCTGGTTGATCCCGCTGCTGGCGGTCATGTTCTTCTCGATCAAATCCGGGAACGACTTCACTCAGGGCAATTACTGGGGCATCGGCGAGGATGGCCTGCAAGGCCTTGGCAACTACTGGACCGTCTTCACCGGGTCCGACATGCCGCGCTATCTGTGGAACTCGGTCGTGATTACTGTGCCTACGATGATCGGCGCAGTGGCGCTGTCGTGCATGACGGGCTTCGCTTTGGGCGTGTACCGCTTCAAGGGCAACCTGTTGATCTTCTTCATGTTTGTGGCGGGCAATTTCGTTCCGTTTCAGATCCTCATGGTGCCTGTGCGCGACCTGACAGACCAGATGGGCCTTTATGACACGCGCATGGGTCTGATCCTTTTCCACATCGCGTTCCAGACGGGATTCTGCACGCTGTTCATGCGCAACTTCATCCGCGCCTTGCCCCGTGAGCTCATCGAAGCCGCCCGCGTGGAAGGTGTCAGCGAATACCGCATCTTCTGGTACGTCGTTCTGCCGCTGATGCGCCCTGCCATTGCGGCGCTGTGCGTGCTGATCTTTACCTTCATCTGGAACGACTTCTTCTGGGCCGTGGTCCTCACCCAAAGCCCTGAATCCCAACCCGTCACCGCAGGCATCACCGCGTTCAACGCCCAATTCCGCGCCATGTATCACATGATGAGCGCGGGCAGCATCGTCGCGGCCATCCCGCCCGTCGCGATGTTCTTCCTGATGCAAAAGCACTTTATTGCGGGTCTCACCCTGGGCGCGGTGAAGTGATGGACGGCACGCTGACCACCAGCATCCGCACGTGGCGGCTCGATGATGATGGGCGTCAGACCATGGTGCTGGCGGCGACAGGCGACCGCCTTCCGCAGGTCGTCTATTGGGGGGCGCCGCTGCCGTTGGACGAGGATCTGCGCGTTCTTCATGCGGCCCATGCCCTCGACGTGACCGGCGGCATGCTGGACGAAAACCCGGACCTATCGCTGTGCCCCGAGGCGGTCCGTACCTTCCCCGGCCAGCCCGGCCTGATCCTGCGCGACGGCGACGGCACGCCCTTGTTGCCCAAGTTCTGCTACACCTGCGAGGAGCGCAGCGAGGAGGGGTTGGCGCTGACCTACGCCGATGAGGTCAACGGTCTGACGCTGACCTTCACCTTCGCCACCGATCGCTCGACCCGCATCATCACCGCGCAAACGCGCCTCGACGCCACGCGCCCCGTGCACCTGCATTGGCTAGCCGCGCCCGTCCTTCCTGCCCCTCAGCAAGCGGAAGAGATGATCGACTTCTCTGGCCGGTGGTGTGGTGAGTTTCAGCCCAACCGCACCGCCTGGTCGCCCGGCATGCGCTACCGCGAGAACCGCACGGGCCGCACGGGGCACGAACACTTCCCCGGCCTCCTCGTGCCGCTCAAGGGCTGCACCAATACGCAAGGCGAGGCCTACGGCTTCCACTACGGTTGGTCTGGCGGCCACAAGATGATTGCAGAGGAACTCCCCGATGGCCGCCGTCAGATCCAGTTCGGCCATGCCGCCCGGATGGAGACGCAGGCCGCCAGAACGTTTCAATCCGCGACGCTTTATGTCACCTATTCCAGCCACGGTCTGAACGGCTGTGCCGTCAGTTTTCAGCGCCACCTGCGCGACCGCATCGTGACTTGGCCAGACCGCGACCGCCTGCGCCCTGTGCATTATAACTGCTGGGAAGCCGTCTACTTCGACCACAAGCTGCCCGTCCTCAAGGACATCGCTGAACGCGCCGCTGACCTCGGGGCCGAGCGTTTCGTGCTCGATGACGGCTGGTTCGGCCAACGCGATGACGACACCCGCAGCCTGTCCGATTGGGAGGTCGACATTCGCAAATACCCCGATGGCCTCGGCCCTCTGATCGACCATGTTCATGCGCTCGGGATGACGTTCGGCATTTGGTTCGAGCCCGAGATGATCAATCCCGACAGTGACATCCACCGCGCCAATCCCCATTGGGCCTTGGGGGGCGAGGATCAGACGCTGGGACGTCAGCAAAAGGCGCTCAACATGGCGCTGCCGGAGGTGCGTGATTTCATCTACGACCGCATGGCCGCGATCCTTGCCGCGCATCCGATCGACTACATCAAGTGGGACCATAACCGTGTCTTGCCGATGCCCGACGCGGACCAAACGCGCGGCTCCTACGCGCTGATCGACCGCCTCCGCGCCGACTTCCCGCAAGTGGAGGTCGAGTCCTGCGCCAGCGGCGGCGGGCGCATCGACTTCGGCATCATGCAGCGTACCCAAAGGGTTTGGCTCAGCGACAGCAACGACGCCCTCGAACGCCTCCGCATTCAGCACGACGCGGCGCTGTTCCTGCCCGTTGCCGTCACCGGGTCCCACGTCGGCCCGCGCCGCTGCCATACTTCCGGCCGCATCTTCGACATCTCATTCCGCGCATGGGTTGCCGCGCAGCGTCACATGGGGTTCGAGATGGATCCGCGTGAGCTGGATGACCATGAGGCGGCGGTTCTACGAGAGGTCACGGCGTGGTGGAAGTACAACCGCGACTGGATGTTGCAGGCGGATATCCTGCGCCTCGACAGTGCTGATCCAGCGGTCATCGCTGAACAGCAGATGTCACCTGAGGGTGACAGGTTCGTCGTCTTCGCAGGCAAGGCCGCGACGTCCCATCAAATCGTACCGCGTCCCTTGCGCTTGACGGCTTTGGACGCCACGGCGCGCTACAAGATCACCCTGATGAACCGTGGCACCGCCCCGGCGCTCAGCCGGGGGATGCCTGCGCTGAAGAATGGGCCCGTTGAGGTCTCAGGCGCATGGCTGATGCATCATGGCCTGGTCTTGCCGTGGAATTACCCTGATACCATGTGGGTGTTGGAGGGCGAACGCCTATGACAGAAATCGCGACATACCCCGACCTCAACGGCGCCTCGGTGTTCATCACGGGCGGCGGCTCCGGCATTGGTGCCAGCCTGACGGAAGGCTTCCTGCGGCAAGGCGCGAAGGTGGCCTTCGTTCAACGCTCGGACGCCACACCCTTCGCGGATGAGATGGAGGCCAAGACCGGCAATCGTCCGCTCGCGCTGATCTGCGACATCACCGATACCGAGCGTCTGCGCGCTTGCATCGCAGAGGCCGCTTCCGCCCACGGTCCCATCACCGTTCTGGTCAACAACGCCGCCAATGATCAGCGCCACAAGACCCTGGACGTCGATGAGGCGTTCTGGGATTGGTCCCAATCCATCAACGTCAAGGCCTATTTCTTCGGCTGCCAGGCCGTGATCGAGGGTATGCAGGATGCCGGCGGCGGCTCGATCATCAACATGTCGTCGATCAGCTACATGATGGGCAACTCGGGATACCCCGCCTATACCACGGCGAACGGCGGCATCACCGCGATGACCCGCTCCCTTGCGCGGGAATTCGGGGGCGACCGCATCCGCGTCAACGCGCTGGCGCCGGGATGGGTGCTGACCGACAAGCAACTGGAACTTTGGGCCTCTCCCGAAGATCTTGATGCGCATATGGAGAAGATGTGTCTGAAGGAACACCTGAAGCCCGAGGATATCGTTGGCGGCGTGTTGTTCCTGGCCTCCAAGGTGTCCAGGGCGATGACCGGACAGACCATGGTGATCGACGGTGGCGTGGTGACGACAGGATGAACCGGGGGATGAGCAGCAACACGACATACGCCGACTGGATCGCCGTTGATTGGGGCACGACGCATCTGCGCGCGTGGGCCATGGTGGGTGACACAGCGAAGGCCGAGGCCACCAGCGACGACGGCATGGGCACCCTGGAGCGTGACGCCTTCGAGCCTGCCCTCCTGCGCCTGATCGAGCCGTGGCTGGGGCAGGGCACGATGCCCGTCGTCGCCTGTGGTATGGTCGGCGCGCGCCAAGGTTGGTTGGAGGCACCCTACGTTGCCATCCCCGCCAAGCCTTGCGACCTGGCGCCCGTACAGGTTCCCACACACGACGCGCGCCTCAACATGATGATTATTCCTGGTCTCAAACAAACTGACCCGGCCGACGTTATGCGCGGCGAGGAAACCCAGATCGCCGGGTTCCTTGGGGCGAACAAGACATTTGATGGTGTTCTTTGTCTGCCCGGCACCCACACCAAGTGGGTGCGCATTTCGGCCGAAGAAGTCGTCAGCTTCCAGACCTGCATGACCGGCGAATTGTTCCAGCTGCTGTCCGAAAAATCTGTTCTACGTCATTCCATCGCCCCGGCGGGCGAGGACGCGGGGGCCTTTGCGCAGGCCGTCTCGGATATCATATCGCGCCCCGAGAAACTGGCTCAACGGCTGTTTTCCCTGCGCGCCGAGAACGTCATCAACGGGTTGGAGGGCACCACCGCACGCGCCCGCCTGTCGGGTTGCCTGATCGGCGCGGAACTGGCCGCGACCAAGCCCTATTGGCTTGGCCAAGACGTGGCGATTGCAGGAAGCCCCGTGCTGATTGACGCCTATAGCAAGGCGCTCATGACCCAGGGGGTCGAGGCGCGCACCTTTGACGCTGCTCCTCTCACGCGGGCGGGCCTCGCGCGCGTCCACACCACCTTGACGGAGACCGCGTAGATGTCCCGCCCCCTGATCGCCATCCTGCGCGGCATCACACCGCCCGAGGCCGTCCCCATAACCGAGGCCTTGATCGCCGCCGGAATTGACCGGATCGAAGTACCGCTCAATTCGCCATCTCCGCTCGACAGCATCGCCGCCATGGCGCAAGCCTGTGGCGACCGCGCCCTGATCGGGGCTGGCACGGTGCTGACCAGTGATCAGGTCGTTGCCGTGCAAAATGCCGGCGGCAGGTTGATCGTGTCGCCCAATTGCGATGTGCGCGTCATCGAGATGGCCGAAGATCTTGGCATGGCCTGCTGGCCTGGCATTTTTACTCCGACGGAGGCGTTCACCGCCATCCAGGCAGGGGCAACCGGGCTGAAACTCTTCCCCGGCAACATGGCAGGGCCGGGTGGGCTGAAGGCCCTGCGTGCCGTCTTGCCGTCCGGCACCAAGGTCTATGCCGTGGGTGGCGCGGGGCCAGAGAACTTCGGCGAATGGATCGCCGCCAGTGCGGATGGTTTCGGCATCGGCTCGGCCCTCTACAAACCCGGCCTAGCGGTGGACGAGGTCGCGGCGCGCGCCGCCAAGATTGTCGAGGCCTACGACACGGCGATCAAAGGCCCGATGGTATGACGGTCGAGGTCTTCGACGATCGCCCCTGCGCCCTTGGGGAAGGGCCGCTTTGGCACCCGATCCGCAAACAGCTGTTTTGGTTCGACATTCTCGGCCAACGCCTTCTGACGCGGGACGCCGACGGTCCGCAGGAATGGCAATTCGATCGCTGCGTTTCGGCCGCCGGGTGGGTGGACGAAGACCGCCTGCTGATCGCCTCGGATGAGGATCTGTCCGTCTTCGATCTGCGCGAAAGCACCTCCGAATACGTCGCCTCGTTGGAGGCTGACAATCCCATGACCCGTTCCAACGATGGCCGCGCTGATCCGCAGGGGGGATTCTGGATCGGCACAATGGGTCACAATGCAGAACCTGGGGCAGGCGCGCTTTACCGCTACCATCGCGGAGAAATTCGCAAGCTTCGTGCCAATGTCACGATCCCCAATGCCACCTGTTTTACCCCCGATGGTTGCCACGCCTACTTCGCCGATACCGCCAAGCACCTTGTCTGGCGCTACGCCTTGGACGCCGACGGCTGGCCCCAAGGCGCAGCCGCCGTCTACCTCGATCACCGCGCAACCGGCCTCAACCCCGACGGTGCTGTCGTCGATGCGCAAGGCAACTTCTGGTGCGCCGAATGGGGTGCGTCGCGGGTAGCATGCTATGACCCATCGGGGAAACTTGTAGAAGAAGTCGCCCTTCCGGTTCCACAACCGACCTGCCCGGCACTTGCGGACGGCCACCTTTACGTGACGACCGCGCTGCAAGGCCTCCCCGATGCGGCGAAAGACGACGCGCCGTTGTCGGGGCATACCCTCCGCGTGGCGGTCGCGGCCCAAGGCCAGGGCGAACATCAGGTGCAGCTATGAGCCTGCAACGCACCCTTGGCACCTGCTACTACCCCGAACATTGGCCCGAAGATTTCTGGGAAGAGGACGCCGCCCGCATGGCCGACCTTGGCCTCACATGGGTGCGCATCGGTGAATTCGCCTGGAGCCGGTTGGAACCCGCCCCCGGCGACCTTCAATTCGACTGGCTCGACCGCGCCATCGACATACTGCACGGTGCCGGCCTGAGGGTCGTGCTTGGCACCCCCACCGCCACGCCGCCGCGCTGGATGCTGACCAAGCACCCCGACATGCTGGCCGTGGACGATGAAGGGCACCCTCGCAAATTCGGCTCCCGCAGACACTATTGCTTTTCCCACGACGGCTACCGAGACGAGGCGATCCGTATAACCCGTCTGCTGGCCGAACGGTTCGGCGGGAAGGTCGAGGCCTGGCAAACCGACAATGAATACGGCTGCCACGACACGATCTACAGCTACTCCGACGCGGCGCGCGTGGCATTTCGTGACTGGCTGGCTCAAAAATACCAATCGACGGACGCCTTGAACCGCGCTTGGGGTAACGTGTTTTGGTCGATGGAGTACGACAGCTTCAACGACATCGACCTCCCCAACCTGACCGTCACAGAACCCAACCCCGCCCACGCGCTGGATTTCCGCCGCTTCTCCTCCGATCAAGTCGCCCGCTTCAACGGCGCGCAGGTGGCCGCGATCCGCGCGCACTCAAGCGCCCCCATCAGCCACAACTACATGGGCCGGATCGTGGAATTCGACCACTTCGCCACCGGTCGCCAGATGGAAATCGCCACCTGGGACAGCTACCCCCTCGGCTTCCTCGAAGACCGCCTCGAAGACGATGCGGCCCACAAGCGTCGCTACGCTCGACAGGGCGATCCGGATTTTCAGGCCTTCCACCACGACCTTTACCGCGCCGTTGGAAAAGATGGGCGTTGGTGGGTGATGGAGCAACAACCAGGTCCTGTTAACTGGGCCCCCCACAACCCTGCGCCGCTGCCCGGCATGGTCCGCTTCTGGACATGGGAGGCTTTCGCCCACGGCGCCGAATGCGTCGCCTATTTCCGGTGGCGCCAAGCTCCCTTCGCGCAGGAACAATACCATGCAGGTCTGCTGCGTCCCGATGGTGCCGAAGCCGAAGGCTTCGCCGAGGCCGCCCAAGTAGCCCGCGAATTGAAACACTTGCCCAAGGTCGAAAGCGCCCAAGCCCCGGTCGCCCTCGTCTTCGACTACGCCAGCGCCTGGGGCTGGTCCGTGCAACCGCAAGGCGCGGGCTGCGACTACTTCCGGCTGGTGTTCGAGGTCTACCGGGGACTGCGCAAACTGGGCCTTTCCGTCGATATCATCTCGCCCGACACGGCAACGCTGGACGGCTACGCCCTTGTCCTTGCGCCGGGCGTCCTCACGCTGTCAGAGCCGCTAAAGGCAGCAATCACCGGCACCAAAGCC
This sequence comes from Gymnodinialimonas phycosphaerae, assembly GCF_019195455.1. Lineage (NCBI taxonomy): Bacteria > Pseudomonadati > Pseudomonadota > Alphaproteobacteria > Rhodobacterales > Paracoccaceae > Gymnodinialimonas > Gymnodinialimonas phycosphaerae. The sequence goes on along the minus strand of NZ_JAIMBW010000001.1, from coordinate 2,644,105 downwards.
CAAGTCATCCTCGGGCCTCGCACCAATGCCAAGACCCACGCGCTCAGCACGCCTATCCCGCTGCCGCCCGCGATCGCGGGCTTTGATGCGACGATTTCGCGAGTTGAAACCATCCGTGTAGATACGCCGATTGCCGCCAAGAACGGCGGCCATGTGAAACTATGGTTCGAGCAGATCACCACCTCCGAAATGGCGATTGAGGCCACGCAAGACGGCGCGCCGATCCTCCTCCAATCCGGCAATCTCGGCTATCTCGCAGGCTGGCCTGATGAGGCGCTCCTGCGCCGCATCCTGACCCGCGCCGCAACGGCAGCAGGCCTTACCCCGCTGGATTTGCCCCAGGACATCCGCATCCGCGATACAGGGCAAACGCAGTTTACCTTCAACCACGGCCCGGATCCCGTTATCTACAACGGCCAAACAATCCCCTTCGCTGGCGTGGCTTGGCGCTGACGCCCCTCTTTCATCTTGCGAGAAAAACTCTGGGGGGTCCGGGGGGCTAGCCCCCCGGTTGGTCGCCCCGGCGCCAGCCGGGGCGAAACCCCTTAAATCCCGTCGATGCAGACGTATTTGGTCTCCAGGTAGTCTTCCAACCCTTGGCTTCCGCCCTCTTTGCCAAGGCCCGACTCCTTGACCCCGCCAAACGGCGCCTCCACCGTAGTGATCAGGCCCGAGTTGATGCCGATCATCCCATATTTCAGCCCTTCGTTCAGGCGGAAGGCGCGGCCCAGATCGGACGTGTAGGCGTAACTCGCCAAGCCGAACACCGTGTCATTTGCCATGGCAATGGCCTCTTCTTCAGTGTCGAACTTGAAGACGGGGGCCAGTGGGCCGAAAATTTCTTCGTGGGCGAAGGTCATGTCCTGCGTTGCGCCGGTGATCACAGTAGGTTCAAAGAACGTGCCGCCCAGGTCATGGGGCTTGCCGCCAGAGGCGACCATGCCGCCCTTGGATGTTGCGTCGTCCAGGAATTCCTGCACTTTCTCGACCGCGTCCGCGTCGATCAACGGACCTTGCACAACGCCCTCTTCACGGCCATCACCCACCTTCATCGCGCGGGTCTCGGCCACCAGCTTCTCGACAAACGCGTCATGAATGCCGGCCTGCACATAAATCCGGTTGGCGCAAACGCAGGTCTGGCCAGAGTTGCGGAACTTCGAAACCATTGCCCCTTCAACGGCCTTGTCCAGATCGGCGTCGTCGAAGACGATGAACGGCGCGTTGCCGCCCAATTCCATCGAGACCTTCTTGACGGTATCCGCCGACTGCCGGATCAGCTCCTTGCCGACCTCGGTCGAGCCCGTGAAAGTGATCTTCCGCACGACCGGAGACTCCATCATCGCCCCCGCGATTTTCCGGGCTGAACCCGTCAACACGTTCACCACGCCCTTGGGATAGCCCACGTCTTCCGCCAACGCAGCCCAGGCCAAACCGGAATACGGCGTCGCCGTTGCGGGTTTCGCGACCACCGGGCAGCCGACGGCAAGCGCAGGCGCGACCTTGCGGGCCAGCATGGACGAAGGGAAGTTCCACGGCGTGATCATGCCCACGACGCCTACTGGATGCTTGGTCACCAGAATGCGGCGGCCGTTCACGCCCGCTGGCACGATCTCGCCTTTTGCGCGGCGCGCTTCCTCGGCGAACCAGCGCACGTACTGCGCGCCAATGGCGATCTCACCTTTCGCCTCGGCCAGGGGCTTGCCCATTTCGACGGTCAGCAATTCACCCAGCGCGTCCTGGTTGTCCATTAGTGCATCGTGCAGCTTCCACAGTAGCCCCACACGCTCCATCAACGACATCGCGGCGAAGCCTACGTAGGCGGCCTCTGCCGCTGAAATCGCGCGCGCCGTCTCGGCGTCGCCGCAGTTCGGCACCGTTCCGATGACCTCACCGGTGGCGGGGTTCGTCACGTCGATGCTCTCGCCGCTATCGGCGCCAATCCACGCTCCGTCCACGAACGCCGCTTCCTTCTTCCATGCTTGCCAATCAGCCATCGGGTTTCTCCTTTTTCTGTGCCCTACCGCCCTTCGGGCTGCTTGAGGGCGGGTTCTATTACGCCCTACCGCACCGCTACTTGAGGGCTTGCTTCCCCATGATTAGTGCCACGTCCAGCATCCGGCAGGAGAACCCCCATTCGTTGTCGTACCATCCAAAAACGCGCAACATGCCACCCTTGGAGCGTTTGATTTCCGGCCCCGCCACGATCAGCGACTCGGGTCGCGCGCGCAGGTCACTACTGACCAGCGGTTTGTCCGTAAATCCTATGACGCCCCCCGTTTGCGCGCGCAAGAAGGCCTCCGCCTCTGCCTCGCTTGGCATTTCACGTGTCATAACCGCCAGATCAACGCAAGACACCGACGCGGCGGGCACCCGCACGGCGGACCCCGTCACGCGCCCCGCCAGATGCGGCAAAACGATATCCAGGAGTGGCTCGGCCGAGGTTGTCGTCGGCACCATGCTCAGCGCGGCGGCGCGCGATCGCGCAGGGTCGCGCATCGGCATATCCACCGTCGGTTGAGATCCTGTATAACAGTGCACCGTCGTCATCAGGGCAGAGTCGAGCCCCCAAGTCTCGTCGATCAGCCGCACCAGTGGTGCTATGGCATTGGTGGTGCACGACGCATTCGATACGATCCGGTGCTGTGGCATCAGGGTTTCATCATTGGCCCCCAGCACCACCGTCAAATCTGGTTCCGGCGCCGGACCCGAGATCAGAACCCGCCCGGCACCTGCGTCCAATGCGGCTTCTGCCACGTCCCGAGATCCTCGCCCGGTGCATTCCATCAGGATATCGACCCCGGCAAGGTCCAGCGCTCCCGTATCGCGCTCCTGGCTCAGGCGGATGCGACGGCCATTGACCACCAAGGCGTCCCCCTCGACCGAGACCTCGCCGGGAAACGCTCCGAACACGCTGTCGAATTCAAACAGGTAGGCGCAGGTCGCGGCATCGGCGATGTCGTTGACCGCCACGATGTCGATTTCGGGCCAGGTCGGTCCCAAACGGCCGCCGCCTAGTACCCACGCCCGCAGAACGGATCTTCCGATCCGCCCAAAGCCATTGATCGTAACTCGGATGGTCATCTGCGCCCCCTATGGCTCAAGTCATGCACCCGGCCTGACACCGGCGCAAGGTATGGCATCATGGGTTTTCGTGATTGGCCTCAACGGTCTGCGTGATGGCTGGCTAGCGCCCGACTTTGCCCGCGCCCTCCGGCATTGGCAGCCCCGCCAGCGTCTTCGTCATCGCCGCAAGGGCACGAGCCACGGCGTCGCCGGGCAAACACGATTTGCGTGTCGCCAGATCCACATGCAGCAACAGGCTTTCGACCGTCGCCACGGCCGTCCCGTCGCCACGCAGCAACGTGTGGAACAGGTGAAGCTTCTTGCCCTCGCCGCTCAACAAGCGCGTCTCGGCGCGCAGGCGGTCGCCCGCGTGGACTTCATCCAGATAGCGGACGTGGTTTTCCACCGTGAAATAGCTCAAACCACCCGCGATGTAGTCTGCATCGGCGCCCACCATCTCCATGAACCGATCCGTCGCCTTGGAGCCCGTCTCCAGAAAGTGCGCTTCATTCATGTGTCCGTTGTAGTCGGTCCAGATCTGCGGCACCTGACGGTCCTGCGTCACCGGCTGCGTGGTCTTGGGAAGCGTCGCTTCATGGCGCGCCACAACGCCGCCCGCGCCAGAGCCCGAGTGCTTTAGTGCGCGCATGATCCCCACGAGGTTATCGTCGCGCAGTCGCTCCAGCGCGCGGATGCTCATGTGGCCGGACTGCGCGTCCGATTGGCCCGCGATCAGGTCGACCAACTCGTCGGTAAACTCCGGTACATCCATCAGCTTGGTCCAGGGCCACGTCAGGCAGGGGCCGAACTGCGCCATGAAATGCTTCATCCCCGCCTCACCACCCGCAACGCGGTAGGTCTCGAACAGGCCCATCTGCGCCCACCGCAGGCCAAAGCCCATGCGGATCGCCTCGTCGATTTCCTCGGTGGTGGCGATGCCGTCCTTGACCAGCCACAGTGCCTCGCGCCAGACCGCTTCCAGGAAACGGTCCGCGATATGCGCATCAATCTCTTTGCGGACGTAGAGAGGATACATCCCGATGTCGCGCAAAAGCGTAGCCGCACGGGCGCAATGGTCCGTGTCGCCCACCAACTCGATCAGTGGCAAAAGATAGACCGGGTTGAACGGATGCGCGACGATCACGCGCGCGCCCTCTGCCGTCAACTCCGACGGTTTGAACCCCGAGGTGGAAGAGCCGATGACGGCCTCCGCCGGGGATAACGCCGTCAACTCCGCATGAACCCTGTGCTTGATGTCGAGCCGTTCCGGCACGCTTTCTTGTACCCAATCCGCGCCTGCGCAGGCCTCCGCCAGGTCAGCCGTGAACCGAAGGGTGCCTTCGAAGGGCAAGGCGGTGTCGTAAAGCGCCGGCAACGCGCGTCGGGCGTTGGCCAAAACCTCGCCAATCTTGCGCTCGGCCTCTGGGTCCGGGTCGTACACAACTACGTCCCAGCCGTTCAAAAGGAACCGCGCGGCCCATCCGCCGCCGATCACGCCGCCGCCGATGATCGCTGCCTTCATGGTGTCACGCTCCGTTGTAGCCGGCTCAGGTCATAGCCGTTGAAATCCAGCACTTCACGCGCCGCGGCCAGACGATCCGCCGGGATTTCCGGGTCGCGGTTGAGGATCCAGCCGACACGCCCGTTGGGCGCGCCGACGACTGCTGTGCGGTAGCCTTCATCGACCCACAGCACCCAATAGGGGGCAGCGACGGGCACGCCCTGAAGGCGGACGGACAATCGGCCAAGGCCTTCGTCCGTGGCCGTGCCGGTGATCACTTCGGTGGGCTGGCCGCTGGCGTCCAGGCAGGTGTTGCGCACCGTCAGGACACCTGGTGTGCCTGAGGCGCCGTACTCGGCAATCGCGCCCGGACACTCGGCCTGGAACAGGTTTGGATACCGAGCCACCTCATACCAGCGCCCCACATAGCGGGACGCGTCGAAGTTGGCTGAGGAGGCGATGGTGACGTTCTCATCCCGGTACGATGGCCCGAGAACCGCCCCACAAGAGGCGACAGCGAGAAGGGATAGCGCTGAAAAAAGGGCGGGCTTGACCGGAAGGCGCATCATTTCGGGGCCTGCTTCGTCAGGCCAAGCTTCGCTCGTACTTCTGCCGGGCCGATGATCTTCGCGCCCATCCCTTCGATGATCCCCACAGCCCGCTCCACCAGTTGCGCATTCGTCGCCAGGACACCCTTGTCGAGCCATAGGTTATCCTCCAACCCCACACGCACGTTACCACCCGCCAGGACCGAGGCTGCCACATAGGCCATTTGATTGCGTCCCAAGGCAAAGGCCGAAAACGTCCAATCTTCGGGTACGTTGTTCGCCATCGCCATGAATGTGTTCAGATCATCGGGTGCCCCCCAAGGCACGCCCATACATAGCTGCACCAGCGCGGGCGCGTCCAACACACCCTCCTTGACCAGTTCCTTGGCGAACCACAAATGGCCGGTGTCAAAGGCTTCGATCTCGGGCTTCACACCCAAATCCGTCATCATCCGTCCCATGGCGCGCAGCATACCCGGGGTGTTGGTCATGACGTAATCGGCCTCGGCGAAATTCATCGTGCCGCAATCCAGAGTGCAAATCTCGGGCAGGCAGTCTGCGATATGGGCCACGCGCTCCGCCGCGCCGACCATGTCGGTGCCCTCGCGTGGCGGCAATGGCGCGTCGGTGGGGCCAAAGACGATATCCCCGCCCATGCCCGCCGTCAGGTTCAGAACGACGTCGATCTCGGCGTCGCGGATGCGGTCGGTGACTTCGCGGTAGTAGGCAAGATCGCGCGATGGTGCGCCGGTATCGGGGTCACGAACGTGGCAATGAACGACGGCCGCGCCAGCTTTGGCGGCGTCGATGGCGCTTTCGGCGATTTGCTGCGGCGAGCGGGGGACATGGGGGCTGCGGTCTTGGGTAGAGCCCGAGCCCGTAACGGCGCAGGTGATGAAGACGTCTTTGTTCATGGCCAATGGCATCGTCGTTTCCTTTCAGGGGCCGGGGTGACGCTGGCCTGCGATCTTTTGTGTTACAAAAGATGCACGCCTCGCCCCACCCGCCGTCCCATAAGCTATTTGCCCCGCCAAATCGGGTCGCGTTTCTCGGCAAAGGCGCGGGCGCCTTCCAGTTGATCCTCTGAGCGGTAGAGCTTTTCCACCGTCTCGAATTGGCTCTTGGTGATCTTGTTGAGCGCGTCCTGGAACTTCATGTCCTCGGCCTCGCGCACGATCTCCTTTATCGCCGCATAGACCAGTGGCGGCCCGCTCGCCAACAGATCGGCCAAGTCGCGCGCCTGATTCATCAGGTCAGCGGCTGGCACAACCCGGTTGATCATTCCCCATCGCGCCGCTTCTTCCGCGTCCAGCCAGCGGCCCGTGAACAGCATCTCCATCGCGATGTGGTAGGGGATGCGCTTGGGCAGCTTGATCGAGGCCGCATCGGCCACGGTGCCGGATCGGATCTCGGGCAGTGCAAAGCTTGCATGATCCGCCGCCAAGATCATGTCCGCCGACAGCGCCAGTTCAAGCCCGCCGCCACAGCAAATGCCGTTTACCGCCGCGATCACCGGCTTGTTGAGGCCCCTCAGTTCCTGCAAGCCGCCGAAGCCGCCCACACCATAGTCGCCATCCACTGCGTCGCCGTCGGCGGCGGCTTTCAGGTCCCAGCCGGGACAGAAGAACTTTTCCCCTGCGCCAGCTATGATCGCCACGCGGAGGTCAGGATCATCGCGGAAGTTGGTAAAAACATCGCCCATGATCCGGCTGGTCGCGAGGTCGATCGCATTGGCCTTGCCGCGCTCCAGTGTGACCTCAAGGACATCGCCGCGGCGGGTGGTCTTGATCGGGGTGTCGGTCATGGAGTCTGCCTTATACGGATGAGGGCGTCAGCGGCGACCGCGCGGGTGGGGGTGCACATCAGCGGGTTGATTTCGACTTCGAAGATTTCGTCGGCGTGGGCCGCGACATAGTCCTGCACGGCCAGCACGGCGCTGGCAATCGCTGCGATGTCGGCGGGCGGGGCACCACGATATCCATCTAGGCGCGGCGCGATGCGCAGGCGGGTCAACGCGTGCCGTATGTCCGTCGCCGTGCAGGGCAGCAGGAGATGCGTGGTGTCACAAAGGATTTCAGTGAAGGTGCCACCAGCGCCGAGTGTCAGCACATAGCCATGGGCCGGGTCGCGCACGACACCGATCAGCAATTCGGTGGCGGGATCGTCGATCATTTCTTCTACAAGATATTCATTGGTCGGCATCGCTTTGGCGGCCTCCTCAACCTGTCCTGCCTTCAGGTTCAGGCGCACTGCCCCGGCTTCCGTCTTGTGGGCCACGCCTGCGCCCTTCAGCGCCACTGTGCCGCCGAGGTGAGCGGCAGCTTCTGCCGCCGCCTTGGGAGAGGCGGCGCGACAAGACGCGGGTACGGGCACGCCATGGGCAACCAATCGCGCCTTTGCGGCGTCTTCCGTCAGCGTGAATGTCGGCCCATCGGCGCCCGGCAGAAGCACCGGCGCGGCCCCGCCGGGACGGGCGATGGCAGCGACGGCTATCGCCTCCAACGTTTCCGACAAGCCGCACATGGGCACGATCCCCTGCGCCATGATCTTTTGCGCGATCTCCTCGGGCATCGTATCGGGCAGGCTGGCGAGGATCGCGATCTCGTGGCCAGACGCCGCCTGTGCGTCCGCCACCGCGTCGATGACCAAATCCCAATCAGGCGCGGGGCAGCGGTCGGACCGGGGGAAGTCGAGAACCACGAGGCCGAGCGCCAAACCCTCATCCATCATCGCGGAGAAACAAGCGGCCATCGCGGCGCGATCGCCCCAGATATAGGTGTGGTAATCCAGGGGGTTGGCAAGCGCGACCTTGGGCCCAAGGACCGCGCGCAGTTTCACCTTCTGACGATCCGAGAGGTCCGGAAGCTCCACGTCATAAGCCAAGGCGGTGTCGGCCATCAGGCAGGCCTCTCCGCCGGAACAGGACATGGAGGCGATGCGATTGTTTGCCAGCGGTCCCGTCATATGGAGCAGCTTGAGCGCCTCCAAAAGGGCGGACAAACCACTGACCTGCCCAATTCCCAACCGCGCCAACAGCGCTCTTGCCCCCGCGTAGCTGCCCGCGAGCGACGCCGTGTGGGACACGGTCCCCGCCTGCGCCTGATCAGAAGCACCCACCTTCAGCGCCACAATCGGCTTTCCCAAGGCGCGCGCCATCTCGGCCAAAGCTTCCATCCGGCGGATGTCCGGGATGCCCTCGATATGCAGCCCAAGCGCGGTGACCCGTGGGTCACCCAATAGCGCCATCCCAATCTGCGCTACGTCCGTCTGAGCCTGATTGCCGGCCGTTACCATGTAGGCAATTGGCAGGCCGCGTCGCTGCATCGTCAGGTTGATCGCGATGTTGGACGATTGCGTGACAAGCGCCACCCCACTGTCGACGGGCACCATCCCATGGTGGTCCGGCCACAGCGCCACTCGGTCGAGTCCGTTGACCATGCCGTAGCAATTGGGCCCGAGGATCGGCATCTCACCCGCTGCCTTCAACAGCGCGCTTTGCAAGTCGGCGCCGTCGGCCAATTCCTCCATGGCCTCTTGAAAGCCCGAGGCGAAACAGATCGCGCCCCCGGATCCAAGCGCGGCGAGGGCGGCTATCACCTCAACCGTTACAAGGCGGTTGACGCCGACAAACGCGGCATCGGGCGCGCTCGGCAGATCGGCGATTGCCCCGTAGGTCTGCTGGCCACCGATTTCTGCCTTCGTCGGATGTACCGGCCAGATCGCCCCGCCAAAGCCGATCTTGCTGCATTCCCGCACGACGGCTTCGCACCACGCGCCGCCGCCCACTACTGCAATCGACTTCGGTCTCAACAGGCGCGACAGATCGCGGCTCACGCGACCCCCTCCATCTTTGTTCCAAAAATATGCAAACCCGACACCTGATCTTACGCGCCCAACGGTCGGAACAAGTCACGACTGATGATGTGGCGCTGGATTTCAGAGGTGCCGTCCCAGATTCTCTCCACCCTCGCATCGCGCCAGAAGCGCTCGATGGGGAAATCATCCATCAGCCCCATGCCGCCGAAAATCTGCAAAGTGGTGTCGGTGACGCGGGCCAGCATCTCGGTGGCGTATAGTTTGGCGCTTGCGATCTCGCGGTTGGCGGACAGGCCTTGATCCAAGCGCCACGCCCCCGCGAGGGTCAAATGATCCGCGGCGTCGATCTCGGTGATCATGTCCGCAACCTGAAAGCTGACGCCCTGGAACTTCGCAATTGCTTGGCCGAATTGCTTGCGCTGTGCGGCGTAGTCCAAGGCGTAGTCGAAGCACCGCCGTGCTCGGCCCACGCTGAACGCTGCAACGGTCAGGCGGGTGGCGTAGAGCCAATCGTTCATCACCGCAAAACCGCCGTCGACCTCGCCCAGAACCTGCGCATCTGGCAGGCGGCAATCGTCGAAATTCAGGATGCAGTTCTTGTAGCCCCTGTGGCTGACAGAGTTATAGCCATCGCGGACCTCGAAGCCGGAATGGCCGCGATCCACAAGGAAACAGGTGATCCGCTTCTTCGGCCCCTTGGGTGTCTCGTCCACGCCAGTGGCCAGGAAGACGATAAAGAAATCAGCGTGTTCAGCGCCGGAAATGAAGTGCTTGGACCCGTTCACCACCCAGTCGCCCCCATCGCGGACGGCGCTGCACTTCATGCCGCGCACGTCGGAACCTGCGTCGGGCTCGGTCATTGCCAGCGCGTCCATTCTGTCGCCGCGCACGGTTGGCAGCAGGTAACGCTCCACCTGCTCGCCTTTGCAGGCCATCAGGATATTCTGGGGGCGAGCGAAAAAATGCGTCAGCGCCATGGAGCCGCGCCCCAGCTCGCGTTCCACGAGCGTGAAATCGAGATGGCTGAGGCCCGCGCCACCGACGCTTTCGGGGAAGTTGCAGGCGTAAAACCCCAGATCAATCACCTTGCGCTTGATCTCCTCCCCCAGCTCCGGCGGTACGTGACCCCTGCGCTCGACCTCTGCCTCGAAGGGATAAATCTCGTTCTCGACGAAGCTGCGGACGGTGGAAACGATCATCTCCTGTTCATCGCTCAGGCCAAAATCCATAGGTGTGTTCCTCGCTCAATGGCGTGAATTGTTAGCGCTCTTGTGAGGGATCAACATGCGGTATACGCAGAAAACATGCCGGATACGTTTTCCATGCTGCTGTTTGAAGGGTTCTCGAACCTCTGCCTCGCCAATGCGGTAGAGCCCTTGCGCGCGGCCAATGCGCTGGCCCGTGCGCAGCTTTACGACTGGACCTTTGCCGCGCTGAGCGACGCGCCCGTCCACTCTTCCAGCGGGTTGCCTGTCCAGGCAACGCCGCTTTCCTCGCAGCTTTCCGGCGCCTATCTGTTCGTCATGCCAAGTTACGGCTTCGAGGCGCTCGCCGCGCCTGCGACTGCACGCGCGTTGCGCGCGGCCGCTGCGCGGTTCGACACCCTGGTGGGCCTGGATACAGGGGCCTATCTGCTGGCCCATGCGGGCCTTCTGGACGGGCGCAAAGCCACCTGCCATTGGGACATTCTCAGCCAGGCAGAGGAGGCGTTCCCCGAAGTTATCTTCACCGAGGATCGTTTTGTCATCGACGGCAATCGCGCGTCATGCGGCGGGGCCACGACGACGTTGGAGTTGATGTTGGAAATCATAGAACAACGCCATGGTGCGTCCCTCTCGCTCGAAGTGGCAGCGTTGTTCATGTATGGTGAACGGGCGCCGACACTCGATCCCAACCGCCTGATCCCCACCCATCGGACCGTGCAGGCCGCCGCCGCCCTGATGCGCCGCCACGTGGAAGAGCCACTGACCATCGACATCATCGGCATGCGTTTGGGCCTTAGTCGGCGAGCGTTGGAGCTGGCGTTCCAAGCCCACACACGGATGTCGCCGGGCCAGCTCTACCGCTCCATCAGGTTGGCCCATGCCCGGCGTCGGTTGGAGGAGACCCGCGACTGCGTGGCGGAGGTGGCCTTGCGCTCGGGCTACCGCGATGCGACGGCTATGGCGCGCGCCTTCAAGGCCGAGTTCGGGATCACCCCCTCTGCCGCACGGGCCGCGAGGCTATCGGAGGGGACGTGATGAAAACCGTAGGCGAAGTGCTTATCACACTGTTGCAGCGGCGCGGGGTCGAGGTGATTTTCGGCATCCCCGGCGTGCATACGGTCGAGATGTATCGTGGCCTTGACGGCGCGGGCATCCGCCACATCACGCCACGACACGAGCAAAGCGCGGGGTTCATGGCTGACGGCTACGCGCGGGCTTCGGGTAAACCGGGCGTATGTCTGTTGATCACCGGGCCGGGCGTGACCAATGCGATCACGCCGATGGCCCAGGCGCGCGCCGACAGCATCCCGATGTTGGTCATCTCGGGCGTGAACCGTGTCGCGACCTTCGGGCAGGAGGAAGGCTTTCTGCATGAGTTGCCCGACCAGCAAGCGATGATGGCGCAGGTGGCACTGCTGTCTCAAACACTTCATCGGGCAGAGGATCTGGAGCGTGTCCTTGACCGGGCCTTTGCCGCCATGACCGGCGCGCGCCCCGGCCCGGTGCATATCGAAGTGCCGCTGGATGTGATGAAGCAGCGGATCGATGTGCCGCCGGTACGCGCCGCGATAGAGACATGCCGCGTGCCGGACCCGACTTTGATCATAAAGGCCTCTGCCGATCTGGACACTGCCAAGCGACCGCTGGTTCTTGCTGGGGGTGGCGCTATCGGGGCGGCAGATGAGATCCGGGCGCTGGCAGAGAAGCTGGACGCCCCCGTTGTCACGACGACCAATGCCCGTGGAATCCTCGGCGATCACCCCTTGCGCGTGCCTGCAAGTCCCACGCTGCCTGCGGTGCGTGCGCTGATGGCTGACGCCGATGTGGTGCTTGCTATCGGCACGCAGTTCGGGCGCACGGATTACGACATGTACGACGACGGCGCGGCCCCTGCGCTGGCGCATCTGATCCGCGTCGACTGCGATGCAATGCAGATAACCCGGGGTCGCTTGCCGGACACTGCCATCGTGGCAGACGCCCAGTTGGCGGTGGAGGCACTGTCGCAGAGCCTTCAGCCCAGAACCACCGGTGGTGCAAGCCGCGCGGACGCCACACGGAAAAGCGCCTTGAACAGCCTCGATGACGTCTACCGATCCCACATCGCCTTGATTGACACGATCACCCAGGCTCTCCCCGGCGTTCGCATCGTGGGCGACAGCACGCAGGTCGTTTACGCAGGCAACATGTACGCCGACATCTCGCAGCCGCGCGGTTGGTTCAACGCCGCCACCGGCTATGGCGCATTGGGCTATGGCGCGTCAGCGGCTATTGGCGCGGCGCTTGGCGATAGGGCCCCAACGGTCTGCATCACCGGTGACGGTGGTCTGCAATTCTGCCTGTCCGAGCTTGGCACGGCAGTGGATGAGAGGACGCCCGTCATCTTCCTCGTCTGGAATAACAACGGCTACCAAGAGATCGAGCGCTACATGCGCGAAAACCAGATCACGCCCGAAGGGGTCAAACCCTCGGCCCCTGATTTTGCGGCCGTCGCCAAGGCCTATGGAATGCCCGCCGAGCGGGTCGAGGGAACGGATGGTCTGATCGCCGCGCTAAAGCGCGCCAAGGCGGCAGGCAGTGCCTATCTGATTGATTTGATCGTGGACTGACCCGGTAGACCGGGCCTTGGCCCGGGATCCCAGAATCAGCCGGCCCCTAACGACCTTGCGCAACTTTTTGCGCCGTTCCTAGACATCTTCGCCGCGCCGCACGGCGGCCTCGACGGCCGCGATATCCTTCGCCGACAACCCGTAATCACGCACAGCTTCCTCTGTGCTGATATAGCCGCGCGCAAGGTCTCGTTTCACTAAGTCCGGGTCGCGCTCGGCGGCGTCGCCATAGCCCGCACCGCCTGGGAAGGCCATGTGCACACGCCGCCCCTCGGGCACGAATTGCTTGCCTTTGACGCGCATTTTCGTGCCGTCATCTTGCTCGATGGTTGTCGGTGCACCGGGCGCGCCACCGCGCCGCCCGCGTGCCGGATGATCGCCCCGGTCGAACATTGCTTGCAGGTCGAACTCGTGCCCGGGCATCGCGCTGACGTCCATGTATTGGCCAAGCCCCCCGCGCGTCTTTCCCGCCCCGCCGGAGCCGGGGCGAAGCTCCTTGCGCCAGACGATGACCGGGCCTGCGTGTTCCGTCGCCTCGATCGGCATCGTCATCACGCCCGAGGGGAAGGCCGTGGCGTTCAGCCCGTCAAAACCGGGCCGCGCCCCGGATCCGCCGGAGTTGAAGGTCAACACCTCCGCCCGCCTGCCGCCCGGCGCGGTCGGCCGCACCGACATCTGGAAATTGCATAGACACCCGGCGCCCTCGGCGGGGACAAATCCGGGAACGATCTTGTCGAAGGCGTCGAAGACGACATCTGGCACGAAATGCCCCACGATATGGCGCAAGGCCACGGGCGCGGGGTGGACCGCATTGACGATCGTGCCCTCGGGCGCGGTCACTTCGAATGGTGCCAGAGACGCCGCGTTGTTGGGGATTTCCGGCGCGATCGCGACCTTCAGCGCGTAGCAGGCATAGGCCTTGGTGTAGACCATCGGGCAGTTGATGCCCTTCTTGTCGACGCCAGACGTGCCGGTGAAATCGGTGACGATGCGGTCCTGCTCGACGCTGACACGAGCGCACAGGGTGATGGGCACGTCGAAGCCGTCCATCGTCATCTCTCCATCCGCCGCCGTGCGGGGCAGGGCGTTGATCCGTTCCAGCGTGGCACGGCGGGAGTTGGAGAGGATGAATTCCGCGATGCCGTCCAGATCAGCCAGCGCGAATTCTTCCATCATGTCGATCAGGCGGCGGTGGCCGATCTCGTTACAGGTGGCCAAAGCGTACATGTCGCCGATCAGTTGATCGGGCTCGCGCACATTGCCGCGCACGATCTGGATCAGGGTGGCGTCTACCTCTCCGGCAGAGGCGAAGCGCATGATCGGCAGGTAAATCCCTTCTTCATAGACCGAATGTGCATCAGCCCCGAAGCCGCGCCCGCCCACGTCCACCACATGGGCCGTGCAAGCGAAGAACCCAACGAGCGCGTCCTGATGGAACGAGGGCGTCACCATGGTGATGTCGTGCAAATGCCCCGTGCCCTCCCACGGGTCGTTGGTGATGTAGACGTCGCCCTCTACCATTGTGTCTCGCCCGATGCGGCGGATGAAATGGGGCACGGCGTCGGCCATGGCATTGACGTGGCCGGGGGTGCCGGTGACGGCTTGGGCCAGCATCCGGCCATGGGTGTCGTAAACGCCCGCAGAGAGGTCCCCGGCTTCTCGGACAGAGGTCGAGAACGCCGTGCGCACAAGGGCCTGCGCCTGCTCTTCCACGATGGAAATCAAGCGGTTCCACATGACTTGGGCTGCGACGGTGGAAAGATCAGTCATGGGCATGCCTCCTTGGTCGTGATGTCCACGCAGCCGTCTGGCTGAATCACGGCCTCTCGGCTTTTGGGCAGGATGATGGTGGTTTCATCCTCGGTGATCCGTGCGGGAAAATCGATGTGACGGCCCGGTTCCAGCGTGGCTCGGTCATAGCGATAGCCGGACAGGAAGCGCCCTTCGGCCGGATCGAACAGGTCGCATTTGCCGCTGATGACGGCGGTCTTGCGATCGGTCACTTCCGGTGTGCGGTCCACCGGGGCGGGGGGCGTGGTGGCGTTGACCGACCAGACAGTGATTTCCACATCCATGCCTGCGACGGTGCGCGAGAACAGCTTGGTGTATTCCTCTTCGAACCGTTTCTGGAAGGTGGCTGCGTCGGGGGCCATGGCTTCCGCCTCGGTCAGGGGGATGGGGATTTCCCAGCCCTGGCCTGTGTAGCGCATGTAGACCTTGAACTCGCTTTGGATCGGCGCGTCTGCATCGCAGGTGCGCACAAAGCCCGTGGCTTCCTGCTGAAGCTCGGATAGCAGCGCCTTGATGGTGTCGGGCGCGAAGTCTGACAGTTTCATGTAGACGGAGCGGTTGGCCTCGAACGAAAACGGCGCTCGCAGGAAGCCGATGGCGCTGCCCACGCCTGCACCGGGCGGCACAAGGCAACGGTCGATGCCCAGTTTCTCACAGAGCCGTGCGGCGTGGATCGGTGCGGCGCCGCCGAAGGCGATCATCGTGTAATCACTCAAGTCCTCACCGTTCTCAACCGCGTGGACGCGTGCGGCGTTGGCCATGTTCTCGTCGACCACTTCGGCCACGCCGAAGGCGGCCTCGACCTTGTCCATGTCCAGCACCTCGCCCACATGGGCGCGCATAGCAATTTCAGAGGCGGTCAGATCAAGCTGCATGGACCCGCCCGCGAAGTTCTGGGGGTCCAGCTTGCCAAGGATCAGGTCCGCGTCTGTCACCGCGGGCCGGGCGCCGCCGCGTCCGTAACAGGCAGGCCCCGGTTCGGACCCCGCGCTTTCCGGCCCGACGCGGATCTGACGCATCGGGTCCACATGGGCGAGGGACCCGCCGCCGGCCCCAATCTCGACCATGTCGATCACCGGAATGGAAATCGGCATGCCTGATCCCTTCTTGAACCGATAGGTCCGCGCGACCTCGAACACACGAGAAGTCTTGGGGGTCTGGTTCTTGATCAGGCAGATCTTCGCGGTTGTTCCCCCCATATCGAACGACAGCACTTTATCCAGCCCGTAGCGCGCGGCAATATGCGCTGCGAAAACCGCGCCGCCCGCGGGTCCGGATTCGACCAAACGCACAGGAAACTCTGCGGCGTTCTCGATCGAGATGATGCCCCCGCCCGAGTGCATCAGGAAGATACGGCAGGTGGCGCCCTCATCTTTCAAGCGCCCTTCCAGTCGGCCAAGATAGGACGCCATCAGTGGCTTGATATAGGCATTGGCTACCACGGTATTGAAGCGTTCGTACTCCCGCATCTGGGGCGAGACCTCGCACGACAGGGAGACCGCGACATCGGGCACGACGTCGGCCAGCACATCGCGGATCCTGCGTTCATGGGCGGGATTGAGATAGGAATGGATCAGGCCCACGGCGACGCTGTCGAAGCCTGCCTCCTTGATCCGCTCGGCCACCGCCCGAACTTCATCCAGATCGAGGTCAATCATCACCTCGCCCTTGGCGTTCACCCGCTCGGCCACCGTGAAGCGCATCTGGCGCGGCAGAAGCGGTTCGGGCAGCGTCAGGTTCAGGTCGTATTGCTCGAACCGGCTTTCTGTCCGCATCTCGATCACATCGCGAAAGCCTTCGGTGGTGATCAGCGCGGTCTTTGCCCCGCGCCGCTCGATCAGGGCATTTGTGGCCAGCGTGGTGCCATGGATGATCTGCCCGATTTGCGCCGGCGTGATGCCTGCCTTGACGCAGACCTGGTGCATGCCATCAATGATTGCGTCCTCGGGTGCTGCATAGGTCGTCAGCACTTTGGTGGAAACCTGCACGCCCGCCCCCTCCAGCACGACATCCGTGAACGTGCCGCCGATATCGACGCCGAGGCGGTAAAAGGCAGAGGGCATGGCGATGATCCTTGGCGGTTGTGCGTGCGTATTCAACGCCAAGGCCGAGGAGGCGTCCAATCAATAGAACTGCCACCCCTGATAAGGAATTTCTATCGTGCGGTATCCACGGCCAGTTCTGCAGCAGCGCGCACGAAATGCGGGGTGCGCTTGGGATCGAAGCGGGCGAAGACGTCCAGCGTATCAGGAAGCCATTCGCAGGTGAATTCTGTCAACCGTGCTTGCGCGATGTCGTCCATTACCATCTGGCGCGGCAGAAGCGCCGGACCCATGGCGTCCACGGCCATCGCGACACAAGATGTCAGGCTGCTGGAATGGACGATCTGGTTGACCGCGAGGCCCCGGGCCCGCGCGGCGTCTGCCAAGCCAAGCGACGCGCGGGTATGCCTGCCGTGGCTGATTACAGGGCCGTCGAAAAGCGCGGCGAACGTCGCGGGCGGGGTCAGCGACGGGGCCACGACCCAGCAATACGGATAGGTGCCAAGGGGCAGCGAGCCGTCCATCTGGCGGCTGAATGGCCCTGTTTGCAGGGCAAGATCCAGTTGGCCCGCGATCAGATCCTTCTCGATCTCGGCCGAAAGGTTTACGTCCAGCTCAACCCGTACGCCGGGGTAGAGCCCTTTGAACGCGCGCAGGAAGTCGTGCAGCCATGTGCAGGCGATCAGTTCGGTCACGCCAAGGCGCAGACGATCTTCGATCAGGTCCTGGCGATCGGCGACTTCCAGAAACGTCTCACCCGCCAGCAGCACCTTCCGGGCGGCTGCCAAAAGCGCCGTACCCTTCTCGGTCACGCGCACTGAGCCCGCATCGCGGTGCATCAGGACGGTGCCAAGTACCGACTCCAGCGCTGCAATTCGGGTAGAGATGTTGGGCTGTGTCGTGCCCAGGATGCTGGCCGCCTTGCGGAAGGTGCCGGCGTCGACGACGCAGACGAAGGCCTCCAGTTGCTTGAGGGTGATCCGGCTTTTGATCATCAGGCGCAGTCCGATAAGGAATTTCAATCCTTTGCAGGTAAGCTTTATCGCGCCGCCGAGTCTAGCGCGTGAAACTGATCCGGAAGCGGGTCCCCTTTTCTGAGGGTTCCAACGTGATCGCCCCGCCCGTGGCCTCAATCCCGGAGCGGACGATGTTCAGACCCATCCCCGTTCCACCGTCGCGACGGCGCGTGGTGAAGAACGGCTCGAACACGCGGGCGCGGTTGCCCTCGCTGATGCCTGCACCATCGTCGGTGATGGTCATGCCGGTGGCGTCCACCGTGATCTGCACGGTTTGGGCGCCATGCTCGGCGGCATTTTCCAGCAGATGGGTCAGGACCATGGTCAGCACGTCACCGGGGATTGGGGCCGTGGCGCGTTCGGGGGTGACCGTCACCGACACGCCTTCGACCAGCGGTACAACCTCCGACACCCGGCATTTCCCGCGCAGGGGCGTCGCACCCACGGCGCTGTAGTCGCGCATGCGAGCCAGCAGATCCTCGATCCGCGCGGCATCGTTGCGGATGTTGTCGAGAAACCGCGCGCGGGTCTCGGGAGGCATATCGTCCTGCATCAGTTCTGCCGCGCCCTTGATGGACGTCAGCGGCGATTTCATCTCGTGACTGACGTGGGCGGTGTAGGTCGTCAGCGTATCGCGGCTTTGGTGCAGGCGCTCTGTCAGGGCTTGAAAGCTTCGGGCCAGCGTCTCCACCTCCCGGGTGCCATAGTGCTCCAGCGGTTCCCACTTGGAGGCACCGTCCATCGCGTCGGTGCGCCGGATCAGGGCACGCAGCGGTTGCGAGACGAACCGCCAGAAGACGAAACCGATCAACCCGGTGGAAAACAGCACGAAGGCGGCGGCCTGGACAAGGTTCCAGCGCTCACCATAGAGGAAGCGGAAGATGTGATTGGGGGTGCGACTGATGTAGACGACGCCGATGATATCCTCATCCACCATAGCGGGCATCGCCACGAAGATCCGAACGCGAGAGCCCTGGGACAGCGTATAAAGCACCCGCTCGCCGCTTTCGCGCACACGGGTCCGGGCGACGGAGGCCACATCTCCGTTCAGGGCCAGCGCCACTTCGTTGACGTGGCCGAGGTACGCGCCCCCCTCGGCACTGCCGCCGATGACGGTGCCATGGCGGTCGAGAAAGCGGTAGCCTGCCAAGGTCTGCTCCTGCGCACGCAGGGCCATTCGAGAGAGTTGCGGGCCGATTTGCGCGTAGGGCACGCCGATCGCCTCTGTCGCCGTCCGGGCATTTGGGCGCGGTGGCAGGATCGCCTGTGGGTTCATGGTGACCGAGGGAAACAGCGGCTGGAAATTCCGCTCGGTGGGCAAGACGGTTGGAGTGTCCGGCAGGTCGGCGGCGTGACGGTAAAGTTGCTCGTAGGCAGCGGTCAGGACGGCGGCCTGCATCAGCAAGCTCTCCTCGGTCTGCTGGACCAGTTGGTTGGCGTAGAAGCGGAACAGGAACAGGCCCGCGATGGGCAGGCATAGCACGAGGCCAAGCACCACGAGGATCACCGCCCACAGGCCGGGCCGCCATTTTCGGCGATCTACGGCGTGCATGGGCCCATCCGAAGGCCAATGCCGTGCACGGTCACGACCGCCTCGCCAAGGCCCGCGTCCTTCAGTTTGGCGCGCAGGTTCCGGATGTGGCTGTCGATCGTGCGATCCGAGACGTGGATGTTGGTGCCATAAACCTCATCCACCAACTGCGCCCGCGAGACGACGTGATCGGGCCGCCGCAGCAGTGCCGCCAGCAGGGCGAATTCCGAGGTGGTCAGGGCAACTTCCGCCCCCGCCACGCGACACAGGTGCCGGTCGGTATCGACGCTGAGCGCACCGCACGTCAGCGGTCCAGTTGCCGCTTCCACTCGCGACGTGCGCTTCAGGATCGCCTTGATCCGCGCCACAAGCTCTCGGGGGCTGAACGGCTTGATGACGTAGTCGTCGCCGCCGATTTCCATACCCAGCACGCGGTCGATCTCATCATCGCGGGCTGTCAGGAACAGGATCGGTATGTCCGAAGTTTTGCGCAGGGTTTTGCAGACCTCCAATCCGTCCTTCTCGGGCAGACCGATGTCGAGAACCACCAGATCGAACGCGCCGGACTGCGCCTTGGCCAAGCCCTCGGCCCCGTCGGCGGCAAAGGCGGGGGTGAACCCCGCCGCCTCGACGGCGAAGCCGATGACGTCTTTGATGTTGGGGTCGTCATCGACGATGAGAATCTTCGGGGGCATCGGCGTGGCCTCACAGATCGTGGTACGTCTCAAGTTAGCGTTGCAGGCGCCACCGGCGAAAGCCCCATTCCGGCCAGTGTTCGATTGGCTCGAACCCGATGGCGGGGAGTTCGCCCCGCCCACAGGCGGTCTGATCCGTGATCTGGCCGAAGTCCATCATTGCCGGGATCGCCTGTTCCCCCAATCCGCAAAGGTAGGCAAGATCCAGTGCTTCGGGCGCGGTGTGGGCCATGTTGTAGTCGGTGATCAGGTAGGGAAAGTTGATGAAGCAACAGAGATAGAGCGTGCCGGTCAAGGTGATCAGGTTGGCCTTGACCAGCCACCCGAACGGCTTTTGCCGCACCATTTTCACGATGACCAGCAAGAGACCCATGAAGATCAGCGCCATCCAGATGAAAGCGGCAACGCGCAGGTGCGTCAGGCCGTAGGCCTCAACTTAAAGTGCAAGGCGCACGGCGGCGTTCAGCACAAGAAACAGCGTCTGCGCCAACCACAGGTACATGAGGCTGCGCAGGAATGGGCTTTCAGCCACCATCCGCTGTGTCGCCAATGCAAACGCACCCGCCAAAAGCGCCGTCGCCAGAAGAGGATAGGCACCGCGGTGAGCGTAGCCCGCTTAGGTCATTCCTTCGGGCAGGGCGACACCGCCGGTAAACACGCCAATGTCCGAGAGGGTTTGCAACGCAAACATCACGTTGAACAGGATCAGCGAGTTGCGCACCGAGACCGGGTTGATCAATACGCTGGATGGAACGGTGATCCGCAACGGTGTTTGCGCCACGGTCCGCCAGTGGGTGTGGCCGTTCAGATAGGGCCACGCCACGCAGGCACCGATGATCCAGAACGTGGCCCGCGAAAGTGTCTCGGGCGAGAGCGGATTGAACGACGTGACGTGGCTCAGCGCGTTTTCCACCAAGGGATTGGCCACCGCGAAAAGCCCGAGATACGCCCCGCCGAGGCCAAGGGGCAGGGCGGCGGTGCGCGCGATGGCTTGGCGGTTCACGCCCGAGGCGGCCCGGCGCAGATCTGACGCGATCTCTAGCGGTAGGGTGAAGGGGCCGATGAAGGCAATGTCGAACACGGTCTGCAACGCCTGCGAAGCTTTGGGCGTACTGCCCAGAGTGATCCATATCAAAAGCCCAAAGACGCCGGCGCCGCAGAACACCAGCGACAAGGGATGGACTGCTTCCAACACCGGGGCTTCGCAAAGGGTGATCAGCCCCATCGCAATGGCGGCTTCTCTCGCGCTGACCCCGCCCGGCTTGAGCGCGATCATGCAGGCCGATAGTACAACGGCGTAGATTGCGACCGAGATGCCAAGGTCTGTCTCCCAGAACATCACGTCGCCCAGGACGACCAGGACCACCAAGGTTCCCAAGGCCTTCGGCGACAGGTTTGTGCGATCTTTCCGTGTCCCGATCTGGCCGAGGCCGGGCGCTGTGGTGCTCTCGATCACATCGTCCCCAAACCACCACGCATCCATCTTGATCCGAGTGGGAACCCCGCGAATAACCAATTGCTCGCCCATGAAACCTGTCCTTGTGTGATGCGTCATCTGTTGACGCCAGATTTGGCACAGGCGTTTGCAGGCAAGCCGCCCAAGGCGTGCAGTCGGCAAGGGCGTTTCGTGCAGGATTTGTGCAGGGCTGTCCATTTACATCTGGAATACTAGTCGGCATTGTGGAGTGGATTGAACGGATTTCCCCGATATGACGACTGCCCCAAACGTTTCGGCGATCTACGCCGTAGCCTGGCCGCTGACGCTCAAGGCGTTGATGCTGCACGGCATCGTTGTGATCGACGCCTACCTGATCTCGGCCCTTGGGGAAGAGGCATTGGCCGCAATGGGGTTGGCCGGTGCATTGGTGGGGCTATTGCTAGGAATCCTCTTTGCCTTCTCGAACGCGACCCAAATCCGGATCGCCCAGTCGTTCGGAGCGACCGGGCAGGTAAGATTGAAGACAGCGTTTTATTGCGGGTTGGTGATCAATTTGGGATCGGTCCTGATCGGCGTAGGCCTTGTGGCGCTATTCGGGCGCGCGGTGATTGAAAGCGCGGCCCAGACTGACTGGATTGCTGCTCAGGCCATGTCGTATCTGCAGGTCTTTCTGATCGTCGTCTTCGCAGAAGCGATCGGCCAATGCCTGGGCAGCCACTTCAACGGATGCGGCAACCCGCGCGTGACCTTCTACAGCTATCTGATCGCCATGCCGATCAACATCGGCGCAAGCATCATCCTTATCTACGGCCTCTACGGCGCGCCAGAGCTTGGGGTGGCGGGGGCTGCATATGGAAGCGCCATCGCCTCGCTGACGCGGGTCATGTTCATGGGGGTCAAATTCTTCCGCGAGAACCGGTTGTTCCTCGACGTGAAAGGCTGGTT
This sequence comes from Gymnodinialimonas phycosphaerae, assembly GCF_019195455.1. NCBI lineage: Bacteria > Pseudomonadati > Pseudomonadota > Alphaproteobacteria > Rhodobacterales > Paracoccaceae > Gymnodinialimonas > Gymnodinialimonas phycosphaerae. Next base: position 2,621,908 of record NZ_JAIMBW010000001.1, on the reverse strand, counting down.
GCGGGACAGCTTCGCCATGGCATTCAAGCGCCATTTGCTCTTTTCGCTCCCCATCGCGGGCACGTTCCTCAGCATGACAATCGGCACGCAGGTGTGCGTGTTGATCTATGCCCGGATGAGCATCAATGATTTCGCGGCGATTACGCTTATCATGCCATGGGTTCAGGTCGCGGGAACCTTCGGCATGAGTTGGGCGCAGGCGACGGGCATTCTGGTGGCGCAGCTTTTGGGCGCCGGGGCAGATGAGGCTACATTGGACACGTTCCTCAGCCGGGCATGGCGGGCGGCATTCGTGGCCGCCGCCGTCGTCTCGGGAATGTACCTGGTTCTATGCCTGCTGTCGCCGTGGATCTACGCGGGGTTGGAGGTCGAGACGCGCGCCGCTCTTTGGATGTTCTTGCCGACGCTACTGCTTTTGCCATTCCCAAAGGGCTCGAACGCCATCTGTGGCCAAACCCTGCGGGCCGCAGGGGATACCTTGCGTGTCATGAACATCTTCGTGGCGTCGCAATGGCTGTTCAAGGTGCCCATGACGCTGCTGCTTGTGCTTGTGTGGGACGTCCCCGTGGCCTGGGTGTTTTCGCTGTTTCTGATGGAAGAGATCGTAAAGCTTCCGATGTTCCACAGGCGGCTTTGGCGCGGCGATTGGAAACGGGCGAACGTCGACGACGTCTAGGCTTCGAAGTAGTCGGGGTTGTCTTTGCAGATTTTCTGGATCGTCGCATCCAGCCGTGACAGATGGATCATCCCGGCCGCCACTGCCCCTTCGCCGTCACCGGCTTTCACGCAATCCGCGATGGCCGTGTGATCCGCCAGCAATTGCTCCATCCGATCTTCCTTGGTGGAAATGCTCAGCATGCACAGCCGGTCGACATTGGCCTTCTCGAAAGAGATTACCTCGAAGGCGAATTCCACCTTGGCCACTTTGCACAACGTCTCGTGAAATTCGTAGTCCAGCTTGCCGAATGCCTCAAAGTCCAAGGTCGCGACGACCTCCGCCTGCTGTGCAAGGCAGGCGTCCAGCAAAGTCCCATCCGCAGGTGTCGCTTCCTTGGCGGCCCGGCGCAGAACCTCTGCTTCGACACTTGCCCGCACAAAACGCGACTTTGTAATTTCATGCAAAGAGAACCGTTTGACCTCGGTGGCCTTCTGCGGTTGGATCAGCAGCAGATCAAGGTTCTCAAGACGGCTGAAGGCATCCCGAACCGGTTGCCGAGACACGCCGAACTGCGCTGCGATCTCTGCTTCCGAGATTTTGTCGCCGGGAAGCAATTCAAGCTTCACGATCGAACTGTAGAGGTGATCGAACACCACATCGACGCTGGTCTTGCGATCTCTGGCGCGCACTACTGATGCCATGTTTGGGCCTTCCTTTCGAGTTCGGACATAATTCGCGGTTTTCCGAATGACCAGCCTTTCGTCGGCAATGGCCAGCACTTCAAGCAGCTAACGTCTACCATCTGGGCACTTTGCGGACATAATCCGGAATGTATTTCATCATCTCGTCCGTGTCGTCGCGGTCCTTCACCATGGCATTGTTGTACAACGCATGAAGCTCGGCCACGGCTTCGTGGTCCAGCTCCACCCCAAGTCCGGGCCCCTCGGGCACCTGTAGCGTCCCGTTCCTGAACGTCGGGCGACCGCCCTTGATGATCTCTTTCGTCGACCAGGGGTAATGGGTGTCGCAATCATAGGTCAGGTTCGGGGTGGCGGCGGCCACGTGGCGCATCGCGGCCAACGATATCCCGAGGTGAGAGTTGGAGTGCATCGACACGCCCAATCCTGCCGCACGGCAGATCTCGCCCAGATGAACGGCCCCCGTCGCACCGCGCCAATAATGATGATCCGACAGCACGATCTGCACGGCGTCTTTCTTGACGGCCTCAATGATTTGCTCGAACTCCACCACCACAAGATTGGTGGCCAATGGCAGATCAGTTTGTGCCGACAGCTCCGACATTGCGTCCATCCCACGCACCGGGTCTTCAAGGTATTCCAGAACGCCCCCCGCGGTGCCGCCAAGCTGGTCGATCACCTTAAGAGAGGTCTCAACGGTCCAGCCCCCCATCGGGTCGATGCGCAGGCCGTCGTTGGGGAAGACCTCTCGCAACTTCAAAAGCGTTTCGACTTCTTCGTCGGGATGCAGGACGCCGCCCTTCAACTTCCAGGATTTGAAGCCGTACTCGGCCGCAAATTCGCGGGCCTGCGCCACAAGGGTGTCGGGCGTCATGACCTCTCCCATGATATCGGGGCCGAAGGTCAGATCCTGCTTGGCGAACTTGTAGAAGAGATAACCGCCGAAAGGGATCGTCTTGCGCACGGCGCCGCCAAGCAGGTCGTAAAGCGGGCGCCCAACTTCCTTGCCGCGAATGTCCAGCAAGGCGATCTCGTAGGCCGAATAGACGACGTCGATCACCTTGTGATCGGCCAGGGCCGTGGGGGCGTTCACGCCACCGCTGTTTGGCAGCGCTTGTTCCACGCGGCGACGCAAGTCGCGCAGATCATAGGGATCTAGCCCCTCAAGCGTGGGGGCCACGGTCTGCAAGCCCGTCAGCGTACGCTTTGCGCCATAGGCCTCGCCCAGACCGACAAGGCCGGTGTCTGTTTTCACCTCGATGACGGCGCGCAGAAATACCGACGGATGCACGCCCTTGGTGTTTGCCAGGGGCACGTCCGGGATCGCGATCGGTGTGACGATAACCTCAGTAATTCTCATGCGGTGACTCCTCGGGTTACTCACCCTAGGCCACTCAAAAAGAAAAAATCAATACTAGTATTCCAGATTAAGCAAACTAGTATACCACTTGAGGGAGCGCGAATCATCCTGCTGGGATGGGGGCGTATATTCAAGCTCGGGGAGGGGCCATGTCCGGCGTTATCTTGAAGAACATCGTGAAGGCGTATGGCGCGGTCCAGGTCGTTCACGGGATTGATCTTGAGGTGCAGGAACAAGAGTTCGTGGTCCTCGTTGGCCCGTCTGGTTGTGGCAAGTCCACAACGCTGCGGATGATTGCTGGCCTGGAAGAAATTTCGGACGGCGATCTGACGATTGACGGCCGTGTGATGAACCGGGTCGCTCCCAAAGATCGCGATGTCGCGATGGTGTTTCAGAACTACGCGCTTTACCCGCATCTCAACGTGGCCGAAAATATCGCCTTCGGCCTGCGCATCCGCAAGGAGAGCAAGCAGGTCATCGAGGACTCGATCGAGGAAGTCGCAGGTATTCTGGGCCTGAAAGAGTACCTTGAACGTCGGCCCGCAGACCTGTCCGGTGGTCAGCGTCAGCGCGTTGCCATGGGTCGTGCCATCGTGCGCCGCCCCAAGGTTTTCCTCTTTGATGAACCGCTCTCGAACCTTGACGCGAAGCTGCGCACCCAGATGCGCGCCGAGATCAAGCGCCTGCACAAACGCCTTGGCGTGACCAGCATCTACGTGACCCACGATCAGGTGGAGGCAATGACGCTGGCGGACCGGATCGTCGTGATGAATGACGGCCGGATCGAGCAGATCGGCACCCCGATGGAGCTTTTCCTCAATCCCGCCAATGCCTTCGTCGCGGGCTTCCTGGGGGCGCCCCCGATGAACCAGATCAAGGCGACGATTGCCGATGGGACCAATGGGCCGATGGCGGAATTCGCGGGGCAGAAGATCGCGCTTGCGCCACTGTCGGGCCTGCAAAACGCAGTGGGTCGCGAAGTGATCGTCGGCATCAGGCCCGAGTATAGCCAGATCGTGACGGACGCTACCGATGGGGCTGTGATGGGCGATCTGGACCTTGTCGAAACGCTCGGTTCCGAGGCGTTGTTACACATGACCGTCGGCGGAGAGCCCTTCGTGATCCGAACCGAGACACTCGGCAACATCGAAAAGCTGGATGCCGTGACAGGTTTCACGGCGCAGCCGGATCTGATCAAGGTCTTCGACGCGCAAACTGGATTGGCCCTGTCCGGCCAAACGCGTGTCGCATGAGTACCCCGGGCACAAATGTTGGCGGCCCCGGCAAGACGGAAGAGACCGTTTTACTTGCCAAAGAGGCTCTGCACACAACACGCCCCAGCCGCATGGTGCGGGTTGGGGACCACCTGAAGCGGGAATGGCAGCTCTACGCCATGCTGATCCCCACGATCATCTGGCTGCTCGTCTTCCTTTACAAGCCGATGTACGGACTTCAGATCGCGTTCAGGGATTATTCGGTCTTCCGCGGCGTCGCCGCCAGCCCGTGGATCGGGTTCGAGCATTTCGAGACGCTTTTCAACAACGACCAATTCCTCCGCGCCCTTCGCAATACCATTTATATCTCGGGCCTAAGCCTGCTGTTCGGTTTCCCGATGCCGATCATTCTTGCGCTTATGTTTAATGAGATCCTGCGCGAATGGTTCAAGAAGACGGCGCAAACCATCGTCTACCTGCCGCACTTCATCTCATCCGTGATCATCGCGGGCATCGTGATCACGGGCTTCTCGCCCTCGGCGGGTATCGTCAACACGGTACTGGAATGGTTCGGCGGTGAGTCGATCTACTTCTTGACGCGGCCCGAATGGTTCAGGCCGATCTTTGTCGGCACTACGATCTGGCAAGAGGCCGGGTTCCAATCCATCGTTTACCTCGCGGCTATCGCGGGTGTCTCACCGACGCTCTATGAATCCGCCGTGGTGGATGGTGCCAGCCGCTGGCAGATGATGTGGAAGATCACCATCCCGTCGATCCTGCCAACGATCATCATCATGCTGATCATCCGCATCGGCAACATGCTCGAAGTCAGCTTCGAGATGATCATCCTGCTCTATCAGCCCGCCACCTACGAGACGGCGGACGTCGTGAACACGTTCATTTATCGTCAGGGCTTGCAGGGCGGCCAATACGACCTTGCTGCCGCCGCGGGCCTGTTCAACGCGGTCGTGGCCTTCGTCCTGGTGATGAGCGCCAACGCAATTTCCAAGCGCTATTCGCGCACATCCTTGTGGTAGGGGGACAGAGCCATGGCCAACATGAACCTCTATTCGCGCGGTGACAAAGCCTTCGTCATTCTCAACATGTTCCTGATCGCGGTTTTCACGATCTCGGCGCTTTATCCTTTCATCTACATCGCGTCCCTGTCGATGAGCACCGGTTTCGAGGCGCGGGCGGGCAACGTGGTTCTGACGCCGGTAGGCTTCACACTGGACGCCTACGCCCAGGTCCTGTCCGAGCGGATGTTCTGGGTCAGCTACGGTAACACGTTCATCTACACCATCGGCGGCACGCTGATGAGCCTCGCGTTCATCATCCCCGGCGCCTACGCCCTGTCGCGCCGCCAGCTGTACGGGCGCCGTTTCTGGAACCTGATGGTGGCGTTCACCATGTGGTTTCACGCCGGCATGATCCCGTTCTTCCTGAACATGCGCGATCTGGGGCTGCTGGACAGCTATTTCGGCATCATCATCGGCTTCGCCGTAAACGGCTTCAACATCATCCTTTTGCGCAACTTCTTCGAGGGTATCCCGCAATCGTTCGAAGAGGCCGCCCGTATGGACGGCGCCAATGAATTCCAGGTGCTGTGGAAGGTCTACATGCCACTCTCCAAGCCCGCGATCGCCACGGTCGCGTTGTTCTGCATCGTGTCGCGCTGGAACGGCTTCTTCTGGGCCATGGTGTTGTTGCAAGACGAGGACAAGATCCCGCTGCAAGTTTACCTGCGCCATGTCATTCTGGAGCTCAGCGACGACGAGGAATTCGCCGCGACGCTCTTGGATGCCACCTATTCGTTCGAGACCGTCAGTGCTGCGATCATTGTCTGTTCGATCATCCCCATCCTGCTCATCTACCCGTTCCTGCAGAAGTATTTCAGCAAGGGCATCATGTTGGGCGGCGTGAAGGAATAACCTGAACTACCGCATATAGGGAGGACTACCATGCGTAAAGTTTCACTAGCCTCGGCCATTCTGGCGACAACGGCGCTGACCAGCCCCGTCTTCGCAGACGGCCATCTGATGATCGTGGAAGAGCCGCTTGAGCTGACGATCCACATGCACTGGCCCCGTGCCCAAGGCTACGGCGTTGGCGGCGAAACCAGCGAGATCTATCCGGTCGAGCTGGAAGCGCGTCGCTTGACCGGCATCAGCCTGGTCGACGACACCATGGGCGCGAACACCACCGACAGTGGCGAAGCGATGAACCTGCTTCTGGCGATGGGCGAGATGCCCGACATCGTCGGCGGGCACCTGATCCAACAGCCAGTCAACCAGTTCGGGCCCGAGGGCGCGTTCCTGCCGCTCAACGATCTGGTCGCAGAGCATGCGCCGAATATACAGGCGTTCTGGGATGAAAACCCGGATCTTCAAGCCGCGATCTCGGCCTATGACGGCAATTATTACTATATTCCATACCTGCCCGATGGTGAATTCGGCCGCGCGTGGTTTATCCGTCAGGACTGGCTGGATGCGCTTGGTCTTGAGCAGCCGCAAAACGTGGACGAGCTCTACACCACGCTGGTTGCGTTCCGCGATGGCGATCCCAACGGCAACGGCGAAGCGGACGAGATTCCGTACTTCGCGCGTCAGTGGCAAGAGGTGAACCGCCTGTTGACGCTGTGGGACGCCCGGTCGTCCGGCTCTGACACCTACCACGATTTCTACGTCAACGATGCAGGTGAGATCGTTCACCCCTATGCGCAGGACGCCTATCGCGTGGGCCTGTCCAACATCGCTCAGTGGTATGAGGAAGGCCTGATTGATCCCGAGATCTTCACGCGCGGTTCCTCCTCGCGGGACTACCTCCTGTCCGAGAACCTTGGCGGTATGACCCATGATTGGTTTGCGTCGACGTCCGGCTACAATTCTGCGTTGGCGGAAGCCGTTCCGGGCTTCAACTTCATCCCGTTCTTGCCGCCTGCCTCCGCCGGTGGTGTGCGCATGGAAGAGCATCGTCGCATCCCGATCAAGCCCGATGGTTGGGCGATCAGCTATTCCAACGAGCACGTGATCGAGACGATCCGGTACTTTGACTTCTGGTTCACCGAAGAAGGCCGCAACCTTGCCAACTTCGGCGTTGAAGGCCGCACGTGGAACATGGTCGATGGAGAGCCGATCTTCACCGACGAGGTGTTGAATTCCGATCAGGCCGTCAACAGCCAGATGTATCTGGAAGGCGCGCAGATCCAGCGCGGCTACTGGCAGGACTACCGCTACGAATGGCAGTGGACGGCGGAGGCTGCTCGCGAGGGCATCGAGTTGTATTCCGCCAACGACCTGCTGGTTGACCAGTTCCTGGGCGTGGCGTTCAACCAGCAAGAGCAGGCGATCTATGACCGGTATTGGCCGTCTATCCGCACCTACATGCTGGAGCGTCAGCAGGCGTGGATCCTTGGATCCGGCGACGTTGAAGAGGATTGGGCCGACTACATCGAGACCCTCAACGACATGGGCTACGACCAGGTCATCGAAGTGATGAACTCCGCCTACGCCCGCCAGTACGGCTAAAGCCGCCTAAGCAATCCGGCGTGCGGCCTGTCACCGGGCCGCACGCCCAAATCGCCTACGTCACCACCCCTATTTCCGAGAGTGTCCAGATGACCGCCCCCATGCTTGATGAGCCGAAGACAGGCCGTCTCACGATCCAGTACGCTCCTGATGCGGGCCACGTGATCACCGAGAATCCGCCACGTTTTACATGGCTTCCCGTGATCGAGGATGAGGCGCGATTTGTGCTGCGCGTAAGTGCGGACGCATCTTACCCGGCCAAGGCGACCGAGACATTCGCAGACATCCCGCTGAATTTCTTCACCCCCGATGTGACCTTTCCGGCGGGTGAGTATTACTGGTCCTACGCCGTGTGCGACGCCAAGGGCATGCCCGTAACCGCGTGGAGCACTTCGCGCACATTCACCATCACCGAGGGCTTGCCCGAGACACCGCTGCCCTCGCGCGCCGACCGCTTCGCCAAAACCACCCGCGCGCATCCGCGCCTGTGGCTCACGCCGGAACGGCTGGATAGCTTCCGCAAGGAGGTGGCCGCTGATCCCACAACCCATACATGGAACATCTTCTATGAGAAGTCCGTGACGCCTTGGATGGACCGTGATGTCATGGCCGAGCCCGCAGGCTACCCCGGCCACAAGCGCACCGCGCCGATCTGGCGGCAGACCTATATCGACTGTCAGGAACTTCTCTACGCGATCCGTCACCTCGCGGTGGGCGGAAAGGTGACTAATGATCAGGCGATGCTCGACCACGCCAAGGCGTGGTTGCTGGAGGCGGCGTCCTGGAACCCCACGGGCACCACGTCCCGCGCCTACACCGACGAATGGGCGTTCCGCGTGAACCTTGCGCTGGCGTGGGGCTATGACTGGTTGTTCGATCAGGTGACCGAAGACGAACGGGCGACCGTGCGCGAGGCGCTTCTGGCTCGCACCCGCGAGACCGCCGATCACATCATCAAGAACGCCAACATCCAGCTGTTCCCGTTCGACAGCCATGCCGTCCGCGCCGTCTCTGCCGTCCTGATCCCCGCCTGCATCGCGCTTTTGGATGACGCGCCCGAGGCGAAGGATTGGTTGCATTACTCCGTCGAGTTCCTATCCACCGTTTATTCGCCCTGGGGCGATGCCGATGGAGGTTGGGCCGAGGGGCCGCACTACTGGATGACGGGAATGGCCTACCTGATCGACGCCGCGAACCTGCTGAAGGGCTATTCCGGCATCGATCTTTACCAGCGCCCGTTCTTCCAGCGCACGGGCGATTTTCCGCTTTACACGAAGGCCCCAGACACGAAGCGCGCCACCTTTGGCGATGACAGCACCATGGGTGATCTGCCCTCGGTCAAGATCGGCTACAACCTGCGTCAGTTCGCGGGCGTCACGGGCAACGGCGCGTATCAATGGTATTATGACGAGATCAAGCGCACCAATCCGGGCACTGAAATGGCATTCTACAATTGGGGCTGGTGGGACTTCAATTTTGACGAACTGGCCTACCGCACCGATTTCCCGGTGGTCGAGGCCGTTCCGCCTTCCGATGACGATCAGTTGCGCTGGTTCAAGGGCATTGGGTGGGCCGCGATCCAGCACCGGATGCAGGACCCCGATAACCACATCCAGTTCGTAATGAAATCTTCGCCCTACGGCTCAATCAGCCACTCCCACGGCGACCAGAACGCCTTCTGTCTGGCGGGTTTTGGTGAGGACCTGGCCATTCAATCAGGCCACTACGTCGCGTTCAATTCCACCATGCACCAGGCGTGGCGGCGGCAAACGGTGTCGAAGAACGCGATCCTGATCAACGGGAAGGGTCAATACGCGGGCAAGGACAAGGTCATGGCGATGGCCTCGGCCGGACAAATCAACGTGGCCGAGGCGCGCGAAGATCACATCTTCATGCAAGGAGATGCGACGGCGGCTTACCGCACGATGTCGCCCGAGGTCACATCCGTTACCCGCGACGTCTATTTCGTGCGCAACCAGTATTTCGTGATCGTCGACAATGTCGACGCCTCCGATCCGGTGGAGATCTACTGGCTGCTGCACGCCAATGCGCCCATGACCCTGGGCGACAGCACCTTCCGTTACGCCGGAGAGCGTGCCGGCTTCTACGGCAAATTCCTGTGGTCCGAGGCAGGCCAGCCGACGTTGAGCCAGAACACCGGCTTCCCCGGTGTGGACCCGGCGGAATTCGAAGGCTTGCCCGTCAGCACCTGCCTGACGGCCAAGTTCCCCAAGGCCACGCGCCACCGGATCGCCACGCTTCTGGTGCCGTATCCCAACAGCGACCCACGCCGCGTGTTCAGCTTCCTGGATGACCAGGGCTACGACTGCGACCTCTATTTCACTGATGCAGACGACCAAAGCTTCAAGGTTGTCGTTCCCAAGACTTTCGATGTTGGCGCCTAGGCCAGATCTGTAACAACAAAAGGAAAACACCATGAAACTTGCGGGCAAAACAGCAATCATCACCGGCGGCGGGCGCGACATTGGACGCGCATGCGCTGTCCTGCTGGCATCGGAAGGCGCGAACGTCGCGATAAACTACTTCGCAAGCTCCAAAGGCGCGGACGAAACAGTGGCCGAAATCACGGCCGCTGGCGGCAAGGCGATCGCCGTGCAGGGCGATCTTACCACACAAGAGGGCGTGGACACGCTCGTGGGGAAAACGGTTGAAGAATTCGGGTCCGTCGATGTGCTGGTCAACAACTCTGGCGGCCTGATCGCGCGCAAGACCTTCGCCGAGATGTCGCTGGAGCATTGGAACGACGTGATGGCCCTGAACGTGACCAGTACCTTCCTGATGGTCAAGGCCGTGGGCCCGCACATGGGTAAGGGCACGATCGTCAACCTCGCCAGCCAAGCGGCGCGTGATGGCGGTGGCCCCGGCTCGGTCGCTTATGCGTCCTCCAAGGGCGCGGTGATGACGATGACGCGGGGCTTGGCGAAGGAACTTGGGCCGGACGTGCGCGTCAACGGTCTGTGCCCCGGCATGGTCGATACGGATTTCCACAACATCCACACACCCGACGCGGGCCGCCGCGCGTTCGAGGCAAACGCCCCCGTGAAACGGCAAGGCGTGCCGATGGATGTGGCGAACCTCGTCCTGTTTCTTGCCTGTGAGGACAGCGCATTCATGACCGGCACCAACATCGACATCAACGGCGGGATGCTGTTCAGCTGATATGAAAAGCCACGGTCCAGGCGATTTCACCGTTCGTCCTATCGCCTGGGCCATCAGTTCGATCAATTCCCAGGCCAACGATAGTTGCGGCCTTGCGTGATAGTGGTCGGCAATCCGCTGGGTCAGTGTCCTGAAACGCGACGCCGGGCCTGAAGGACGCTCGGCTAGGACCCGGATCCGGAACAGGAGCGGCGGGACTGCAGGGACACGCTGTACTGTTGCTCGGACGGTGCACAGCCATCTCAGACAGCCTGCGTACATGGACAGCGCGTTCAGTGCCGGTACAAATGTCGACATCATTGGCAGGATGTTGTTCGGTTGGGGCCAACCCATCGGTTCAGAGGCGGATGTCGTGCACAAACTCAAAGCGTGGATCCAACGATTGATATCGCCGAACGCCAAGGGGCGCTCGGGCAGAGCGTCCGGGGAAGCCTCGCGCGTTGATCCAGTGCTGGGACCATTGGTCAAAGATCCCAAACTAGCCGGATGCCTGATCGCGACGATCCCGTTGCATGGGCGCTCGGTTCCCCTTCGCATCGATCCGGACGGGCCGGACCTTGAGACCAGCCTCGTCATCGCGCAGACGGTTGGGAAGACATTGGAAGTTCTGGAAGCAGAGGCCAGCGCCATCGCGGCGGATCACCTGCTGGAGCGGTACAATAATGACTGGCGCTCGGTCTACGAAGCGAACGGTGACGGGACGTACCGAGAGGTTGACGGCCCCCTCCTGACCAAGACCGAATTTCAGCAAACGAACGGCCTTGTCAGCGCGTCCGTGACTGGCGCAATGGTGCAATTCTGTTTTGACGACGCGGATCTTTTTGGCGGCCACAGCATCTTCGTGCAATCCTTTGACGGGTTGCCGATGAAGGATGCGGATGTCTCGCTGTTCGGCTAGGACGTCTTGTAAAGACCCACCCCGTGGCGCCAATGTACATCGCGGTAGATAAACGTGCCGGTCATATCCGGCGTGTAGGCGGGCAGGGTGGCCACCTGGAAAGCGGGCGATGGGATGCGCAGGGATGGGCGGCGGATGTCTTGCGCACTTGCCGGTTCAAACCCACGCGCGCCGTAGTATCCGGGGCTGCCTTCCAACAGAACCATCGGCGCGCCTTTGCCCTCTGCGGCACGCAGCACCGCAGCTATCAACGCGGTGCCAAGCCCTTTGCGCTGGTGCGCCGGATGCACGCCAAGGGGGCTGAGGACCAGGACGTCAATCAACTCGCGTGGTCCGTCGAGCCACGCGTGGGACGCCATGACGTGTCCGACCGCCGTCCCGTCATGAGTTGCCACGACGGAAAGTGTTGGGAACGGCGCGTCTGCGGCGCGCAGGTCACGGACAAGGGCGGGGATGTCAGCATCACTGCCGAACGCCGCATTGTGAACCGCGTCGATTGCGACGTGGTCCCGGCGGACCTCTGGGCGAATATCGTAGGGTTCAGGCATCACGGTTTTCCCCTGGCAACGCATGACACGTCATGAGAGGGCACGCCATTCCATGCGGATGTCGGGGGTCTTCTCTTCATTGTTTTGCCCATCGGTCCGTTCGACCTCTTCAAATCCGTGGGCGGCGTAGAAGGTTTGCGCCGCGTGGTTTCTGGCGAAAACCCACAGTTGCAGGTAAGGCACCTGTGCCTTTGCGCGAGCGATGAAGGCTGCGCCCAAACCCTGCCGCTGGTGGGCGGGGGCGATATAAAGATGCTCGATCCAGTCCCCGTGGCGGGCCATGAAGCCCGCGATCACGCCATCTGTTTCGGCGACGACCACATCGTCCTGCGGCAACACGCGGGTGTCGAAGAGCTTTCGGTCCCCTTCAATGGCATGCAGAACCGGCAGCCAAGGCATTGCCGTTGTGCGCGCAAGCCGCGAGATGTCTGCAATTGCGACCACATCATCCTGTGTCGCAGGGCGGATCATGGGGTCATCACACGCGGCCTCTCATACCGGGGGTCCGGTTAGATTGACGGTGCCCGCACGCTGGGGGCGCGTCGTCAATTCGCACAGCATACTGCCGGGAAGGACGCACGTCTTGACCGCTGCGGCGCGCTCTACGAACGTCACCTGATCGCGCATCAGCCGATACCCATAGGACACATAGACCGGTAGATCGTAGGCAAACAGTATCGAGAACCGGGCCCCCGCATCCCGGAAGTACCGATGGGACGCGTCCACCAAAGACTTTGCGATCCCGCGTCGCCGAAAGGTCTTGCGCGTCGCGACGTTGCCGATCATGCCGACGGTCATGGAAGCGCTGCCTTGGTCCACGCCCCGGATGTACGCGGCGAGGTGTCCGACGACTTTGCCGGACGCGTCCACGGCCAGAAACGCGCGGTAAGCCTCCGGCGGGTTGCCGTCTGTATCTACTTCCACATCATCAGCGTCGCCGTCTTGCCCATTAGCCTCGCGCAGCAGCGCATCGGCACAGGCTTTAAGATCCGGCGGGACCTCAAGGTTGTCGAACGACACGATGTCCATGTTAGTCAGCCTAGCGCGCCAGCCACCCGCCGTCCACGTTCAGCACCGCGCCGTGAATGTAATTTGCCGCAGGCGAGGACAGGAACACTGCCGTCTCGGCGATGTCATCGGCCTTGCCCCAGCGGCCCGCAGGGATGCGATCCAAAATGGCCTTGTTGCGATCCGGGTCTGCGCGCAGGGCCTCAGTGTTGTTCGTCTCGATATAGCCCGGTGCAATGGCGTTGACGTTGATGCCCTTCGCCGCCCACTCGTTGCACATGATCTTGGTCAGCCCGGCAATCCCGTGCTTGGAAGCGGTGTAGCTTGGTACGCGGATGCCGCCTTGAAACGACAACAGGGACGCGATGTTGACGATCTTCCCGGCGCCGCGTGGCAGGGCGGCGCGGGCGAATGCCTGGCAGGTGAAGAACGCGGCCTTCAGGTTCACGTCCAGGACGGCATCCCAATCGGCTTCGGAGAAATCGACGATATCGTCACGCCGGATAATGCCCGCATTGTTGACGAGGATATCGACCCGGCGCGCGGCGAACACATCTTTTGCCGCCATTGGATCGGCAAAGTCGAGCGTCAGCGCCTCGGCCTTCTCGATCATGGCAACCGTCTCGTCACACGACGATCGCCCCGCACAGATTACATGGGCACCGGCACGACCCATGGCCACGGCAATCGCCTGTCCGATGCCCGTGTTGGCCCCCGTCACCAGCGCCGTTTGTCCGTCCAGCGAGAAAGGGGTCATCGCAATGCGTCCATGCCGACCATGTCCATGTCGGCGAAGTCGACGTTGTCGCCCGCCATCGTCCAGCAGAACGTATAGGCCGAGGTGCCCGCACCGCAGTGAATCGACCACGGCGGAGAGATCACGGCCTCTTCATTGGCCATCACCAGATGCCGGGTTTCTTCAGGTTTGCCCATGAAGTGGAAGACGCGTGCGTCCTCGGGGACGTCGAAATAGAGGTAGGCCTCCATCCGGCGATCGTGCAGGTGCGCGGGCATCGTGTTCCACAAGGACCCGGGCGCGAACTGCGTGTAGCCCATCAACAGCTGACAGGTCTCACAAACCTCAGGATGAAGGAATTGGATGATCACCCGCTCATTGGCCGCCTCGCGAGATCCCAACTCGACCCGGCGCGCCTGGTCCAGTTTGATCAGCTTGGTGGGGCAGGTGCGGTGGGCGGGCGAAGAGGTGATATAGAACCGACCCGCGCCCGAGAATGTTACCGCGCCCGCACCCATTCCGATGTAGAGCAGTTCACCCCGCTCCAATGTGTGGGTGTCGCCGCCGACGCTGACCTGTCCCGTGTCACCGATGTTCAAGATGCCCATCTCGCGGCGATCGAGGAAATTCGGCGTCCCGGTCTCTGCCATGTGATCCAGCGTCAGCGTGCCCGCGCCCGGCACGGCAGAGCCAAGGATCAAGCGGTCATAGTGCGTGTAGACGAGGTTGATCTCCCCCTCCGCGAACAGCCCATCCTTGTGGAAATGGCTGCGCAGCCCCTCGGTGTCGAGCGTCTTGGTGTGGGCAGGATCAATGGCGTAGCGCGTCTCGGTTTTCAGGGTCATGGGGTCGTCCTTGCAGGGTCAGGGCGTTACAGAAAGTCGTCGCGGCGGGGCGTGAAGCAATCCACGAGGCGCCCGGGTTCCAAGCACACGCAGCCATGGACCGCGTTGGAGGGGATCACGAAGCTATCCCCGGGGCCGATTTCCATCGGCTCGCCATCCAGCGTGAAGCGAAAGCGCCCGCTTTCGACGAAGGTGGACTGGACGTGGACGTGGTTGTGTAGCGCGCCCTCCGCGCCTTCAGCGCCGAACGTGAACGCCACGACCATCAGGTCAGGATGATCTGCAAGCACCTGACGCGTGACGTTTTTGCCCGCCTCCACGATGGGGAATTCTGCCATGGTCCTACTCTTTCATTCCGGGCTTTTCCTATCTGGTATGATAGTATACCAGTTTGGACAATGAAAGTAGAATGTGCGTCGGCATGCGCGCCATTGGCGCGAGTGCTGGGTTGCAGGGGTGCGGCTCGGTCCCGATGAACGATCTCGGGTCTTACAGCGATGAGGGGCGTTGAAATGCGGGAAACGTGGCGTTGGTTCGGGTCCCTAGATGCGCTGACATTGCCGGAGATTGCGCAAACCGGCGCGGCCGGAATCGTGACGGCATTACACGAAATTCCCTATGGCGAGGTCTGGAGCGCAGAGGCCATCGCCGCACGCAACGCACAGATAACGGACGCAGGCTTCACATGGGACGTGGTCGAAAGCCTTCCCATCCATGAGGCGATCAAGCGCGGCGAGGGCGATCTAAGCGGCTTGTTTGCCAATTATCGCCAATCCATGGCCAACCTTGCGACCAACGGGGTCCGTACAATCTGCTATAACTTCATGCCGTTGTTGGACTGGACCCGTACCGACCTTGCCCATCCCCTGCCGCGCGGCGGTACTTGCCTTCGGTTCGAGGCCGCAAAGATGGCCGCGTTCGAGGTGCATATGGTCAAGCGCGCCGGTGCAGAGGATACCTACAGTGCCGAGGTGCTCGCCGCCGCCCGCAGCTGGTTCGAGGGCGCGACCGAGGCGCAACACGCCGAGTTGTTGGCCGCCGTCATGTCGGGCCTGCCTGGAGCCTATGATCGCTACGACATCCGAAAGCTGCGCAGCGCCCTGCGCGCGTATGATGGCCTATCCCGCGCAGACTTGCGGGCCAATCTCAAACGGTTTCTCGAAGAGGTTATTCCGACCGCGCAAGACCTCGGCATGGCGATGGGCATCCACCCAGATGACCCGCCCCGCGATATTCTTGGTCTTCCGCGTATTGTGTCGGACGCGGACGACATCGCCTGGCTTCTGGATGCCGTGGACACGCCTGAAAACGGGTTGACGCTTTGCACTGGCTCTCTCGGGGCGAACCCGGCGAACGACCTTCCAAATATCGTCCGGCGCTTTGGCGACCGCATCCCCTTCGCCCATCTGCGCAATGTCGCCAAGGACCCCGATGGGTCCTTTCAGGAAGCGGCGCATCTGGAGGGGGACACCGACATGGTCGCCGTCATTGATGAGTTGTTGAAGGCGGAAAGCCGCCGCGACACCGTCATTCCCTTCCGCCCCGATCACGGCCATGACCTGCTGAGCGATACGGGCCGTCAAACCCATCCCGGCTATCCCCTGATCGGCCGTCTTCGTGGCTTGGCCGAGCTACGCGGTGTCATCGCCGCGCGCGGCTGACGCCACGTGTTGGCCCTGTGGGCCCGGCTCAATCCTGATCGTTCGCAAGCCCATTTTCGTGCGCCGCCACGAAAGCACGCACTGTCGCACGCGCGCCATCCCGCTCCAAGGCGCGGTAGGCGGCCCGCACGCCGTCACGGAAATCTGACTGGACGACCAAATTCTCCGAAAATATCTCTCGTATCGCAAGCAAGGCCTCGACCGTTCCCGCCGCTTGCAAGCGCTCTGCCATAGGGTCGCGCACATCGATGGGCTGGCCGTCCTCGTCCACCGCGCCCACGTAGCGCATCCATCCCGCCACCGCGAGGCAGAGCCCGTGCGGAACGCGCCCCATCGCGAGTGTGTCGGCGATTGTTCCCAGTAATCTCTGCGGCAACTTCTGGCTGCCATCCATAGCGATCTGCCATGTCCGATGCCGGATTGCCGGATCGCGGTAGCGTCGCATCAGGGTGGCGCAATAGGCGGACAGGTCCTCGCCCTCCGGCTTGGGCACCGTTGGGGTAATTTCTTCGCGCCACAGAACCTCGCAGAACCGCGCGAAATTGGGGTTCGCGACGGTGTCGGCGATGGTTTCGTACCCCGCAAGATAGCCAAGGTAGGCCAGCGCCGAATGGGTGCCGTTCAGACACCGCAGTTTCATCAGTTCATGGGCCTCGACATTACGCACCAGTTGCGCGCCTGCTGCCTCCCACTCGGGGCGCCCGGTGGGGAAATCATCCTCGATCACCCATTGGCGGAAGGGTTCGTGAAAGACGGCGGCGGAATCCATGGTGCCGGTGAGGTCCACAAGCGCCGCCCGGTTCGCGTCGGTCGTGGCGGGTGTGATGCGGTCGACCATCGTGGAGGGGAAGGAGACTTCGGCCGCTATCCAATCCGCAATGTCAGGGGAGACGCGGCGCGCGAAATCCAGGGTCACGGCACGGGTCAGCGCGCCGTTCGACGGGAGGTTGTCGCACGACAGCACGGCAAAGGGCGGCGTGTCGGATTGGCGCCGCACTTCTAGCCCCGCCACGATGAATCCGATGGCAGATGTCGGGAAATTTGGATTGGACAAGTCATGGGCGATGTCTGGATGAGCGGGATCAAGGCCGCCGGTTGCCGGATCATAGCCATAGCCCTTTTCGGTGATCGTCAGGGATACAATTCGGATTGCTGGGTCTGCCAGCACATCGATGACCGCGTCGGGGTCTTCCGGCGCAACAAGAACGTCGGTGATGGCGGAAATGACCTTTGGCGCCATCCCATCTGCCGCGAGGGCGACGGAGGTGTAGACGCCGCCCTGAGGGGCTAATTGATCCCGGGCGGTGGGGCTTTTCAGCGAGACCGCGACAATCCCCCAATCGCCGCCTGCGGCCTGCAGGGCCTCATCAGTATAGGGGGCCAGATGGGCGCGGAAGAACGCGCCGGGGCCGAAATGTACGATGCCCGGGGGGGCGGCATCGCCGGTGCGCGTCAGTCGCGGCGGTTTCATAGGCGGTACGCCTCTTTGGCGAGGCGATAGGTCAGGTCGTGGGCGACCTCAAAGGCTTCGTTTTCGCGCAACCGTCCCGTGCCCACCAACTCCGCCAGATAGGCGCAATCTGTGCGCCGGGCGACGTCGTGGCGCGCGGGGATGGAGCAGAACGCCCGTGTATCGTCGTTGAAGCCCACGGTGTTGTAGAAGCCGCAGGTTTCGGTCGTGGTCTCACGGAAGCGCTTGATCCCCTCGAAGCTGTCAAAGAACCACCATGGTGGCCCGAGGCGCAGGGCCGGATAGGCGCCCGCCAGCGGTGCCAATTCGCGCCCGTAGGATGTCTCATCAAGTGTGAAGAGAACGATCGTCAGGGCGGGTTCCATCCCCACCGCATCCAACAAGGGTTTCAACGCGTCCACGTAGTTGGTGCGCCCCGGAATATCGAAACCCATGTTACGGCCATGCTGCGCGAAGACGCGGGCCGAGTGGTTGCGCCGTGATCCCGGGTGGATCTGCATCACCAGTCCATCCTCTAGGCTCATCCGCGCCATCTCGGTCAGCATCTGGCCCCGGAAAACGTCGGCCTCCGCTGCGGTGCACCTCCCTGACAGCGCCTTCTGAAACAATGCTTCCGCCTGCGGGCGGAGCAGATCCTCGGTTCGCGCGGTGGGGTGGCCGTGGTCCGTTGCCGTCGCCCCAAACGTCTTGAACGAGGCGCGCCGCGTTCGGTGGGCCTTCAGGTAGCCCTCCCATGTTGTGGTGTCTTCTCCGGTGATCTCGCCAAGCCGCGTGACGTTTGCGGCGAAGCCTTCGAACTCCGGGTCGACCACGGCGTCGGGGCGATAGGTCGTCACGATACGGCCCGTCCAGCCGCTGTCGCGGATCATCTTGTGCCATCTCAGGTCATCCAGCGCGCCTTCTGTGGTGGCCAGAACCTCGATATTGAACCGCTCGAACAACGCGCGGGGCCGCATGGCATCCTGCGCCAGCCGCGTTTCGATATGGTCGTAACACGCGTCTGCCGTCTGCTCTGACAGAACCACATCCAACCCGAACACATGCTCGAACGCATGGTCGAGCCACATTGCCGTGGGTGTCCCCCGAAACAGGTGCATGTTGCGCGCCCACAGATGCCAGATCGCCCGGGGATCCGCCTTGGACGGCCCGCCATCGACCCGTGGCAGCCCAAGATCGGGCATCGCGATGCCCTGGCTGAGCAGCATCCGAAACACGTAGTCGTCGGGTACGATGAACAGCTCGGCGGGGTTGGGGAAGCGCGTGTTCTCGGCGAACCAGCGAGGGTCGCAATGGCCGTGGGGACTGATGATCGGCAGGTCCTTGACGCTTCCATAAAGGGCGCGCGCCAGCGATCTCAGGCGGGCATCCAAGGGGAACAATCGATCAGGATCGGTCAGGGGCATGTCAGGCAGCGCCCTTGCGTCAGGGCTTCCCTTTCGGGGTCAGGTCACTGAAAGGAAAGCCGGTATCCGCCTCATATTCCGCCGCGTCCCAGAAGCCGATCAGAATGCCGGATTTGGCCGCCGTTTTCTGACGGGCCAGGACGGCGGGTGTGGCCGTGATCCGGGAATGGTGCTGGAGGCCCCAACTCAGCAAGGCCGCCTCCATACGTGCGCGGACATCTACGTGATCCTCCGCGTCTGAGGTCCCCAGGTCGACCAGTTCCATCGGGTCTGACTTCAGGTCAAACAGGATCGGGTCGAAGCCTTCGCAGCGGATGTATTTCCAACGGCCATCATGGATCATCAGGGTGTGTGCGTCTTCTTGCGGCACATCGAGGCTGCGGGCCATTTCCGACCAATGGTAGTCGTGTTCGCTGATCACGTAGCTACGCGCGAAACCGTTGGTGCCGTGAAGGATCGGCGTCAGGTCCCGGCCTTCTATGATGTGGGGCTTTGGCTCGCATCCGAGGGCGTGCATGAAGGTTGGCGCGAGGTCGATCATTTCCACCAATGCGTCCGAGACGTCCCCGCGCGTAGCCGCGGCCTCCGGGCGCGGGTCGGAAAGGATCAGGGGCACCTTGACTGCCATCTCGTGGTAGAAATCCTTGTCGCCCATCCAGTGATCGCCCATGTAATCCCCGTGATCGGATGTGAAGGCGATGATGGTGTTCTCGCTCAATCCCTTGTCATCCATCCATGCGAAAAGCCGGCCCAAGTTGTCGTCAAGTTGCTTGATCAGGCCCATGTAGGCGGGGATGACATGCTCGCGGACGTGATCGCGTGAGAAACTGCGGCAAACGCGGGCGTCCAGATAGGCGCGCATCAGCGGGTGGGCTGTGTCGCGTTCAGCGTCCGAGCGAACGGGATCGATGATGTGCCGTTCGTCATACATATCGTGGTAAGGGGCCGGTACGATGTAGGGCCAATGGGGCTTGATGTAGCTGAGGTGGCACATCCAGGGCCGCCCGTCCTGCATCGCGGATTCCATGAAATCCATGGCACGATCGGTCATGTAGGCAGTTTCCGAATGCTCTTCCGGGACGTTGGCCGCGAGGCGGGAATTCTTCAGGAGCCATGCCGACAGAAGCTCTCCGTCGTCGTCGACGCCGGAATTGGCGAAATCGCCCCAAGGATTGGCACTGTCGTAGCCCTGCGACACGAGGTAGTCGTCATAGGCCGACCACCCTTGCCGAGCGCTATCGGGATGCAAGCCGTCGTCTCGCTCGAACGGTTCGAACCCGCATTCAGAGCGGCGCACGCCTATCTCGCTGGCTGGATCGATGCCAAGCCAGGCCATCCCTTCCATATCGGCGGTCATGTGGGTCTTGCCCACCAGAACCGCTCGGGCGCCTGCCTCTCGCAGGTGATCGCCAAGGGTCGGCTCGCCCACCCGCAGGGGCATCCCGTTCCACGTCGAGCCATGGCTGCGGACATAGCGGCCTGTGTAGGCGGACATGCGCGAGGGGCCGCAGACGGGGGACTGCACGTAGGCGTTGGTGAACCGCACCCCGCGTGCGGCCAACGCGTCGATGTGGGGCGTGTGCAGATGCGGGTGGCCGTAGCAGCTGAGGTAATCGAAGCGCAGTTGGTCGGCCATGATCCACAGGACGTTGGGGCGATCGGTCATGGTGACTTCTCCAATTGGGGCGCGACGGGGATCGGGTGCTCCAGTACGTGCTCGAACCGATCCAACAGGTGCAAAAAAGTCTGCAACTCCTGCGGGGTGAATTCTTCTGCCAGGCTGTCCCTGCGTCGCTTCATCGTCGGCGCGGCTGTGGCGAAGACTTGCGCACCGGCGCTGGTCAACTCGACAAGAGACTGACGTTTGTCGTCTCTGTTGCGCACGGCCTCGACCCAGCCCTTTTCGATCATCTTCGGCAAGGCGCGGCTGATCAGCGAATGATCGGTGCGCTGAATGGAGGCCATGTCCTGAATGCTGAGGGGGCCCGCCTCGGACAAGTCCCACAGGACCCGCCATTCGGTGATGGACAGGCCAGCGGAGGATTTGAGCAGCCGTTGCGCTTGCCCACGTGAGGCGATGACGGCTGCCGACATGCGACCAAAGAGGTTTTTGTCCTGTCTGGCCTTGCGTGCGGCGATGCGCTTGGCGCGGTGTTCAGTCTTCAAATCCATGGGTGCCTCCAACCTCAACACTCAACACCACGAAATATTAGGTGACAAGTCATATAATTTTTGCCAACCTCCACCGAACAACAAGCAATCAATGCAAAGTCACCGGGAAGCGGGTGACTTCAAGGGAGGAAACAATGTTCAAAGCACCCATCGCGGGGGCGCTGCTGGCCGTATTGCCCGCCGTCACTTTCGCGCAAGTCACGTTGACGGCTGAAACCACGTCTCCGGGCTCGACGCCGCACTACATCGATACGACCCTTGCAGGGGTTCTTGAGTCGGCGGGGGTCGCGACCTTGCAAATCACAGAAGGGGCGACGCTGACAAACTCGGTACAAGCCGTGGCCGAAGGGCAGTTGGATATGGCGCCCGCGCCGTTGATCCTGCCATTTCTTCTGTCGCGCGGGATCGGACCCTATTCGGGTGTCGGAGAAGAGCAAGGGGCCGAATTGGCAAGCAACCTGCGCGCGCTGTTCTTCACCGCCGCATCCGCCCAGATATTCGGTCACTACGACAGTGGCGCGATTTCCGACATCACCGAACTTGAGGGCATGCGGATCTGGAACGGCCCGCCCCGTGGCGCGGCGCTGACATCCGGGCGCGCGGCGGTGCAATTGCTGTCGGGCTTGCAGGAAGGCGAGGGCTATGAAGGCATCCAGTCGCCTTGGCCGGATACGGTGTCCACCATTACCGGCGGCGGTGCCGACGGATGGACGATCCCCGAGGGCCTGCCTTCAGGCCGCCAGATCGCGATTGCCTCGGCGGGCGCGATCACGATCTACGACATGCCATCTGATTTGCTGAACAGCGAACTTGGCCAGCAAATCGTGAATGCACCGGGTCATGCACCTTATTCCGTACCTGTCGAGGAAGTGCGCGCGGCCTATGCCGGCAATGACATCACCATCGTCACCGACGATGATACCTTTGACAGCTTCGCCACAGCCTTCGCGCAGATCGTCCCCGCCGGAATGGATGAGCAATTGGCCTATGACATCACCAGCGCCTTTCTTGCTGGTCAGGAGCGGTTTGAAACGGGCTCTCCGCGCGGGCCTTACCTGTTCCTGAGCTTCGGAGATGTCGACGGCGTCAGCCAAGGGGTTTGTGGCGCTGTTAACATGGCGATGCATCCCGGCGCGATCCGCGCCTATGAAGACGCGGGCCACACGATCGCCGATTGTTTGCGTCCATGATTGGTCTCATCGCGGGGGGCAGCCTGCTGCCCTCCGACACGCCCGAGGCATCCCGTGGATAGAAGCCTACCCATCGGCCAGCGCATTGCCCTTGTTCTGGCCCTGATCCTCGTGGTTATCGGCATGGTCAATACCATGCCGGAAATCGCGGGGCTTCAGGACTGGGCGCGTGAGGTGACGGGCCTGCGCTATTTCCGCGTGTCGAGCTTCCCTCCGGAGTATCTTTATCCGCCGCTATTCATCCTGATGATGGTGATCGTGGCTTTGGATGCCAGTGTCTACCGGGCGTGGCGCACGGAGAAGCCATCGCGGGCATGGCTTGGCGCCCTTCTGGACGGAAGCCTTGTGCTGGCGGCCGTTTTGGGCGCCCTGGGCTTTCTTATCGAGATCGACTCCATCTGCCTGATCGACCAGATCACCGGCGAACGCGCCCGGCTGATCGCCGACGCGATGGAACGGTCCGCCGGGGTAATCCCCGGCATGACGCTGGAGGCCGAGGTGCCAGCCTGTCAGGCGCGTTTCGGGATCTGGATCATACCGCTGCTCTTCACCATCATTACCCTGTTTTTCCTTTATATCATTCGCGTTTGGGGGTTCCCGCTTGTGGCCGTCGCCAGCATCGTGGTTTTGTACACGGTCATCACGGCGCTATTCTGGGTGTTTGATCTCAGCGACAATAACTTCCTGCTGACGAAGCTTGGCGCCGATGGCGGCGATCCATTGGCTGCCGCAATCCAGAAGGCCACGAACGTGTTCATCACGCCCGATGGCTTCATGGGGCGGTTCATGGACATCATCGTCAGCCAGGTCTTCCCCTATGTCGTTCTGGGGGCGCTGTTCGGGACCTCTGCCGGAGGGACGTCGCTGATCAAGCTGGCTGTGCGGCTGACGCGCAATCTGCGGGGCGGCCCGGCCCATGCTGCAATCGTGTCCTCTGCGATGTTCGGCACGATCACCGGTGGGCCTGTCACCAACGTGCTTTCGACCGGGCGGCTTACAATTCCGATGATGCGGCGCAATGGATTTTCGCCTCAGTTCGCAGGCGGGGTGGAAGCCGCCGCCTCGTCGGGTGGGCAAATCATGCCGCCGGTGATGGGGGTCGCGGCCTTCGTTCTCGTGGCGCTGACCGCCGTGCCCTATACCAAGGTCATCACCGCCGCCTTTATCCCGGCCATGGCCTTCTTCTTCTCGATCTTTCTGGCGGTTCTCTTTCAGGCGCGACGCGAGAAGGTCGAGGCGATGCGCACCATCCCCGACGACCTTTTGATGGTGCGACAGGATTGGCTGAACCTGACCATCATCTTTGTGCCGATCCTGACCATCCTTTTCCTGTTGCTGGGTAACAAGGACGCATTCGGCGAAAGCCTTTTGGCGGGAATACTGCCTGCGGGCGTTACCCAAACGATCGTCAACGCCACGGGCGACGCCGTATCCGCCGGGTGGTGGGCCGTGATCGTCCTTCTGCCCCTGCTGTTTCTGGATCCCGCGACCCGGGCGAAGCCATCAAAGGTGCTGGTCTCGCTTGGAGAGGGCGGTATCCTGATCTCTCGGCTGTTCCTTTTGTTGTTTGCGGTGTCGATCATCTCGGCGTTTCTCAACGAAAGCGGCCTGACGGGTGAGTTGACGCGGTCTGTGACAGCCTGGCTGGAGACGGCACAGGTTCTGAGGATCGCGGGCTGGGAGGTCGAAATCGCAGGCGGCGTCTACCTGATGCTGGCGCTATTTTGCGCCATGCTTTGCGCCATTGTTCTGGGCATGGGCATGCCCACTGTCCCGGCCTATGTGAACGTGGCCTTGTTGTTGGGACCGCTGCTTGCCAACCTTGGGGTAAGCTTTTTCACGGCGAACATGTTCGTCTTCTACTTCGCCGTCGCTTCGGCCATCACGCCCCCCGTCGCCATCGCCGCATTTGCGGCGGCGTCGATCACCAAGACCGAGCCTATGCGCACCAGTATCTCTGCCGTGCGGGTCGGCATTGTCATGTTCACCATTCCCTTCGTGTTTGCTTGGTATCCCGAACTCTTGCTGATCGAAGAGGCGGTCACCATCACGGATGACGCCGGGCGCCGCATGTTGATCGAAGGGTATGACGGGGCGATCAACTGGCCAAGTCTGGCCGCGCTTTGCCTGAGGCTGATCCTCGCCTTGTACCTTGTCGCGTCCGCGCTGGCGCGGTTTGATCGAGGGCCCATAGGGCGCGCCGAAATGGGGCTTCGTCTGGTCGTGGCGATCATGGTTCTGTGGAAGACTCCCGTCATCATGTCGATCGGCATTGCCGCCGCAGCGTTTATCATGGTCGTGCATGCCGTGGTGCAATTCCGAAGGGCGCGAGACGCACAGCCAGAGCCGTCGGTCTGAAATTGCCCCAAGCTATCGCGCAGGTGAGCGATACCGAAGAGCTGGATGATTTGAAGGTTCGTCTGTTGCGAGGTGTTCCAATTCTCGCATCGGCTGGGTCACCTCAACACGGTCCTGTATCTGTTGGGATCAAATTGGTGAATTCTGCCTTGACCAAAGGCGATGCAAACCCTGGAGAGGGCGCATCGTGCGTTTTGATTGGACAGCGCTGTTTCGGCATGGGCCCTTGAGGATCTGAAAAAGGCGCCCCACGGAGCGCCTTCTGGATATCAGCGTCTTACATTCCGGTTTGCGAGACGGCGAAGCCCGTGATGCCCCCCATCCCGAGATCGGCCAGCAGAGTTGCCTCGGCCGTTTCCAGGTCGACGCTGTAAAGGCCGGATGTCTCGGCGCCTTCCATCTGCAAGATTGCGTAGGCCATATCCGTGCCCTCCTCTGGCGAGACGATGTCGAAGCCACCCGCCGCCGCCAGATCCACGGCCATGCCGTCGACCGTCACGGGCGCCACAGTCGTCAATTCGCCAGCATTGTTGGCAAGGCTGACCAGCGCGTCGGTTTGGGCATCCAGCGCATATTGGAACGTGCTTTCCGCGGTCATGCCAGAGATGGCATTGGTGTAGGCATTGGCGAAGATCATCGGGTCCGCGCCTGCGTTTGCGTCGGCCTCACCATAGAAGGCATCCGTAAAGCGCAACACGGAATTGGCGCGCTCATCTCCATCGCCGAAGTCTGCGGGAAAGTAGACCAGGTTTGCCCCATCAGAACCTACCGCGCGCACTGCGTCGATGGCGTTGTTGAAGTCGAATGCAGTTGCGGACCTGGCGATCATCGCGTCGTCCGCGAAGCGCGCTTCCAGATCTGTCATTTCTCCGGACATCGGGTCAATCGCGTAGATCATCCCATCGGTCGAGAAGCCCAACAGCTCGCCCGTGACGGGGCGGTAGGCAATCGCGTCGACCTGCGCGGAAAGGTCGAACATCATCGCTGCGACCGGGTCGGCGATGCTGGCCATTGTTACAAGCGTCATGCCGTCGTTTGTCAGCGCGTAGCCCATCAGGTTGGCGTGGCCGTCGGCCTGGGCGGCACCGGTGGCAAGCAGGGCGGCAATGGAAGCGGTGGTGAAACGGGTGATCATGGAAAAACTCCTTGGTTGACGTCGGTTCGTGACCGACACGTTGGAAGCCACGGTTCAGGCTTCGGGAAAGTTTCAGCGGTGCGAACGAAGGTGTGCTGGCCGCCTGGATCAGGCTGCCGGCCGAAAAGTCAGTGACAGGCCATTCAGGCAATGGCGCAGTCCTGCGGGCGGTGGTCCGTCGTCAAGGATATGGCCCAGATGGCTGCCGCAGCGGCGGCAATGGCACTCCGTGCGGATCTGAAAGATGAAACTGCGGTCTTCCATCGTGCCGATGGCGCCGAGGATCGCTTCGGTGAAGCTTGGCCATCCGGTGCCGCTGTCGAATTTCGTCTCTGACGCGTAGAGCGGCAGGTCGCATCCCTTGCAGTGGAATACGCCCGCGCGAAATTCTTCGTGCAGGGGGCTGGAATAGGCGCGCTCCGTCGCGCCTTCACGCATGACGGCATAGGCGTCGTCACTGAGCAGGGTGCGCCACTCGGCCTCCGTCCGGGTGACTTCAAACGGTCCTTCGGCCACGACGTCTGCCATCCCGGTTCGGGAGCTTGCACCAAGAATGGACGCGGCGGCAGTGGTCAAGAGAAAGTGACGTCTGATCATGGGAGCCTCGCAATCGTTGAAAAGAAGGGGGAGTGCACGAACGCGACGGGTGTTTGCCTGGGTTGGGGACAAAAAACCAAACACTCGGTATGCGTGGCCATCGGGACAGATGGCCAAAACATTGCGTCCGTGCACAGGAACCCGGCCAAGCACCTGAAATGGCCGGGAACTCTGGGTTGTGAGCGACGTTTACGACGCAGAAGGCAACAGAACGGTGTCGATCACGTGAATGACGCCGTTCGATTGATCGACGTCCGCGATCGTGACGGTGGCCATGCGGCCCTGTTCGTCTTCGATCATGATCTGACCGTTCATCATCCGGGCCGTGAACACGCAGCCACCAACCGTTTCGATCGGATGTGCGCCGCCGTCATCGGCGATCATGCCGCCAATGGCCGAGGAGAAGGCTTCAGCTGCCACCACGTGACAGGTCAGGATTTGCGTCAGACGGCCCCGGTTGGCGGGCTCCAGAAGTGCCGCAACGGCTCCTTCGGGCAGGGCTGCGAAGGCATCATCGGTGGGTGCGAATACGGTGAAGGGACCTTCACCCGAAAGGGTTTCGGCCAGACCTGCCTCGACCACGGCAGCCACGAGGGTCGTGTGGATGGGTGAGTTCACGGCGTTCTCGACGATATTGCGCTCGGCCAACATGGGGGCGCCGCCGACTGTCGGATTGGACTGCGCTACCGCACCAGAGGCCACAAGGGTGACCATCGCGCCACCGGTCAGGGCGGCAGCAAGGGGGCGGGCGAGGAAATGGGAATTCAGGGTCATAAGTAGCTCCTAGTTGGTGATGCCGGTTGTTCCCGGCGACACCAAAAGCCACGAATACGCAGGCAGAGGAGTTTCACGAATTCCGCAAAAAAATGCGGATCAGAGCGTATCCTTCTGTAAGTAAACGATATTTAAAGGGAGATTACTGGGCCAGCTGCCAGAACATCGCCGGTTGGCGCCCCAGTCGGCGAGCCGCCGGGCGGTTCATCGGACACGGCAAGGACCGCCTGCGTCAGAAGCGTCTGCAGGTCCTCGGCAATGGAGATCGTCGTCGTTCCATCCCCGGCCAGCAAGCCAAGTGACACTGGCGCGGCCTCTCCTGCAATCAGCCAAAGCTCTTGCACCCGGTCCAACGCGGGGGTCCCGGCAGCCTGTTGGACCCGAAGCGTGGCCGCGTCAGGATCATACAAGGCCACAAACTGCGCGTCGCCCGTGATCGGCGCCAATTGCGCCACGAAGGCGGGCCGCGGGTCAACCGTCGACATCGGCCCGAAGAAAAGAAGCCCTGCCAGGGCCAGACTGGTTGCAAAACCTGCCAAGGCCAAACTGCGCCAGATCGCCAGCGGCGACCACGTTCTGGGGCGCGTATCCGTGAACAGGGTGGCTTCGATCCGGGATTGGAGGGCTGAAGGCGGCACCACCGGGGCGACCTCGGCCTCGGCAAGTGCGGCGAATTCTGACTGCCACGCCGCAACCAACGCAAAAAGCGACGTGTCCGTCCGCAGACGCGCCTCGAAGGCCGTCACCTCTTCAGGGGACAGCAAGCCCAACGCGTATTCCGCGGCGAGGGCATTGTCATCGGGCGATATGTCGGTTGGGTGCGTCACCGCGACAAACACTCCTTCAGGTTCATAAGGCTACGGCGCAGCCATGTTCGCATCGTATTCAGCGGCACGTTAAACCGCAGGGCCAGATCCGCATAGGATTGGCCGTCCAGATAAGCACCGCGCACGGCAGCCGCACGGTCGCCCTCCAATTCATTGAGGCAGGCGATGACACGCCGTGCCTCATCCGCGGCGATGGCTTGACCTTCCGGCCCGAGGCCTGCGGCGGCGATCGGCACTACCTCGTCGATATCCGAGGTGACTGGGCCCCGCGCGCGCAGGCGGTCGATCGCCTGGTTGCGGGCCACCGTGATCAGCCATGTCATCGGGCTGTGGCCGGTTACGCGATACTTGTCTGCCTTGTTCCAAATCTTGACGAAAACGTCTTGCAAGACGTCCTCCGCTAATGCGCGGTCCTTCAAGACACGCAGGCAAATGCCAAAAAGTTTCGCGGAGGTTGCCGAATACAACTCGGAAAACGCTTTCCGATCGCCCATCTGAACGCGTGCGAGTAGGTTTTCGATATGCTGAGGGTCCATCATCACCCCGCACTCAACGCGGTTCGGGTGGGTTTGCCAACCCGGTAGTAGGGTGCCCCCCATCACAAGCCCGTTTTGGCACGGCTTTGGCAGCTCTGCTTGCCGTTGCGCGTCAAACCTCAAGAAGGCGGCACGGCCTCAATACTTCCTGCGCCCGCTGGTTCCGACGCTTTAGCTCAAGACTGCCAAGGACATTCGGTGCGACGGTCAGATTTAACCGGCGCACCCAAGACCATAACCAGGATCGCCAAAGGTTTAGTGTGACATCAGTACGGGAACCTTCGAGCCCGCGATCACATCCGTGGTAACGCCGCCGAACAGATCATGGGAGAACTTCGAATGCTCGTATGCGCCCATCACGATAAGGTCGGCACCGATTTCCTGCGTCGCTTTCAGGATCGTATCACCGATACTGCCGGATTTGGTGCGTTGCGAATGCTCTGCATTGATTCCATGGCGTTTGAGATTTGTGATCAAGCGATCCGTGCCCGGCGGCGTGGTCTTGCCGATGGTCAAAACGGTGACTTTACCTTTCTCTTCCAGCATCGACATGGCGTCGCCAATCGCCCGCGCAGCGGCGCGTTTTCCGTCCCACGCCACGGCCACATGGGTCGATAGGCCCGGCGCGTCGTAGTCGTTCGGCACGACAAGAACCGGGCGGCCCGACTGAAGCGCAATCATGTCGGGGCTGGCTGACATGTGCTTTTCGACGGCATCGTGGGTTTGTGGCGCAGTGACGACCAGATCATAGGTACGCGCAATACTGGCAACAGTCGCGCCGTCCTGATCGACGACATCAAAGATATCTGCGAAATCGGCACGTCCTTGCTGGCCCACCAACTCCATGAAGACCTCTTTCACGCGCGCGATCTCGCTGGCTTCGGTCTTCTGGATGGTTTCCAGAACCTCCCGCGGGGCCTGTCCCCCCAACATGCTGAGGACCCGCGATCTTCCGTGCCCCACAACGCCGGTCAGCCAGGCATCATGGTCGGTTGCGATTTTCAGCGCGTGTTTCAGGGGGCTCTGCGAAGCATCCCAACCCGAATAGGCAATGAGGATATTCTTTACGGTCACGTGGTGTCCCTTCCTTTTTCCAGTCTCTTCAAGAACCCTGAAGCCCGCCGGGCGATCTATCGACGCAGCAGAGCTTTGTGAGATGCTACGCCCGACGGCACCTGCGCTGGCGTCGTAGTGGCTTGCTTCAAGTTGCTTTTTACATTCGCTTCAAGGCTCCTCCGAAATCGGCAAATCGGCCCTGTTCTCCATCTGGGATGGCCGGAACGAGCGCGGTCAAGCAGCCGACCTTTTACAAGAACTACCGCGATTGGTTTCGTCTGACTTTGTTCCAGATCAACGCCCTCCCTTGTGCCTGCTGGGTAGGCGCCCCGCTGCGGGTGTTTGCACGTCCTGCACATCGGGCGCATCGGTGTGAGTGTCATTCACGATGCAACCATCGTCGAGGGTTGCGTTTGGTCAATCGGTAGACACATGGGGCTGATAATAAGAATGCAGAGCGCATCGCCAAGCTGCGAGTTGAGACGATGGATACCGAAAGCACCGCCATCTCAACGAAACGCAAGAGACGCCAGTGCCGGAGGGGCGGACGGATCAGGCGATTGATCTGAATGGAGCACCCGAACCTTCCGGGCGGTGCGCAACGGATGATGTGGAGCAATGCAAGCGCATGGAATACAAGGATTATTACAAGATACTGAGGGTGGAGCGGGGCGCCAGCCAAGACGACATCAAGCGCGCCTATCGCAAATTGGTGCGCAAGTACCATCCCGATGTGAACACTGGCCCCGACGCCGCCGCGGCCGAGGTGAAGTTCAAGGACGTCGGTGAGGCCTATGAGGTTTTACAAGATCCCGAAAAGCGCGCGGCCTATGACCAGTTGGGCGCCAACTGGAAGGAGGGTCAATCCTTCCGTCCCCCCCCCGATTGGGACGACGGGTTCGAGTTTTCAGGCGGCGGCTATACGCAAGCCGATCCGGAGGCGTTCAGCTCCTTCTTCGAGAATCTGTTCGCGCGCCGTGGCGCCCAAGGCGCAAGTATGGGGGCGCGCGCTCAAGGCCCTTCCATGCGGTCAGAGCGGCAGTTTCATGCCGCCGGCCAGGACCACCACGCCAAGATCGTGATCGATCTGGACGAGGCTTACAACGGCGGCACCCGCGATTTCACCCTGCGCGCGCCCGAGCTTGACGCAAGCGGCCACGTCGTCCTGCGTGAACGCAAGGTGCGGGTTGCGATCCCGAAGGGGGTGAAAGAGGGCCAGCACATTCGCCTTGCCGGAAAAGGCGCACCCGGGATCGGACGGGGGCAGCCGGGGGACCTCTATCTTGAAGTCGCCCTGCGCGAAGATCCGATCTACCGGGTCGAGGGGCGGGACGTCTTCATGGATCTGCCCATCACCCCCTGGGAGGCCGCCCTCGGTGCCCATGTCGATCTGCGCACCCCCGGAGGCAAAGTGGATTTGAAAATTCCCAAACATGCGCAATCGGGCAAGAAGCTGCGCCTCAAGGGGCGGGGCATTCCGGGCAAGCCCGCGGGCAATTTCTACGCGGTACTCAAGATCGTCATTCCTCCGACGG
The DNA here is from genome assembly GCF_019195455.1 of Gymnodinialimonas phycosphaerae. NCBI lineage: Bacteria > Pseudomonadati > Pseudomonadota > Alphaproteobacteria > Rhodobacterales > Paracoccaceae > Gymnodinialimonas > Gymnodinialimonas phycosphaerae. The sequence continues at coordinate 2,590,521 of NZ_JAIMBW010000001.1, read as the reverse complement.
AAACGGACAAGGGACGCGCGCTTTATGAACAGATGGCGGAAGAGATGGATTTCGATCCCCGCAAGGGAATGGGAGGCTAAGGCATGACGGACTCACACGATCTCGTGGCGATGAGCGAGTTGATTGAAGCGATCTCTCTGATTGAATTGTGCCGCATCTGCGGGTCACGGGCCGACTGGATTATCCAGTTGGTGGATGAGGGCATTCTGGAGCCAGAGGGCACCCGCCGCACCGGATGGCGGTTCGACAGCGCCAGCATCACCATCGTGCGCAAGGTGCAACGGTTGCAAAGTGATCTGGACGTGAACATTCCCGGCATCGCCGTGGTCTTGTCGCTGGTTGACGAAAACGCGCGCCTGAAGCGGCGGGTGCAGGCGCTGGACCGCGCCACGCAAGTCACCATACCGATGCCCGATGCGCCCCCCGAATGACCGGTGATTGATCCCGGTCAATCGGGCCCCGGCGCAAATGTCCACAAAGGGGCGACGTCACCGAAGGGGATCATCACCGTGAACACGACTGAGCATCGCAAAACTTACATCAACGTGCCCGAAGCCGTCGGCGTTTTCGACAGCTTCGAGTCCCTACAAGCCGCGATCTACGATTTGCGCATGGCCGGGTTCAGTCGACGGGATATCAGCCTGCTGGGGGACAAGAAGGCGATGGAGAAGACCCTCGGCTCATCCTATTGGCGGGCCGCGGATCTGGAAGACAACCCCGACGCGCCGCGGGCGGCCTTCGTCTCGGAAGAGGCAATCGGAGAGCTGGAGGGCGCTGTTGCGGGCGGCTTCTTTTTCCTTGGATCCTACATCGCCATGGCCGCGATGCTGACGCCGCTCAGCACTTTGGCGGCTTCGATCGCGGCCATCGCGATTGGCGGCGGTCCGGCAGCGGTGATCGGCACTTTGCTGGCGCGACGTGTGGGCAAACACCACAAGGATTACTACGCCGATCAGATCCGCAACGGCGGCGTCCTTGTTTGGGTCAGAACGGTCGACAAGACTCATGAAGACCTCGCGGTAAAGATCCTTGAGGGCCATTCCGGGCGCGACGTCCATGTTCATCCGTGGAGCGAGGATTGACCCGCGCACGCACTACCCCCCCAATTGGAGCAGTCCGATGACTGACAAGATCTACCGGTTCTCTGATGATGCCCCCGAGAGATCCTTCCAAAGGATGCGCAAGGGAATGTTCTGGGCGGGGGTGGTGATGATCGCCTTGGGGGTTGCTGCCCTGGCGGTGCCTTGGGTCACTTCGCTGGTCGTCAGCATCTTTATCGGATGGCTCCTGGCGATTGCCGGGAGCGCCTCGATGATCGGGTCGATGGCCTTGCGCGGCACGGGATTGATTGGCTGGCAGGCGCTTGCCGGGCTGGCGAGCTTCGTCGCAGGTCTTTTGCTACTGATCTACCCGACGCAAGGCCTTGTGGCGCTGACCGCTTTGGTGGCGCTCGTCCTGCTTCTGACGGGGGCGGCGCAGGGGGCGTTCGCATTCTGGATGCGGCCCCTGCCCGGATGGATCTGGGGGCTACTGTCGGCTTTGGTCAGCATAGTCCTGGGTATCGTCATCCTGGCGAGCCTGCCTGAGGCGTCCGCCATCGTCCTGGGCATCTTTGTTGGGATAGATTTCCTCAGTACCGGTCTGGCCTTGGTGCTGATTGCGCGGTCAGTCGCCTAGCCCCCCCCCCGTCCCCCTTTGGTGCAAAAGAAGTCGTGAGAATGGACAAGCAAAAACGGTTCAACTGGGGCTTCTGGCTATTTGCGGCGGTGCTGTGGCTCGCACTGCAAATCTGGCTGGGGTATCGCAGCGTTCTGCCGTTGCAATACAGCGAATTTCTGACCCATTTGGAAAGTGGCAACATCACGGAAGTGACCGTGACCGAAACGCTGATCGAGGGACGGTTTGCCACCCCGGTCGACGAGGCGGACTACTTCGTCACCAACCGTGTCGACCCGGATTTCGCGGAGGATCTGGCGCAATATGATCTGGTCTTCACCGGGGCCTCGGACCAGACGTGGCTGACGACGTTGATTTCCTGGATTATGCCGGTGCTGCTGTTCTTCGGGCTTTGGATGGTCCTGATCCGCCGGATGTCGGGAGGGCAGGGGTTTGGCAGCCTCGTGAATATCGGCAAGTCCAAGGCGAAGGTGTATCTGGAGACGCAGACCGGTGTCACCTTCGACAATGTGGCGGGCGTGGACGAGGCCAAGGCCGAGCTTCAGGAAATCGTCTCGTTTCTACAAGACAGGGAAAAATACGGCCGCCTCGGCGCGCATATCCCGAAGGGTATCCTGCTGGTGGGCCCCCCCGGCACCGGCAAGACGCTTTTGGCGCGCGCGGTGGCAGGCGAAGCGGGCGTGCCGTTCTTCTCCATCTCCGGCTCGGAATTCGTGGAGATGTTCGTAGGCGTGGGTGCTGCAAGGGTGCGCGACTTGTTCGAGCAGGCCAGACAAGCGGCGCCCTGCATCATCTTTATCGATGAACTGGACGCGCTTGGGCGCGCACGCTCGGCCGTCTCGGGCTATGGCGGCGGGGATGAGAAAGAGCAGACCCTGAACCAGCTGCTGTCCGAGTTGGACGGCTTCGATCCGCGCGTGGGCATCGTGCTGCTGGCGGCCACCAACCGGCCCGAGGTTCTGGACGCGGCGTTGCTGCGCGCGGGGCGGTTCGACCGCCAGATCGTGGTCGACCGACCAGAGCGCAAGGGGAGGGCGGCGATTCTGAAGGTCCACATGAAGGGCGTCAGCGTGGCCGATGACGTCGATCTGGACCAGGTGGCGGCGATCACAACGGGCTTCACCGGTGCGGATCTGGCCAATCTGGTGAACGAGGCGGCCATCGTCGCCACGCGCCGCGACGGCGACAAGGTCACGATGGCGGATCTGACCGCAGCGGTTGAACGCATCGTGGCAGGCACCGAGCGGAAGTCCCGCGTTCTGGGTACGTCCGAGCGCGAGAGGGTCGCCCACCACGAAATGGGCCATGCCCTTGCGGCGGCGCACGTGGCCCACGCAGATCCGGTGCACAAGGTCTCGATCATTCCGCGCTCCATCGGGGCGTTGGGATACACGATGCAGCGCCCGACGGAAGACCGCTTTCTGATCACCTTCTCCGAATTGAAGGACCGTATGGTCGTGCTGATGGCGGGGCGCGCGGCGGAGGATCTGATCTTCCACGAAGTCTCTACCGGGGCGTCGGATGACCTGGCGAAAGTGACGGATATCGCGCGCGAATGCGTCACCCGTTTCGGGATGACCGCAGATGTGGGACAGGCCGTTTTGGAACGGCAACTGGGACAATATCTGGACCAGCATGCTTTTGTGACTCAAGGTAAGGATTACTCCGAGGCGACCGCGCGCGAGGTCGATCTGGCAGTGCGCAAATTGATCGCCGCGGCCTATGACGATGCCAAGGCGATCCTGCAAGCGCATTTGAGCGACCTCAAGGACGGCGCGTCGCTTTTGTTGGAGAAAGAGACTCTGACGCCGGATGACTTCGCCCCGATTGCCCGTGCTTCGCGGGGGCGGTCGGTTCAGACGGCAGGTTGATCGCTCATCGCCGGTCCCGGCCAAGGGCATAACAAGGAGGTGGTCAGGTGACGGAACTCACGAGAAGACTTGTTGAGCGAATTGCGGCGCTTGAAGATCAGCTTGAAGCTGAATTTGAGACTAGACGCCAACGGTTCAGCTACCGGGTCGAACAAGGCCGGGTCGTGTTTGAGCGCGACATCCTGAACCAGCACAAGGCGGTCAAGCAGAAGCTCGGCTCTTACCTCGCGAACGCGAGGCCGATGGTCGTGCTGACGGCGCCGGTGATCTACGCAATGATCATCCCGTTCGTTGTGCTGGATCTGTTCCTGACGGTCTACCAAGCCATCTGTTTTCCGGTTTATCGGATCGAGAAGGTACGGCGCGGCGATTACATCACTTACGACCGCAGGCATCTGTCCTACCTGAACGGGCTGGAGAAGCTGAACTGCCTCTATTGTGCCTATGGAAATGGCCTACTGGCCTACGCCGTCGAAATCGCCGGACGCACGGAAAGGCGCTGGTGTCCGATCAAACATGCCAAACGCATGGCGGGGGTGCATCGCCATTATCCCGACTTTGTGGATTATGGCGATGCCGAGGGCTATCAGCAGCAAAAGAAGATCATCCGTGAGGCGACAAAATAGGCCCCGCGTCGCGCGCTAGTGCGCCATGAAGACGGCTTGCCCGGTCTGTTCGACCATCGTGCGCGTTGTGCCGCCCAAGATGGCTTCGCGCGCACGTGAATGGCAGTAGGCGCCCATTACGACCAGATCGGCGCCGCATTCCTTTGAGCGTTCAAGAATTGCCTCGCCAATTTCGTGTCCACCGCTGGGAAACTGCCGTACTGTCACCGTGCAGCCATGGTGCGTCAGCCATTTGGCCAGATCGGCGCCCGGTTCTTCCCCATCGCCGTATTCTGTCATCACCGGGTCAAAGATGCCGACGATCACTTCCTTGGCAGAGCGCATAAGCGGCAAGGTCTGATGCACCGCACGGGCTGCGTTCAATTCGGTGTTCCAGGCCACGAAGACGGTTTCGGGCGCCAAGGCAGTGGAAGAAGCTTTATCGTTCAGAATGAACCCGATGGGCGAATCGAAGAGCACCCCGTTGGTCACCTGCCGGAAGAATGGCGTGGGCTCTCGCAGGTCATCACCGATCACGGCCATGTCGCAGACCATCGCGGCGCGGGCGATTGCCGCGCTCACCTGCCCGACTTCGCAAGCAAGTGTCGTGACCTCACCGGAAACATCGTGACGTGCCAGAAGCTGCTCTACCTGATCGGCCTTCTCCTTGAGGGCCGCCTCATTCGCGGTGATCTCATCTTGCCATTCGGGCGGGATAACGGTGGTGCCGTACATCGGTACACCCAAGGCATAGTAGGGAAACGGAGGCCTTTCGCCCACGATGAAAACGACCGCATGGGCCGCGACTGTGCGAAGGGCTTCCAGCCTGCGGGCCAGATCGCTCTCGTCGAAATGCTTGCCGACGAGGATCAGGATCGTGGCGTTTTGCATGGAGTGACTCCTCAAAGGGGGAAGGGATAGGGCTGTTCAGGCGCCGGGGCTTTGGCTACCAGACCGCGCGGCGCCTGATGCGGCAGTGCTCAGACTGGCTTTGATTTGGCTTGTTTCATGGCCTTGGCCGCGATCTCGACGGAATCTTCGGCCGCTTCGACCTCGTTTTGCGCAAGCGCGCCCATGCACTTGGTGATCATCTCGGCGTATTCCTGCGCGTCCTCGTTAAGCCGCTCCATGGAGTGAGTTTGCCAGTCCGACATGACTTGCAGCATGACGGCCGGATCATGCCCGGCCTTTTCGGCAATCTGTTTTCCGGCCTCAAGAGCAGTGCGTGTGGCCACGTGGCGCCGCTTGAACCAGGCCGCAGAGAACGTCTCGAATTCCTTCAGGAATTGGTCTTGGGCCTGCCAAAAGTGCGCGCTTTGTGCTCCCATCATGGGCGCGGCGGCCAAGGCGGCTTGCGCGGATTTCATCATGTTCTGGATGCTGGGGAAGGTTTCAATTTCGTCTGCCATTTGGTGTTCCTTTCATGGAGCCATGGGGGTTTCGTCCAACGGCGCCCCGGCGGGGTGGGCATGGGGCGTGCGGCAAGCACAAGGAGCGTGCGACGTGGAGGCATTATACCAACAGCGGCGGCAGGCTTGTATGACATCTGTCAATCGGTGGACCTTTGCGACATGCGCCAGCGCGCTTTCAGGCGACAAAGTCCCTGCATGCGCGCGCTACGACCGCTTCCTCGTTCGTGGGAAGGGCCAACACCTGAACCGGCGCATCTGGCGCGCTGATCGAGACCTCATTGCGCGCGTTGGCCTGCGGATCCAGTGTGATTCCGAGCCACCCGAGGTGATCGCAGATCTTCTGACGGATCACCGGAGCGTTCTCACCGATCCCGGCAGTGAAGACAAGCGCATCGAGGCCGCCGATGGCAGGAACAAGCCCGGCAAGGGCGCTTGCGGCACGATAGCAGTAAAGCTCAATCGCTTCACGCGCGGGGGATGCATTGCTTTCCAACAGGACTTGCATGTTGTTGCTGATACCCGAGACACCCGCGAGGCCTGACTGGCGGTATAGCAAGTCCTCGATGTCGCTCGCCGTCATGCCCTTGGCCTGCATCAGATACAGGATCACGCCGGGATCGATGGTGCCGCTGCGGCGGCCCATCATCAATCCGTCCAACGCGGTGAAGCCCATCGTCGTGGCGACGCTTTTCCGGCCTTGCATTGCACACATGCTGGATCCGTTGCCAAGGTGTGCCACGATGACCCGCCCGTTGGCCTTCTCGCCCAGATGCGCGGGCAGGACGCCCGAGATGTAATCGTAGGACAATCCGTGGAAGCCGTATCGCAGGATTCCCTCATCGCTCAGGGCGCGGGGCAGGGCGAAGAGTTGCGCCAGACGATCCTGGCTGCGGTGAAAGCTGGTGTCGAAACAGGCAATCTGCGGCAGGTCTGGCTGCCACAGGGCGACGGCCCTGATCGCGGCCAGGTTATGGGGCTGATGCAGTGGCGCGAGGGGGGCGAGGGCGTCCAATTCGGCAAGCACGTCGTCGGTGATCCGCGTCGGCCCGTCATGGCGTTGTCCGCCATGCACCACGCGGTGACCCACGACCTGCAACGGGCGGTCGCCGTGATGGGTATCCAGCCATGGCAGAAGCCGCGCGATCATGTCCTCGTGGTCCATGGACAGATCAAGTGCGCCAAACGCGCCTGCGTCCAGCGCTCGCCCCGAAGCGTCGCGCCCGGCAAATGCAGGGTCCCGCCCGATGCTGGTGATTTTGCCACCCAGGATCGGCGAGGCAGAGGGCCCTGTATCGTCGAACACTGCGAATTTCAGGCTGGAGGACCCGGCGTTGAGGGTCAGGATCACACCGCTCATGGACGCGGGCCTTTGGCGTGGTGGACAAACAGCTGTGCCATGGCGGCAGAGGCCAGACGCGACATCACCCCATCGGCGCGGCTGGTAAGAACGATGGGAATGCGTGCCCCCAGCACGAGGCCCGCGGCATCCGCGCCGGCGAGGTATATCAATTGCTTGGCGATCATGTTGCCGGCCTCCAGATCCGGGACAATCAGAATGTCCGCCTCGCCCGCAACCTCGGACACGATCCCCTTGGTGGTGGCGGCGGCTTTCGACACAGCATTGTCGAAGGCCAGTGGCCCGTCCAGCATCCCACCGCTGATTTGCCCGCGATCAGCCATTTTGCAAAGTGCGGCAGCATCGACGGTAGAGGGGATTTTCGAGGTGACCTCTTCGATGGCCGACAGCAGCGCCACCTTGGGCACGTCGACACCAAGCGCGCGGGCAAGGTCGATGGCATTCTGGGCGATATCGGCTTTGGTCGCGAGGTCGGGAAAGATATTAATCGCCGCGTCGCTGATCATCAGCATCTTGGCGTAACTGGGAACGTCCAGCGCGAAGACATGGCTCATCCGTCGCTCGGTGCGCAGGCCGGTTTGCTTGTCGACAATGGGACCAAGCAGCTCATCGGTGTGCAGCTTGCCCTTCATCAGCATCTGAACCGTCCCCGCCCGCACCATCGCAACGGCCTGCTCGGCGGCGGCATGGCTGTGGGGGACATCCACGATCTCGATGCCGGTGATGTCGCGCCCGGCCTCGGATGCCGTGGCCTCGATCTTTGCCTTCGGACCCACGAGGATCGGGACGATGAACCCCTTCTCCTGCGCCGCAAGCGCACCCTCCAGAGAGAGAGCATCGCAAGGATGCACGACTGCTGTGGTAATGGGCGAAAGCACCTCTGTCGCCTTGATCAACGCGTCGAACCGCGCGCCACGGGTATGCAAATGAACCTCGGGCAAGGCGGCGCGGGGACGGCGGACCTTCTGGGTTGGGGCGATGACCAGCGCCTGCCCCTCGATCACGGTGTCGCCGTCCTGGTTCAGGCAGAGGCAATCCAGTGTCACATGGTGGTGCCTCGCGTCCAATGCCGCGACGGTCACGCGGACTGTAACGGTGTCGCCCAAACCGACGGCACGGCGGAAATCGAGGTTCTGGTTGAGGTAGACCGTGCCGGGCCCGGGCAATTCGGTGCCCAGAACGGCAGAAATCAGTGCGCCGCCCCACATGCCATGGGCGATGACCTTGTGGAACATGTCCGATCTGGCGAATTCCGCATCGACATGGGCCGGATTCACATCGCCGGACATGACGGCGAACAGCTCGATATCATTGGGCCGCAGCGTGCGGATCAACTCGACCGTGTCGCCGACCTTCAACTCTGCAAATATCTTGTTTTCAATGTATTACATGGGGGCTTTCAGGGAAGAATGAAGTCCAAAGGGACGCGGTGCGGATCACGCCGAAACGCGATAGCCTCTGTCCAAGATAGGCCCGCACCTGCCCTTCGACGGGTGATCAAGCCGCAGATTACTCCTGATAGACATAGGTGCCAGGGGCGTCACATAGCGGCTTGTAGCCTTTTGTCCCAAGGGTTGGTGGTGCCGCGGGCGCGCTTGATCTTTCGGTCATCCATGCCACCAGCGCAGGCCACCACGACCCCTCCGAAGCCTCTGTTTCGGCGTACCAGTGATCCGGGTCGAGGTATGGCGCATCCTTGGTCTTGTCACGGGTCCGGAAGTGGCGGCGGGGGTGGCCGGGTTCTGACACGATCCCGGCATTATGCCCGCCGCTGGTCAAAACATAGGTCACATCGGTGTCGGACAACAGGTTGAACTTGTAGACCGAATGCCACGGCGCGACGTGGTCCCGCTCGGTTCCTACCAGAAAGACCGGCACGCGGATGTCAGAGATGGCGACAGGCCTGTCGCCGACCCAGTAGCGACCCTCGGCCAGATCGTTCTTCAGGAACAGGCGGCGCAAATATTCCGAGTGCATGCGGTAGGGCATTCGCGTGCCATCGGCGTTCCACGCCATCAAGTCGTTCATCTCGGATCGTTCACCCATCAGGTAGTCGTGGATAACGCGCGACCAGATCAGGTCGTTTGAGCGCAAAAGCTGGAAGGCTCCGGACATCTGCTTGATATCGAGGTAACCTTTCTCCCACATCATGTCCTCCAGATAGGTCAGCTGGCTGTCGTTGATGAACAGCGTCAACTCGCCCGCTTCGGTGAAATCCACCTGCGCTGCCAGAAGCGTCAGCGATTTCAGGCGCGTGTCCCCGTCGCGGGCCATCGCGGCGGCAGCAATCGACAGAAGCGTGCCGCCCAGACAATATCCCATGGCGTGAATCTTCTCGCCCTTGGTGATCGCATCGACCGCGTCCAGCGCGTCGCCGATGCCAAGCGACAGATAGTCATCCATCCCCAGATCACGATCCTCCGCATTGGGGTTTTTCCACGAGATCATGAAAACGGTGAAACCCTGGTCCGTCAGATAGCGCACCAGAGAGTTCTGCGCACTGAGATCCAGAATGTAGTATTTCATGATCCATGCGGGCACGATCAGGATTGGCTCGGGCCGGACCTTGTCTGTCCTGGGCGCATATTGAATCAGCTCTATCAACCGATTGCGATGGACGACCTTGCCCGGCGTGACTGCAAGGTTCTCACCGACCGCGAAGCCCTCCAGGCCGGCGGGCCTTTCCCCGGTATGGGCGCGGGACATGTCGTCGAGGAAGTTCTGCCACCCGCGCACGAAGTTCATCCCGCCTTGGCGGAAGGTCTGCGCCAGCACCTCGGGGTTGGTCAGCGGGAAGTTGGCCGGCGAGAAGACATCCAGCACCTGGCGCGCGGCGAAGGTCACTTCTTGCTCATGCTGGTGGGTCACCCCTTCTACGTCGGTCGTCGCGTTGTGCCACCACTGCTGGTTCAGCAGAAACGCCTGAGAAATCGCGTTGAAGGGCCATTTCTGCCAACCTTCGCCGGTGAAACGGCGGTCTTGGGGCAGGGGCTCGATACATGCCACGGGCGCGTCGGGGTTCCGGGCACACAGGGCGGCATTATTGGCAAAGCGTATCGCCTTCTTTGCGGCCTTCTCCGCCAGCTTCATTCGTTTCCCCGGAGCGGCGGAAAGGTGCAGCGCCCAATCCGAATACGCTGCGGCCAGTGCAATCGGCGAAAGCCCTCCGGTGAACCGCGCCTGCGCCGCGTTCAGGCTCTTGTCCAGTGCCTGTTCCATCGTGACAGGGGCCCAGGGGAAAGGATCCATCGGCGCGATTGCGGGCGGCGGCGTGTGCGAAGGTGCCGCCTTCGCCTCGTAAAGGGAGGTGACATTGGACATCGTTGGGACCCCATGAATTCAATCGGATATTCCGGCAGGGGTAAGGAGGCGCGCAGGCTTTGCATTGACCTGTGTCAATTGCCGGGCAGAGGGCTCGCGTTCGGGTCAAGAAACCGGGTACCCGCCCGATTTTTGGGCATGTTTCCTGATGCGAAGGCGCGGATTGACGCCCGTCAATCCTGCGAGGCCCCGGCGTGTGAGCATCTTCCCCAAGTATCGCACGGCGCAGTTTTGGCCCAATGGAAGGCAACCCATGCCCACTGACACGACCGCGACGCAGCATTGTACGGTCCAGGCAGGTCGGAGCAGATCGGCATCGGCATGATGTCCGAGTTGCGTGTCTGGCTGGATGAGGTGCCCGGCACGCTACGGCCCCAATTTTTACCGGGGGGATTTTCCATCGATGACCTGCCGTTCGAGCCAACGGACCACTTTGGTAGCCATCTGGAGCCGCATGGCTTCATCGCGCCGCCCGCACGCAACCCATTACTAACCCGCGACACCTTCTCTTGGCTCTTCGCTGGTCTGTCCGTGAACCCGACATTGGACCACAGGCTGACCCGGAATTTGGTGAACATCGTCGCCACGCGATTGACACAGGTCATAGTGGGCGCGGGCGATTTCGCGTTTGGTAAACCCACGAAGTTTGTCGGATCGAACCATGGGAAAGCCTATGCCGAACAGCATGCCAAGGCCGGAAACTGGGCAATCGTCAAGGATGGCGGCGATATCACGGTGATGCGGCGCCCCGACGACAGCCTGACCGGCGCGGACGCGCTGGCCCGTCTGGAAGGGAAGGCCGGGACACGGATCACACTGCAAGCGAAAGGAGACAGCACATGAAACGGTTGAACGACAAGATTGCCCTCATCACCGGGTGCGCGGCTGGGATCGGGCTGGAAACGGCGCGTCTGTTTCTGGCCGAAGGGGCAAAGGTCGCACTGGTCGATCTGAAGCCGGAAGCTCTGGAGGCCGCTGCCAATGATCTTGGCGGCGGGGAAGATGTCCTGACGATTGCGGCGGACGTGTCTTCGGCGGATGATACGTCCCGCTACGTGAAGGCGGCCACGGACCGGTTCGGGCGCATCGACGCATTTTTCAATAACGCCGGGATTGAAGGCAAGGTCGCGCCGCTGGTCGAACAGGACATGGCGGATTTCGACCGCGTGATGGCGGTCAATGTGCGAGGCTCTTTCCTGGGCTTGAAATACGTGCTGCCGGTGATGATGGGCCAACAATCGGGCAGCATCATCAACATGTCGTCCATTGCGGGATTGAAAGGCAGTCCGAATGTTGCGCCCTACATCATCTCCAAGCATGCAGTTGTCGGGCTGACGCGCGCCGCCGCGATCGAGGCCGCAGGGGCGAATGTGCGGGTCAATTCCGTGCATCCTGCGCCGATCAATACGCGCATGATGCGGTCGCTCGAAGAGGGGTTCAGCCCGGGCCATGCCGCTGAAGTCCAGAAGCAGCTGGAATCGACCATCCCGCTTGCGCGTTATGGCGAGTCAAAGGATGTGGCAAACCTCGTGCTTTTCCTTGCATCGGACGACGCGGCCTTCATCACCGGCGGTCAATATTCCGTCGATGGCGGCATGGCGGCGGGGTGATCCATGGCTGACGCGGCACCCATTGCAGCACAGGCGCAAACGAATGGTCGCATTGCGGCCATTCGCGGCGGTGTCGTCGATGTCGCCTTCGATGGAGTGGTCCCGCAGATTCACGAACTGCTCTATGTAGGCGACGTTGCGCTGGAGGTCTGCGCACTGGTCGGCGCGGGGCTCGTGCGCGCCATCGCCATGGCGCCGGTGCGCGGGCTTGGCCTTGGCATGACGGTTAAAGTCACCGGCGGCCCCATCATGGTGCCGGTGGGCGACGGCGTTCTTGGCCGGATGCTGGATGTCTTTGGCGCGCCGATAGACGGCCGCCCCGTACCCGATGCCGTGGCCCGGCGGTCCATCCACCAGGCACCGCCCAAGCTGAGCGACCGGGTCCTGCAATCGCAGATCCTGGAGACCGGCATCAAGGCGATTGATCTTCTGTCGCCCATTGAACGCGGTGGCAAAACCGGCCTTTTCGGCGGGGCGGGCGTCGGCAAGACCGTTCTGATCACCGAGTTGATCAACAACACCGTGCAGCACCATAAGGGCGTCAGCCTTTTTTGCGGGATCGGCGAACGCTCCCGCGAGGCGGAAGAGCTTTACCGCGAGATGGGCGAAGCGGGGGTGCGCGAAAACACGGTGATGCTCTTCGGCCAGATGAACGAAGCACCGGGCGTGCGCTTTCGTGTTGGCAATACGGCGCTAACCATGGCCGAGTATTTTCGCGACGACAAAGGACAAGATGTCCTGCTGCTGATCGACAACATCTTCAGGTTTGTCCAAGCGGGATCCGAGGTTTCGGGCCTGATCGGGCGGATGCCGAGCCGCGTGGGCTATCAACCGACGCTGGCCACGGAATTGGCGGCACTGGAAGAACGCATCACCTCCACCAGCCGGGGTGCGATCACCTCCATTCAGGCGGTCTACGTGCCCGCTGACGATTTCACCGACCCGGCGGCGGCGCATATCTTCTCGCATCTCTCGGCCTCCGTCGTGCTGTCGCGCAAACGCGCAAGCGAGGGCCTGTACCCGGCGGTGGACCCGCTGGCGTCGGCCTCCGTCATGCTGACGCCAGCGGTCGTTGGTCAACGCCATTACGACATCGCGCGCGGTGTGCGGCGCACCTTGGCGGATTATGAGGAACTGCGTGACATCATCGCGATGCTGGGGTTGGAAGAGCTGTCGTCGGCGGACCGCGCCACGGTCGCCCGTGCCCGGCGGTTGGAGCGTTTCCTGACACAGCCTTTTTTCACGACGGAGTCTTTCGCGGGCACGCCGGGCAAGCTTGTCTCCATCGGCGACACGCTCGACGGTTGCGAGGCGATCCTTTCCCAGACCGACTTCGCCCACCCAGAGAGCGCCTACTACATGATCGGCCCGCTCAGCGATCTGGAGGGCACGTCATGAGCATGGCCAACGATATGGAGGTGTCCCTGCGGCCGCCCACAGGCACGCTGTTCGACGGACGGGCCAGCGCCCTGAGGGCTGTGGCGCAGGACGGTGCGTTCGGGATCTTGCCCAATCACATGGATTTCGTCACCGCGCTGGTGCCCTGCGTGTTGACGCTGCAACTGGCCGACGGGTCCGAAGCGATTTTCGGCATCGATGCAGGGTTGTTGGTGAAGAAAGGCCACAGCGTGACGGTGACAGTCCTGCGCGGTGTTCGCGGAGGGGACCTCGGCTCTCTGCAAGGCATCGTCGAGGCGAAGTTCGTCGAAATGGATGACGAGGAACGCCAGGCGCGGTCGGCGTTCTCGCGGCTGGAGGCCAATGTCGTCCGTCGTTTCGCCGAGTTGCGGAGGCCGCGCCTATGACCCGTGAGCCCGACAAACCGGCGGAAGACATCGCGCGCCACGCCAGGCGTCTGAAAGACGCGAGTGACAATCCCGGCCCCAGCCCGCTGCGCGGCATCGGCACCTTCGGCATGATCGGCTGGTCGATCGCGGTGCCCACGGTGGGGGGCGCGTTTCTGGGCCTGTGGCTTGACCGGGTGGCGCCACAAGGTTTCTCATGGACGATTGCTCTCATCTTGGGGGGCGTCGTCCTGGGGGCGTTCATCGCAGCGTCGTGGATCAACAAGGAAGGAGGCGACGCATGATCGCAGTGGTATGGAGTGACGTAGGCCTTGGCCTGTTGATTGGGGCTGGGGTCTCAGCCGCGTATTTCGTGGGCCTTGGCCTTGGTATGCGCCTTGCCTTGCGCGCCGCACGGCCGGTGAACATCCTGATCCTCAGCGCGCTAGTGCGGATCGGGTTATTGCTCGCGGCAGGGTGGGCAGTGTTTTCCCTATCCGGTCCGTGGAGCCTTGCGGGCTTCGCGCTGGCGTTCTTCGCTGCCCGCACGATCGCCAATGCAATCGCGCGATCCGGTCTACCTGTAGAGGGCACGCCATGACCCTGTCACCCGATGAAACATTGATTTTCACGCTTTGGGGCATCGCGATCAACGCGACGATTTTCTACACATGGGTAGTGATGGCGCTGCTTGTCGTGGTGTCCATGCTGATTACCCGCAACCTGCGCCCAGATGTGCCGCCAAACCGTTGGCGCATCACGCTTGAGGTCATTGTGCAAGGTATCCAGGGCCAGATCGCAGAGGTCGCCCCCGGCCCCTCCCGTTACCTGCTTTACTACGCCGGCACGCTATTTTTGTTCGTCGCCGTGTCGAACCTGCTGCTGGTCGTGCCGGGGTTCGAGCCGCCTACCGCGTCGCTGTCGACCACTACGGCGCTGGCGCTGTCGGTGCTGATCGCTGTGCCGCTCTTCGGGATCACCAGCCGGGGCTTGGGCGGCTACCTGAAGACCTATGTCGAGCCGTCGTTCATCATGCTGCCATTCAACATCATCTCGGAATTCTCACGCGGGATATCGCTGGCGATCCGCCTTTACGGCAACATCATGAGCGGGGCGGTCATCGCCGCCATTCTGCTTGGCGTGGCACCCTTCTTCTTTCCCGTTGTCATGGACGTGCTCGGCCTGCTGACCGGCATGATCCAGGCCTACATTTTTGCAATTTTGGCGACGGTCTACATCGCCAGCGCGACTGCGCCGTCCCCCTCACAGCCTCAAAAGGAACTCCCATGACTGACCTTGGTCTGATTGCCGCAATCTCGATCTTCACGGCCGGATTGACCGTCTCTTTCGGCGCCATTGGCCCGGCGTTGGGGGAAGGGCGCGCCGCCTCAACGGCGCTTGGCGCGATCGCGCAGCAACCCGACGCCGCACCCACGATTTCCCGCACGCTGTTCGTCAGCCTTGCGATGATCGAATCTACCGCGATCTACTGTTTCGTGGTCGCCATGATCCTGATCTTCGCCAATCCGTTCTGGAACGCCGCCGTCGAGGCCGCGCAGACCGTGGGTGGCTAAGGCATGTCCATTGACTGGATCACGGTGGCTGCCCAGATCGCCAACTTTCTGGTTCTGGTCTGGCTTCTGAAGCGGTTTCTCTACCGCCCCATTCTGGATGGCATAGACGCCCGTGAGGCCGAAATCACCGCCCGGATGCAAGAGGCTGTGGTCGCCAAAGAGCACGCGCAAAAAGCCGAGCAGGATCATCTGGAGCAGGTCCGCGCGTTGCATGCGCAACGGGCCGACATGGCCGCTGCCGTGCGGCGTGAGGCTGAGGCGCAGCGAGATGCGCTACTGGCAGAGGCCCGCGCGTCGCTGGAGGCAGAACGCACCGCCGCACAGGCTCGGCAAAAGGCGGAGGCGCGTCAATTCGGGGCGAAATTGCAAAGTGCGGGTGGCGCGGCGTTGTTGTCGCTGACCCGAAAGGCCCTGACCGATTTGGCTGATGAGACGTTGGAGGGCCGCATCGCACAGCATCTGGGCACGCGTCTGGGTCCGATGGCTGATAATCTGCGGGCGGCGGCGGGCGACGGAACGGCGGCAATCGTCACAAGCCATGACGCTTTGCCCGCTTCGGCGCAGAAAGATCTCACGGCGCACCTCAACCATGTCTTCCCCAACATCCCGGTCGACTTCCAAACCGATCCCGAGCAAGCGCCCGGCGTCATCCTGCGTATCGGCGGCGCACAGCTGGATTGGACAGTGGACGGCTACATCGACAGTCTGGATGAAATGATGGGCGCACAGCTGGACGAGGCAAGCGATGCCCGGAAGGCCCCCGATGACTGACCCGGCGCGCCTCATTGAAACGCTTCTGGCAACGCCCGCGCCATCCCCGCGCCTGAGTGAGATCGGGCGCGTGGCGGAGGTGTCGGACGGCATTGCCATTGTCACTGGATTGGAGCGGGCCCTGTCCGACGAATTGCTGCGCTTTGCCAGTGGCGTGCACGGCATCGTGCTGGATCTGGAGCCGGGCCGCCTTGGCGTCGTCCTGCTTGGCCCCAGCGACGGGGTGCGCGTGGGCGAAAGCGTCACGCGGTCCCGCAAGGTGGTCAGCACCAAGGTGGGCGCGGCGCTTCTGGGACGTGTCGTTGACGCATTAGGCAACCCGCAAGATGGCAAGGGGCCGATCAAATCGGACACCACCCGCCCCGTCGAGGCGGAAGCCCCTGAAATCCTCGATCGCCTTGCCATCACCCGCCCCCTGGCGACCGGGATCAAGGCCATTGACGCCGCCGTGCCCGTTGGTCTTGGCCAACGAGAGTTGATCATCGGCGACCGGCAGACGGGCAAGACATCCCTCGCGGTCGATACCATCCTGAACCAGAAGGCCACGGGCGTGATCAGCATCTACTGCGCCATCGGCCAGCGCGGCGATGCCGTGGCCAAGGTGATCGGCGCGATCCGCAAGGGCGACATGATGGACCGGACGATCGTCATGTCGGCGGGTGATGAGGATGCCGCAGGCCTTGCCTACATCGCACCCTATGCCGCGATGACCATGGCCGAGCATTTCGCGGAGCAGGGGCGGGACGTGCTGGTGATCCTTGATGATCTGACCCACCACGCACGATCCTACCGCGAGTTGTCGCTTCTTCTGCGCCGCCCCCCGGGGCGCGAGGCGTTTCCCGGCGATATCTTCTACATCCATGCGCGGCTTCTGGAGCGGGCGGGACAATTCACGCCGGACGCTGGCGGCGGCTCGATCACGGTTCTTCCGGTGGTCGAGACGCAGGCGGAAAATCTTGCAGCGTATATCCCCACCAACCTGATCTCCATCACTGACGGGCAGATTTACCTGTCGCCGCGCCTGGTGCGAAAGAACCAGTTCCCGGCGGTGGATCTGGGCGTCTCCGTCAGCCGCGTGGGGGGCAAGGCGCAAAGCAAGGCGTTCCGCGCGGTCGCGGGCAACCTGCGTGTGACCCTCTCGCAATTCGAGGAGCTGGAGGACTTCGCCCGCTTCGGCACAAGACTGGACGATGCCACGCGCGCGCGCCTTACGCGCGGTGCTGCCGTGCGCGCCGCCCTGCGCCAGCCCGAGCGTGATCCGATCCCTGCAATCGAGCAGCTGACTGTTCTGGTGGCGGCCATGGAAGGCCAGTTCGACGGGTTGACCGAGGCCGAGACGGTGCAGGTCATGGGGGCTCTTCGCGGGTTGGTCGCACGTCAACTTGATCGGGTCGCCAAGGGGTTGGCCGACGACGCGCCGCTGGCCGACGCCGACCGTGTGACGATGGTCGCCCTTGGGGCAAAAGCGCGTGCCAAGATCAGGGGGGACCATGGCACAAACCCTTGAAACCCTTGCGCGTCGGTCGACCAGCATGCGGGGCATCCGCAGCGTCGTTCATACGATGAAGACGCTATCGGTGATCAACTCTGCCCCCTATGAGCAAGCCGCAAAGGCGATCGAGATCTACCATGCCTCCGTTCTGGAGGGCTTCCACGCCTTCCTGACCCACTTCGGCCCACTGGATCTGCCCTCCGCAACGGGCACGCCGCAGATCCTGATCGTTTTCGGATCGGATCACGGGTTGTGCGGCAACTATAACGAGGCGTTGGCAGCCCATGTGGCCGAGCAGACGGAGACCGACACTGTGCTTTGCGTGGGGGCACAGATGGCCGACGCCCTGGCCGATTGCGGAATCGCGGCAAAGCAAACATTTTTCCCGGCCGCTTCCGTGGACGGGATCGGGCGATTGTCGAACCTGTTGACCCGCAAGTTGGAGGCGATCCGCGCCGACGCCCCACCTCCGCACGACATCAGCGTATCGCTGGCTTACGTGGCCCGGGACAGCGCGCAGGGGCAGCGGCCCGTGACCACATCGCTGCTTCCCATCGACAAGGAACTGATGGCCGGTTTGGCCGAAAAACCATGGGTGTCGCGCAGCTTGCCCGCCTTCGCCATGCCCGCCGATGACCTGTTCCGTGCACTGGTGCGCAGCCACCTTTTCGCGACGGTGTTTCGCGCGATTGCCGAGGCATTGCTGACAGAAAACGCTGCGCGTCTGGCGCTGATGCAGCAGGCAGAGCGGTCGGTGGATGACCGGATCGAAGCGCTGGGGTCCGAGATGCGGGCCGTGGGTCAAGATGAAATCACGACTGAACTGCTAGACGTGATCATCGGGTTTGAGGCGCTGAAAAAGCGCAAGCCGGCACAAGACCCCGAGGGGCACGACGTGGAATGATCCCGCGTCGCGCTTTGCGCGACCTGTACCTTGCCGACGCGGGCGCGCACCTGCGGGGCGTCGGGCAGGATGATGCAGAAAAGCTGATCCGGCGACACCTCAATACATGGTGGCTTGACGATGCAATCGCCAAGCGTGTGCTACCAGCGTTTCGAATGGTTGGTTTGAAAGTCGCGGGCCAGGACTGATCTGCCTTTCGGGCCGCGGCCACCCGGCGATCGATGCAGCCGCGATTGTATGGCGGCTTGGTTCACCGCGCCCTGTTGCCTGCGGAACTGACGCCGATTGCGGCGAGGATGATCAATCCGGTTGTCAGGTCGCGGTAGAAGGGGTCGGCGTTCAGGATGTTGAAGGCGTTGCGATGAACATGCTGACGCCTATTGAACTGATCCAGCGCGTCATCGACGGCATGGCCGAACGTGGCTTTGGCCGCATCGTCAACATTACCTCGATCTCCGTGAAAATGCCGGTGTCCGGCCTTGATCTGTCCAGCGGCGCGCGCGCGGGACTGACTGCGTTTCTCGCAGGCGTGGCGCGTGATTATGCGGCGCGCGGGGTCACCATTAACCAGCTTCTGCCGGGATACTTCCTGACCGAACGCTTGCAAGAGGGGTTTGCCGCCCAAGCCGCCAGGACCGGCGCCGGGGCCGCGGATGTGGCGCAAAGCTGGACCGATCAAGTCCCGGCCCAACGTTTGGGCGACCCAGATGAATTCGGTACGACCTGCGCCTATCTGTGTGGCGTCCATGCGTCCTATATCACGGGTCAGAACATCCTTATGGACGGCGGTCTGTATCGAAGCGCGTTCTAGACGCAGTACCAGATGTGATTGCAGGCCCAATCGCTTCGACCCGAATGACGCGCCCAATAGATCCGACCAACCTAGGCGGATCGCTACAACGCCCTGGCTGCGCGCATCGCAGCAAGGGACGGGTCCGCAAGTGTGGTCTGAACCGCGCGGACACGCTCAGCCGTGAAATGGCCCTTGGCATCCAGAAGGTTCACGGTCCCCAGCAAACTGTCGCCGTCGAACACCGGAAGGTTCATCACGGATCCGCAGCCCAAGGATCCAATCAATTCGTAGTCGGGAAACACTTCCGCGATCTCTGCAAGCGTGTTCGCAACGAAGGTCTCACGGCGGCCATGGATGATGTCGAACCAGGCGTTGGGGGTGATCGGTTTGGTGCCGGACGGCGGATAGGCCTTTGGCATGTTGGAATAAGCACGCCGCGCGATGCCGGCGTCCAGATCGACGGTCATCACCGTCCAAAGTCGCACCGGCATCAGCGTATCGCTGAGGCGGTGGAGTGCATTGAACACCTCTGCCTCGGTCGTTGCGGCCGCGAGAATATCGGCAAACTGCTTATGCACCATATCGGATTGGTTCATCGATTATTACCTGTCGTGTTCAGTGCCACCGCTGGCGGCGTAGAGCTTCTGGGAATACGCATCCTGGAAACTACCGTCGTGCAGCGCGGATGCAGGGGCGATTTCCACGATCCGACCCTTGTTCATCACGGCCATTCGGTCGCACATGAAGCTAACCACAGGCAAATTGTGCGTGACCATCAGGTAGGTCAATCCGCGCTCTGCCCTCAGGCGTTTGAGCAGGTTGAGGATTTCAGCCTGCACGCTGACATCCAGCGCGCTTGTCGGTTCGTCCAGCAACATGACTTGCGGCTCCAGCATCAGGGCGCGGGCGATGGCGACGCGTTGGCGCTGTCCGCCCGACATCTGGTGCGGGTAACGAAAGCGGAAACGCGCGTTGAGGCCAACATCTGCAAGTACTTGTTTGACCGCTGCGTCCTGACCGCCGATGCCGTGGATGGCAAGCGCCTCCGACAAGACCGCATCCACGGTCTTGCGCGGGTGCAGGGACCCATAGGGATCCTGGAATACCATCTGACACTGCCGCGCGAGCTTGCGGGTCGGGCGGTGCGCTCCCGGTTGACCAAGGATGCTCATGTCCCCTGTCCACTCCGGTGCCAGACCGCACAGCGCCTTCAGGACCGTTGACTTGCCTGATCCGCTTTCGCCCACCAACGCGAAACTTTCGCCGCTTGCGACATCGAAGGTGACGCCTTGCACCACGCGCGTGCCGTCATAGGAGACATCGAGGTTCTCCAGCGAGATCGCCGGGGGGGAAGCGCTCATGTCGTGCGCTCCATTACCGGAAGTTCATCACGCAGTTCGTGCATTTTTGGAACAGCGGCAAGCAGGCCGCGCGTGTAGGGATGCGTCGCCTTGTGAAGATCTTTCGCGTCACACGTCTCCACCACACGGCCAGAGTTCATGACCAGAATCCGATCGCAATACCGCGCTACCAAGGGCAGGTCGTGGCTGATCAGGATCAACCCCATGCCATCGGGGTTGATGGTGCTGCCCCCCACAAGATCGTTGATCAGGGCCAGCACATCGCCCTGTACGCTGACGTCAAGTGCGCTTGTCGGCTCATCCGCGATCAGCAGGCGGGGGCGGGGGATCAGCATCATCGCGATCATCACGCGTTGCCCCATACCGCCCGACAACTCGTGCGCGTACATCCGTGCCACGCGGTCGGGATCGTTGATCTTGACGGCCTCAAGCATGTCGCGCACGCGTGCTTTCACCTCGCGGCGGGGCAGGCGTTCGTGGGTGCGCAGGGCTTCCGCGATCTGCGCGCCGACGGTCATCACCGGGTTCAGGGAATAGCGCGGGTCCTGCATGATCATGGAGATCCTGGCACCGCGCACCTGGCGCATCTGCCGCTCGGACAGGGCGCCAAGATCCTGGCCCTTGAAGGTCATCCGCCCTTCGACACGACCGGGCGGACGGATTAGGCGCAGAATGGCGCGGCCGGTCATCGATTTGCCCGACCCGCTTTCCCCGACAATGCCCAACCGCTCTTGACCCACCTCGAAGGAGACGCCGTCCACCACGTTCACGCGCCCTTTCGGCGTCGGGAAGCTGACAGAAAGGTTTTCGACAGTCAGAAGGCTCATCCCTTGCGCTCCGATTTCGGGTCCAACACGTCGCGCAATCCGTCGCCAAGGAAGCAGAAGCCAAGTGACACAAGGATGATGGCAAAGCCGGGGAAGGTCGACACCCACCATTGATCGTAGATGAAGCTGCGACCGCCGGAAATCATCGCGCCCCACTCAGGTTCGGGCGGTTGTGCCCCGAGGCCGAGAAAGCCAAGGCCCGCTGCCGTCAGGATGATCCCCGCCATGTCGAGCGTGACGCGGATGATCATCGACGACGTGCACAGCGGTAGCACGTGGCGGGTGATGATGCGGGTGTGCGATGCCCCCAGAAGCCGCACGGCGGCAACGAATTCCGAATTGCGCAGGGTCAGCGTTTCAGCCCGCGCGATGCGCGCGTAAGCTGGCCACGTGGTGATGGCGATCGCGATAATTGCATTCTCGATCCCCGGTCCCAGGGCGGCGGCGAAGGCCAGGGCAAGGACCAGCTTTGGCATCGAAAGGAAGACATCGGTGATCCCCATCAGTGTCCGGTCGATCCAGCCGCCGAAATAGCCCGAGATCGCCCCGATCAGCAGCCCCAAAGGGGCAGAAATGATCGCCACCAGCGCGACGATCTGCAACGTGATCTGTGCGCCATGGACCACACGGGCGAAGATGTCGCGCCCCAATTGGTCGGTGCCGAACCAATGCTCGGACGACGGCGGTTGCAGGCGGCGGTCAAGGAATTGTCCGCCCGGCCCTTCTGGCGCGATCGCTCCGGCGAAGATCGCCGTCAGGATCAGCCCCGCAATGATCAAGGCTCCCGCAACCGCCAACGGGTTGCGCAGCAGATCAAGCGTGATGCGATACGCCCGCCCAAATGCCGCTTGGCCGCGCGACGCGGGGCTATCGCTCAGAAGCCAGTCGCGCATGTTATCGGCTCCTCGGATCGAGGACGCGGTAGAGGACATCCGACACCTTGTTGATCAGGATGAAGACCGCCCCGATGACAAGCGTCGCGCCAAGGACCGCGTTCATGTCGGCGTTGAACAGCGCCGTGGTCAGGTAGTTCCCGATGCCGGGCCAGGAGAACACCGTTTCGATCATCACGGACCCTTCCAGCAGGCCTGCGTAGCTGAGCCCGATCACCGTGATCAGCGGCACCCGGATCGAGCCAAAGGCATGGACCCAGATCACCCGCCACTCCGGCACGCCCTTGACGCGGGCGGTGGTGATGTACTCCTGACTCAGTTGGTCCAGCATGAACGACCGTGTCATGCGGGCGATATAGGCAAGTGAAAACACCCCCAGGATCGTGGCAGGAAGAATGATGTGGGACCACGCGCTTCGGAAGACCGCCCAGTCGCCATCCAGTACCGCGTCCACCGTCAAAAGGCCCGTCACCACGGGCGTCATGCCATCGTAGAAGATGCTGACGCGGCCCGGCCCCTCGACCCAGCCAAGCCATGCGTAGAACACCGCAAGGCCCACCAGCCCCAACCAGAACGCCGGAACCGAATAGCCCAGAAGCGCGAAGACGCGGATCACCTGATCCACCCAACTGCCTTGCCAGGCGGCGGCCAGTACGCCTGCGGGCACGCCCAGACCCACGCCGATGAGAATTCCCAAGGTGGCCATTTCCAACGTGGCCGGGAAGACCCGCGCAAGGTCTTCGGCAACAGGGCGGTTGGTAGACGTCGACATGCCCAGATCGAACCGCAAGACATCGCCAACGTAGCTGAAGAATTGTACGATCAGCGGCCGCTCGAGGCCCATGGCGACGCGCGCCACCTCGTATTGCTCGGGCGTGGCACGATCTCCAACAACCGCGAGGACTGGATCAATCGGCACCACGCGACCAATGAAAAAGGTCAGCGCCAAAAGGCCGAGAAACGTCAGCGCCACGACGATCACGAACCGGGCAATCCCAAGGGCAGTGCCGCCGATCACGTCGGATCTGATGTCTTGAAAGGTCATCGGGTCACGGGGTCCTGTCGGTGGCTGCGACAACAGCGCCACGCACCGACGGTGCAACATTTTGCTTGGTTTTGGCAAATAGTTTTGCTTAGATCAAAAAAATTATGATGATTGGTGAACGGGAGGGGCAAAATCATGGCGCGGCCAACGTCGAACAATGATCCGGCCCTCGGCGCCCTGATCCGCAAGCGGCGCAAGCAGTTGAACCTGACCTTGCAGGCGCTCTGCGATGACGCTTCGCTTTCGGTCGGCTACCTCAGCCAGGTGGAGCGTGGACAAGCCACGCCGTCGCTTGGCACGCTGGCGCAAATTGCGCAGGGGCTGTCTGTTGGCCTTGAGTATTTCATCACCACACCCAAACCTGCCGATAGTCTTTCACGAACGGGCGCGCGGCCCCAGTTTTCCATCGACGGCTCGTCCATCCTGTACGAATCTGTCGGCGCCGATCTTCCGGGGGCCGAGTTGTCGTGCTACATTCTGCACGTTCCGCCCGGCTATGCGTCCGAAGTCGTGCACCATGAAGGGGAAGAGATCATCTTCCTGCTCAGTGGTGAAATCACCCAGACCCTTGGCGGACAAAGCTTCATTCTTCAACAGGGGGACAGCCTGCATTATTTCGGCTCAACTCCCCACTCGTGGTCCAACGAGACCAAGACCACCACGCGCATCCTCTGGACCGGAACCCTGTCGGTTCTGCAACGCAAAGGTGCCGTAAAACTGCCCGAACTGAACCCGGCCAATACCAATGGCTGAAGCGCGAGCCGAAAAGTGGATACCGGTTTTCGGATGAACTTGCGCGCCACATTAACACCAACACGGAGGTTGATCCCAATGAGATTGCTGAAACCCGCCCTGCTATCGGCGATGCTGGCGCTGCCCCTAGCCACGCCCGCGGCCTTCGCGGACACGCCGCCCGAAATCCTCGTCGTGGCCCAGAACATCGATGACATCGTCGCGATCGACCCGGCGCAGGCCTATGAATTCACCTCCGGTGAATTGGTGACCAACACCTATGACCGCCTTGTGCAATACGACGCCGAAGACACCACGGTGCTGGCCCCCGGCCTCGCCACCTCGTGGGAGATTGACGCAGAGGCAAAAACCATCGTCTTCACCCTGCGTGACGGCGTGACCTTCCATTCCGGCAATCCGTTCCGGGCCGAGGATGTCGTGGGATCGTTTTCCCGCGTGGTGCAGTTGAACCTGACGCCAGCCTTCATCCTGACCCAACTGGGTTGGACCCCTGAGAACGTGGCCGAGATGGTGACGGCAGACGGCAATACCGTGACCGTGCGCTACGAGGGCGACTTCTCGCCTGCCTTCGTGATGAACGTCCTCGCCTCGAGACCCGCGTCCATCGTGGATATGGAAACCGCCATGGCCAACGCGGTCGACGGCGACATGGGCAACGCCTGGCTCAACGCCAACACGGCGGGTACCGGGCCGTTTTCTCTGAACACTTTCCGTGCGGCCGAACTGATCCGCATGGATGCCAACCCCGATTACTTCAATGGCGCCCCCGCCATCGAAGGCGTCATCATCCGCCACGTGGCAGAGTCGGCAACGCAGCAGTTGCTGCTAGAAGCCGGTGACGTTGACATCGCGCGTAACCTGACGCCGGATCAGATCGCCGGTCTTGAGGGCGAATTGCAGGTGGAAACCTTCCCGCAAGCCGCCGTTCATTTCCTATCGTTCAACCAGAACGTGGAGGCCCTGACACCCCCTGCCGTGTGGGAAGCCGCGCGGTATCTGGTGGATTACGAGGGCATGACCAACTCGATCATCGCGGGCCAGATGGAAATCCATCAGGCCTTCTGGCCAGAAGGTTTCCCGGGTGCGTTGACCGACACGCCCTATTCCTATGACCCTGAGCGTGCCGCGCAGATCCTGGAAGACGCAGGAATCGAACTGCCGATCACCGTCACGCTCGACGTGATCAACGCCGCCCCCTTTACGGACATGGCGCAATCGCTGCAGGCGTCTTTTGCGGAAGCGGGCATCGAGTTCGAAATCCTTCCCGGCACCGGATCTCAGGTGATCACCCGCTACCGTGATCGCAGCCATGAAGCGATGTTGCTGTATTGGGGCCCGGACTTCATGGACCCGCATTCCAACGCCAAAGCGTTCGCCTACAACTCCGACAACCGGCAGGAAACCTACACCGCCACGACCACATGGCGGAATTCCTGGGCGGTTCCGGAAGAGCTGAACGAAATGACGACGGCGGCCCTGACGGAATCCGACCCGGCCGTGCGCGAGGAGATGTATCTGGAGCTTCAGCGCCGGGTGCAGGCGGAATCGCCCATCGTGATCATGTTCCAGGCCTCCTACCAGGTCGGCATGGCCGAGAACGTCGCGGGTTACGTGAACGGGGCCACCTCCGATTTCGTGTTCTACCGGCTTGTCGACAAAAGCTGATCGTGAATGACCTTGTCGCCGGCCCCACCACGGGCCGGCGATTTCCGTTTCCTGACTTTTTTCCCAAAAGGGGGCCTTACATGTACACTTTCAAAGACCGCCTGTCGCGTTTACGTACTCGGATGCAAGAAACCGGGACCGACCTTGTGGCGCTTGGCCCCACGTCGCACATGGCGTGGCTTTCTGGTGCGGATCCCCACGGGGACGAGCGGCCCGTGCTGTTGCTGATCAGCCAGACCCACGCCGGGTTCCTGATGCCCGCGCTCAATGCCAATTCCGTGCGGCAAGCAACCGATCTGCCGTTCGAGACATGGACGGATGAGAATGGCCCGGCACAGGCCCTGACAACCCTGCTGGCCGCCTGCGATGCCACCGCGCCCGGCCTGACGGTCGCCATAGACGAGGCGATGCGCGCCGATTTCGCGCTTCTGCTGCTGGATGCCATGGATGCGCCCGTGCGCCGCTTCTCGGATACCACCCTCGGTGCGTTGCGCGCGATGAAAGATGAAAGCGAAATCAAGGCCTTGAAGGATTGTGCGCGCGTGAACGATGCTGCTTCCATGGCCGGATTCGAGGCTTTGAAGCCCGGAATGACCGAACGCGACATCGCGCGCGTCATCGCCGATCACTACAAGGCCAACGGCGCCAAGCCGGAATTCACCATCGTGGCCTTTGGCGCGAACGGCGCCTATCCGCATCACCACACCGGTGACACGGTATTGGAACAGAACATGGCCGTTTTGATCGACACCGGCTGTCGTTTGAACGGCTACCCCTCCGACATGACCCGCTGCGGCTGGTTCGGCGACGCCCCGGATGAGGAGTTCTTGCAAGTCACCTCTATCGTGGAAGAAGCCGTGCAGGCGGCCCTTGCGACCGTACGGCCCGGCGTCATCGCGCGCGACATCGACAAGGCCGCGCGCGACGTCATCACCGCCGCGGGCTACGGCGATGCTTTCATCCACCGCACGGGCCACGGTCTTGGCATCGACATCCACGAGCCGCCCTATATCACCGCCACGTCCGAGGCGGTTATGCAGGCAGGCAACGTCTTCTCGATCGAGCCCGGTATTTATCTTGAGGGCCGCTTTGGCGTCCGCCTTGAAGATATCGTGACTGTCACGGACACAGGCGCGGATGTCCTGTCGAGCCTTCCTCGCACGATCTGGACACCCTCGGCGTGACGCGAAAGCTTATCCTTGATTCCGACGGCGGCGTGGACGACGCGCAGGCGCTGCTGATGCTGCTTGCCGCAGATCGTGCGCCGGATCTGATAACGATCGTGTCCGGTAACGTGGGCCTGCAGGCGGCCACCCGCAACATGCTGTCGGTTCTGACCGTGGCCGGGCGGGCCGATATTCCAGTTCACATGGGTGCGGACCGGCCCTTGGTCCAGCCGGTCCATGACGCAACCGAAATCCACGGCGTGGACGGTTTGGGCGGCGCCCCGCGCCCGGACCTGATATCAGAGCCTGCCGGGAATAACGGCGTGGGCACCATCGTCGCGAGCCTGCAAGACGCCGCGAACCGGTCCGAAAGGATCGATCTTTTGATGATCGGCCCGCTCACCAATCTGGCCTTGGCTCTGCGCCTTGCGCCCGATTGCGTCACGGGCATCGGCAACGTCACCATCATGGGCGGATCGGTCTACGGCCGCGGGAACATCACGCCCGCCGCCGAGTTCAACTTTTTCGCCGACCCCGAAGCGGCACACATTGTCCTTGCCGCCGGGATCGAGATCACGCTCGTCCCGTGGGAGGCCTGTGCCGCCCACAAGATCACGGGGGTGCAGGTCGATACCCTGTTTGACGCGCGCCCCGATGGCCGCGCCAAGGCGTTTTCCCAAGCGCTGGTGCGCCATGCCAGATCCGTCGTCGCGGGCTTCGGTGGTGGCGATCACTTTCGCTTCGTCGACACGCTGGCTGCCGCCGTGGTCATTGACCCGGGTGTGGTGACGCAAGCGCTGCAAGCCTCCGTTGACGTGGCCTTGGCCCCCGGCCTGACACGCGGCATGACGGTCGTTGATCCCACCGGTCGTCTGGGCACGCCTGCGCGGACGATTGTTGAAGCGGCTGACATGGACCGCGTTGTCAGTCTTTACGCCGCCTCTATCGATTACGAGGCGTCGGCATGACCAATCCAGCGGACCAACTGATCAATGCCGCCGACGAGGTCAAGATCCGTCAGCGTCTGGTGCGGGTGGCACTGGGGCATGAGCCTGCGGATACGCGTCTTCGGGTGGGTAAACTGCTCGACGTTCACTCGCGAATGTGGCTGGACGATCAGGAAATCATCATCGTGGGCCGCCGCATCGCCTATGTCGGGCCAGCGGGGTCCTATCCCGGCACCGTCGAAAATGAGGTGCATGAACCAGACCTGATGGCCGTTCCCGGCTTTGGCGAAGTTCACAAACATATCGAGTCTTCTCACGTCACCCCGGAATGGGAGGCCGCGCTGGTACTGCCCCACGGCAACACATGGACCTGTGAGGCCAGTCACGAATTCTCCAACGTCAATGGCGCGCGCAACCTTGAATTCTGGCTCAAGGCACGGCTGTCGGGCAGCCCGCAGAAGATCTTTCCGCTGCCGGGCTCTGCCGTGCCGCCCACGGCCTTTGAGTGGGGCGGCGGGCATTTTGGCTATGATGAGCAGCTTGGTTTCCTGTCCGAAAGCCTGATGGTGGCGGGTCTGGACGAGGTGATGGATTGGCCCGCCGTCTGGAACCCCGACAACCCGTCCTACGACCGCCTGTGGGGGATGATCGAGGCCACCTTCGAGAAACGCGGCGTGATCGAGGGCCATGCGGCGGGCATCAAGGATCTGCCTACGATCAACGCATTTGGCGCGGCGGGCCTTGCCTCGGACCATGAGGCGTGGACAATGCAAGAGGTGCTCGACAAGCTGCGGCGCGGCCTCTTCATGGAACTGCGCCCGCATTCGCTGCCAGAGATGATCCGGGGCCTGATGGATGCGGGCCTGACGGAGTGGAGCCAGTTCGCGCTGACCACCGATGATCGCTCCTGCTCGGACACGATGAAACTGGGCGCCACGGATCATAACGTGCGCCTTGCGATCGAGGCCGGGTTGCCCCCGGAAATCGCCATTCAGATGGTCACGATCAACCCGGCGCGCCATATGCGGCTGACGCCTTGGGTCGGATCCATCGCGCCGGGGCGGTTTGCGGATATCGTTCTGCTGGATGATCTGGCCAAGGTCGGGATCGCCAAGGTCTGGGCCGATGGTGATCTTGTGGCGGAGGCGGGCAGGTACCTTCCTTCGGTGCCACGGATCGATTGGCCCGATTGGGCGACGCAGACCGTCAACATCACCCGCGACCTGTCCGCCGCCGACTTTGCAATTCCCGCCAAGCCGGGACGCGACACGATGACGGCGGCCTTGCTGCGCCCGTTCCATTGGGACGATGACTTCATCACGATGGATCTGCCCGTCGCGGATGGTCACGTGCAGCGCGATCCTGAACGCAACGTCACGAAGTTCGCCATCGTCGACCGCTTTTCCGGGCAGGGCAAAACCTCTGCCATGTTCTGGCTGGGGACGGGACCCCGCACGCCCGACACGGCGCTGGCCTGTTCGATGGGGCATGACAAGCACAATATCTGGGCGGTCGGCTCGTCTGACGCCGCGATGGCGCAGGCGGCCAACGCGTTGCGCGACACCCAGGGTGGCTGGGCACTGGTGCGGGAAGGTAAGCTGGCTGCCACGGTGCGCTATGAGGTCGGCGGCCTGATGACCTGTCGCCCGCCCGAAGAGCTGGATGCCGAAATGCAGGCACTCTACGCGGAAGGTGGCAAGGTGGACTGGATGTACGAGCCTACCTTCAGCCCCCGCTGGTTCCCTGGGTTTCCGGAACGACTGGCGTTCGCCACCCTCACCTGCGCGCCGTGGCGCTGGGTTCTTGTGGCGCCATCCGACCGGGCGCCGGACGGGTTCGTGAACGTTGCAACGGGCGAGACTCATGCCATCGTTTGGTAGCTGCCTAACAATTGCGCATCCGCTTGTTCTTCGGGCATGCATCCGGCGCTTGACCTTGCGTCTACGTCAGACCCTCCATACGATTTCACCATCAATCTGCCGCTGGTTCGGAGCCTGCTCCGGACACTTTCAAAACTGAGGACTATCATGAAAAGACTTCACACTTTGGGCGCCGCAACGGTTTCGGTCGCCGCCATGCTTTCCGCCGCGCCAGCCCTGGCGCAGTCCGAGACCTTCGTCGTCTCATGGTGGGGGTTCAACGGCGATGCGCTTCAGGAAATCATCATCGACCCGTTCCAGGAAATGTGTGATTGCGAGGTGATTTTCGAGACCGGCAACAACGCTGACCGCCTGAGCCGTCTGCAACTGCGCAGTGGCGAAGGGGTTGACGTGATCTACCTGACGGACCGGTTCTCACAGTTGGGGATCGAATTGGGCTTGTTCCAGCCCGTTGACCGCGCGCAGGTGCCCAATATCGACAACCTCTATTCCTTCGCTCAAGCGCCACAGGGCGAGTACGGCCCCGCTTACAGCATTGGGCGGGTGGGTATTGTCTATAACGCCGATGAGGTCGAGACACCGATCACGTCGTGGAACGATCTGTGGCGCGAAGATCTGGCGGGCGCCGTGTCTCTGCCCGGCATCACGACGACAGCTGGCCCGATGGTCGTGCTGCGCGCAGGAGAGCGTGCTGGCGTGGATGCCTACGCAGACCCCGATGCGGCGTTCGCAGGTGTGGCCGAAATCCAGCCCAACGTGTTGACCAACTACAACACCGGGTCAGAGATGATTAACCTTTTCTCCACCGGCGAGATTGCTGTTTCAATGGCCCAGGACTTTGCCCTCGGCCGTCTGCAATCTGCGGTGCCCTCGGTGGCTTGGGCGGACCTTGACGATGGTGACATCGCCACGCTCAACACGATCAACATCGCCTCCGGGTCCGAAAATGTGGAGCTGGCCCATCAGTTCCTGAACTTTGTCCTGTCGGCCGAAATCCAGCAGACACTGGCCGAACGGGGCGTCGATGCGCCCGTGAACACGGGCGTCGATCTGACGGAAGAACAGGCAGCCGGTTGGACCTACGGTGACGAGATGATCAGCAGCCTCAACTTCGTCGACTACGGGCCGATGAACGCGAACCTGGACGACTGGATCAACCGCTGGAACGAAATCTTCGGCATGTAAACCACGGCCTGCCGTGATCCCTTGGGGCGGGCATCCCCCGCCCCAAGGACGCAGACGACCACCATTGAAGGCCCCCCATACATGAAACGCCTTGCAGGCTGGATGCTGTCGTCACCCGCGACACTGGCCGTGTCTCTTTTTCTGATAATTCCCGTCGCCGCCACGATCAGCGTGACCTTCACCGCCCCCGGCGGTGTGTTCGCCCCCTACGTGGAGTTCTTCTCGTCGGGGTTTCAGCGCACGGTCCTTTGGCGCACGTTCGAGGTGGCGGCACTCACCACGATCATGGCGCTCTTTTTCGGGTTGCTCACGGCCTATGTCGTGTCACGCTGCCCGCCATGGATGAAATCGGTCCTGATCGTTCTGGCGGTGTTTCCATTGCTGACGGGCGTGGTGGTCCGCTCGTTCGCATGGCTCATTATCCTGGGCCGCAACGGCGTTTTGAACAACACGCTGGAGTGGTTGGGCGTGATCGAGCGGCCTATGGCGCTGCTCTATAGCCAAACCTCTGTTGTGATCGCGATGATCTACATCTTCATACCCTTGATGATCCTGGTGCTTATCGGCGTGCTGGAGAACATTCCCGACGATCTGCTCCAAGCTTCGTCCTCGCTAGGGGCCTCGCCCACGGCGACCTTCGTGCAGATTATTCTGCCGTTGGCCACGCCGGGATTGATCGTGGGGGCTGTGCTGGTGTTCACCGCCAGCTTCACATCCTACGCGACCCCGCATCTTCTGGGGGGGACACGGCAGATGATGATGGGGACCTTCCTGCATCAGCGGGCAATGGTCAGCTTTGATTGGGTCAGCGCTTCGACGGTTGCGGCGATCATGGTTGTGGTGATCGTCACCACTGTTCTTGTCATGACGCGGCTGGCAAAGCGTCTCAACCCGATGGCGTCCTGATATGAACACCCGCATCCACCCCGCGCTGATCCTGCTGACGGTCCTGGTCTATTTCTTCCTGATTGGTCCCCTGATCATCATCTTCGGCGCCTCGGTCTCGGACACGTCCTATCTGGCCTTTCCGCCCCAGGGGCTGACCCTTCACTGGTTTGAAAACATCTGGGAAATCTCGGCCTTCCGCCGCACCATCGTGACCTCGTTTCAGGTAGCATTGCTGGGGACGTTCATCGCGCTGCTGATCGGGATACCTGCGGCCTACGCGCTGAACCGGCACCGGATCCATCTGCCGGGCTGGCTGTCGACGCTGTTCATCCTGCCCATTCTGGTGCCCGAGATCGTCATCGGCTTTTCGCTGCTGCGGTCCATCAATGTTGGCCTCGGCATTCCGGTAATCTATTCTTTGCTGATCGGGCACACGCTTCTTGTGCTGCCTTACGTGGTGCGCGTCATCTCCGCCGCGCTTGCGTCGTTCGATTTCTCCATCGAGGAGGCGGCGATTTCCCTTGGCAGTCGCCCGGTTAAGACCTTCTTCACTATCGTTTTGCCCAACGTCCGCTCGGGCGTAATTGCGGCGTTTATCCTCGCTTTCATCACCTCGATCAACGACGTGTCCGTCTCGCTGTTTCTGACAGGTCCGGGTATCTCGACCCTCCCAATCCAGATCCTCGCCCATGTCGAGCAGTTCTTCGACCCGACCGTCGCGTCGGTATCCGTCCTGCTGATGGCCCTGACCATCATCGTCATGATCATTGTCGAGCGTACGCTCGGGCTGACCGTCGTGGCCAAGTAGAAAGCAAATCACTCAATGACCCTGCCGCTTTCCATTGAAAAAATCACCGCCCACTATGGGACTACAAAGGTGCTGGAGGACCTGTCGCTGGAGGTGGGCGACGGCGAGTTGGTCTCGCTTCTGGGGGCGTCTGGTTGTGGCAAGACCACGACCCTGCGATTGGTCGCGGGGTTCATGCAACCTACCAGCGGAGCGATCCGTCTGGGAGACAAGGACCTGACGCGCCTTCCTGCCCATGGCCGCGATATCGGGCTTGTGTTCCAAAGCTACGCCCTGTTTCCGCACCTCAGTGTCCTCAACAACGTGGGCTTTGGGTTGAAGCAACGCAAACTTCCGGGGGATGAGCAGCGAAAACGCGCGATGGCCATGCTGGAACGCGTAGGTCTGGTGCATTTGGCGGACCGCTTGCCAAGCGAATTGTCAGGCGGCCAGAAACAACGAGTGGCGCTGGCGCGTGCGCTGGTGATCGAACCGCCCCTGCTGATGTTCGACGAGCCGCTGTCCAATCTGGATGCGAAACTCCGCGTCGATATGCGGATCGAGATACGGCAACTTCAGCGCGCCAATGGGACCACGGCGCTTTATGTGACCCACGACCAGGAAGAAGCGTTCTCGATCTCTGACCGGGTGGCGATCATGGATCAGGGCCGCATCAGACAGCTCGACACGCCCGAGACCCTGTACCAGCGCCCGGCGAACAGCTTTGTCGCGCGCTTTGTCGGGTTTGAGAACCTGATCGACCTTAAAGTCCTCAATCGCGACGGCGCACTGGTGCGCGCCGAGGCCAAGGGCGGGGCGGTCTTGAGCCTGTCACAGGATCAATTGGGCGAGATCCCGGATGAATTCATCCTCGCAACCCGGGCCGATGGCCTGCATGTGACCACCGCCGATGTGGCAGAGGGCCTGCCAGCGACGCTTGGCTTGCGGACCTATCTGGGGCGCACCTATCAATACCAGTGCGAAACCGGACCGGGCCATCTGGTTGCGAACGGCTCGCTCGCGTCACCGTTCGAGTCCGGCACCCGCGTGACGCTGGTTCCCAATCCGGATCAATGCGCGATCCTGAAGCCGGAATGAAGACGCTTCTCACGAACGCCTGGATCCTTACCGTCGATGCGCAGATGACGGAGTATCAATTCGGTTGGATTCTTGTAGTAGATGGTAAGATCAAAGCGCTTGGCGATGGACCGCCGCCCGGGGCCGACGCGACCCGCGACATGGGCGGCGACATCATCATGCCCGGCATGGTGAACACCCATTGTCATATGGCCATGTCGCTGTTCCGCGGGTTGGGTGAAGACGTCGATGACCGCCTGTTCCGCTACATGCTTCCGCTGGAACGCAAGTTCGTCTCGCCCGAGATGGTGCGCGCGGGCTCGACCCTGTCCGCGCTGGAGATGATCATGGGCGGCGTCACAACCGTCGCGGACATGTACTACCACGAGACCGTCGTCGCAGACGTCATCGCGCGTTCTGGTATGCGCGGTGTCGTGGGGCAGACGCTGGCCGATTTCGACCCGCCCGACCACCGCAGCTTCGATGAAGGTTTCGCGCTGTGTGATGCATTGGCGGATCACTGCGCGGGGCTGTCGCGGGTAACCGCCTCCATCGCGCCCCATGCGCCATACTCGACCGGCAGGGCGGTCATGGAGCGCGTCGCAGATTGGCACGAAACGCACCCGGAAACGCGTATTCAGATCCATTTGGCCGAGACCGAGGCCGAAGTGGATTGGGCCGCCATGACCCACGGGACGACCACCACCGCCGTCTGTGACAGGGCGGGGCTTCTGAAGCCCGGCACCATCGCCGCGCATTGCCTGCTGATGGATGACGCGGATATCGAGACCCTTGCGCGCACAGGAACGCGTGTGGCGCACAACGCACGCTCCAACGGAAAGGCCGGGCGAGGTATGGCGCGGGTCGACGATATGCGTCGCGCCGGCATCCCCGTGGGCATCGCCACCGATGGCCCGATGAGTGGGAACACACTTGATCTGTTCTCCCAGTTTGGCGTCGTGTCGATCTTCGCCAAGATCCTTGGCGCGTCCCGCAAGCCGCTACCGACGCGCGATGTCATCCGCATGGCGACGATCGAGGGCGCGCGGGTCCTGGGCCTTGACGCCGACACGGGCTCTTTGGAGGTCGGCAAACGGGCCGATCTGATCCGCATTGATCTGTCATCGCCGCGACTGCAGCCGATTTATGATTCCTATTCGGTGCTGGTGTTTGCCACGATGCCAACGGATGTGCGCGATGTGATGGTCGATGGCACGTGGCTCATGCGCGACCGGACAGTTGAAACGCTGGAGACCGCGAAGGTGCTGACCGATGCAAACCAGGTGGCCGGTCAATTCCGCGCCGAGATTGCCGCGATTGA